>JBIQNJ010000020.1:9568-40890 GCA_044462445.1 Truepera radiovictrix | reverse complement strand
CTGGCAGGCGGCCACGTCCCGAGGCGCAGAACGGCGTACCCACCGACTAGCTGAAGAAGAGCCTACGAACGGCGGGCGAGCACGTCGCGCAGGCCGTCCGACAGGAACTGGAACGAGAGGGAGGCGGCGGCCAGGAACAGGCCGGGACCGACCGCGGCCCACGGCTGCCTCGTCAGGTAGCTGCGGGCGTCCTGAAGCACGTTGCCCCAGCTGGGAGTGGGAAGCGGCACGCCCAGCCCGAGGTACGAGAGCGTGGCCTCCACGAGCAGGAAAGTGGCGGCCGTGCTGGCCGCCTGCACGGCCAGGCTGCCGACGAAGTTGGGGGCGGCGTGGCGCAGCAGCTGCCGCGTGCGGCTTGCCCCCAGGGCTCTGGCGGCGGTGACGTACTCGGAGCGCAGCTCGGAGCGGGTGAACGCCCGCGTGAGCCTGAAGTACAGGGGTGATCCCGCTACCCCCATGGCCAGCACCGTCTGCCACGAGCCGCCGCCGAGTATGGCGACGACCAGCAGTATCAGCAGGAAGCCCGGGAACGCCAGCAGGGCGTCGAAGAAGCGGGACAGCGCCGTGTCTGTGAAGCCGCCTACCCCGGCGGCGATGATGCCGAGCAGGCTGCCCAGGAGGATGGTCAGCACAGTGGCCGACAGAGCGATGCTCAAGGAGACGCGGCCGCCCGCCAGGGAGCGGGCGAACACGTCGCGGCCCAGCGCGTCGGTGCCGAGCGGATGCTCGGCGCTGGCGGCGGCGTAGCGCGCACGGTAGTCGGGCTGCAGCGGGTCGTGAGGCGCCAACCAGCGCGAGCCGAGCGCCGAACCAGCCACGAGCAGGAAGAGGATGATGCCGAAGCGGGCGCGTTTCATGACGGCGCCCTCAGGCGGGGGTCTGCGATGAGCTGCGCGAGGTCGGCCAGCCAGTTGACGAGCACGTACACCGTAACAGCCAGGATGGTGACGCCCTGGACCACCGGGTAGTCGCGTGCCGAGATGCCGCCGAGGATGGTGAGCCCCAGCCCGGGCAGGCCGAACACCTGCTCGACGACTATCGTGCCGGTGAGCAGGCCGCCCAGTTCGAGCGCCAGGAGGGGCAGCACCCCTGGTAGGGCGTTGCTGGCGATGTGGCGTCCCACCGCAGGCGGTCTAAGGCCTTTGCTGAGAGCCGTGCGCACGTAGTCCGACTGGCGCTCCTCCAGCACGCGCGCACGTGCCAGGCGGGCCAGCTGCGCGGCGCGGGGGATGGCGAGGGTGATGGCGGGCAGTATCAGGTTCCAGCTAGATGCGAGCGTGAGCCCCTGCGGCGGCAGCCCAAGGACGGGGAACCAGCCGAGGTTGACGGCGAACAGCAGTATCAGCAGGAAACCGAACCAGAACTCGGGTATGGCCAGTGCCACCGTAGTGAACATCAGCGTGGCGCGGTCCATGAAGCCGTCGGGCTTCAGGCCGGCCAGTACCCCCAGGCCCACCCCTATGAGGATGGAGATGACGAACGCCATGCCCGCCAGCGTGATAGTGACGGGCAGGCGCTCGAACAGTACGCGCACCACGGGGCGGCGTTCCCTTAACGAGTCGCCGAGGTCGCCCTGCAACAGGTCGCCGAAGTAGGCGGCGTACTGCGCGGGTAGCGAGCGGGCGAGCCCGATGCGCTCTCTCAGCGACTGCACCTGCTCCTCGGTGGCGTCCAGCCCGCCGAGGATGGTGGCGGCGTCGCCCGGTAACGCCCTTACGGCGAAGAACACCAGGGTCAACACCGCCCACAGCGTGACGATGAAAGAGAGGCTCTGGGTCAGTAGGTAGCGCGACAAGAGCTAACTACTACCGGATAGCGGCCTCGCGGAAGTCGAAGCTGTCGAGCATCGGCGTCATCCAGAAGCCCTCGACGTTGGCCTTCCGAGCGTGTACGCGGTCGCCGGTGCCGAAGAAGATGAACGGCGCGGCTTCGTGGATGCGCTCCAGGGCTTCGGTGTAGAGGGCCTGGCGCGCGGCGTGGTCGGGCGTGATGTTGGCGGTGGCGATGATGCCGACCAGCTTCGGATCGTTGAGGCCGGTGTAGTTGCGGTTGGGGTCACCGAGGCCGGTGACGCGGCCCGACGGGTCGAGCTTGCCGGTGTGGCCGACGACCGTGAGGTCGAAGTTGCGGGGACCGCCGTAGGTGTCGGACAGCCACACGCCCCACTCGACGATGCGGATCTGGGCGTTGATGCCGACCTCGCGCAGGTAGTCCTGAACGATCTGGCCGGCCGTGATGTGGGCCTCGTAGGGCTGGGGCAGTACCAGGTCAAGGGTGTAACCCTGCGGTACGCCGGCTTCCGCCAGCAGCGCGCGGGCGGCTTCCGGGTCGTAGGCGTAGGGCTGGATGGACTCGGGGTACCAGGGGCTGCCCGCTTCCATGAAGGTGCCCACCTGCCAGCCGCCGTTATAGGCCACTTCCATCACGACGCCAGTGTCTATCGCCAGGTTGAGCGCCTGGCGCACGCGCTGATCGTTGAGGTAGGGGCGGCGCGTGTTGATGCCGGCCACCATGACGAGAGCGGAGGGTTCACGCACGAGCTCGAGCGCCGGGTTGGCCTCGACCGTGGGCTGATCGGCGGCGGCGATGGTGTCGGCGACGTCGAACTCGCCCGTCAGCAGGCCCTGGAGCTGGATGGCGCTGTCGGTGACGAAGCGAAGGACGACCTGGTCTACCTGGGGTGCGCCCTGGAAGTAGCTCGTGTTGGCCGACAGCGTGATGGAGTTGTCGCGCACCCAGCTCTCGAACTTGAACGGCCCGGTGCCGATGGGCTGGTTGCCGAAGTCGTGACCGGCTGCCAGCAGCTCACTGGGGAGCATGGCGCCCCAGCCGGAGGCGAGCGACGCTATGAGCGCCGGCTGCGGGGTGGACAGGGTGACCACCACGGTCCTCGGGCCCTGCGCCTCGACGGAGACGATGGCGGCGAACTCGGACGCCTTGGGCGAGGCCGCTTCCTCACCACGGATGCGGTCGAGGGACGCCACCACGTCGGCCGAGTCGAAGGCGGAGCCGTCGTGGAAGGTGGCTTCGGCCAGCTCGAACGTATAGGTGAGGCCGTCTGCGCTCAACTGGTAGGAAGTGGCCAGGGAAGGAACGATGGCGCCCTGGCGGTCGACCTCGACGAGGGTGTCGTAGATGGACTTGCTGACCTGGAAGGCGGCCGTGGCCGAGGTGACCTGCGGGTCCAGCGTGTCCGGCTGGGCGGCCATGGCCATGGTCAGCGTCTGAGCCATGGCTGACCCGCCCAGCAGCGAGACCAGCGCTAACAGAAGCGTGAGAGAGAGTCTGCGAGTACTGCGCCGTAGGTTCATCTAGGTTCCTCCAAAGGCGAAACTCTTGCTTCCCCGGACCTGCATGGTTGCACCCGACACGTTTAAGGTGCGCTTTTTCTCCTCTGTGAGTGAATGCTACCGCGCGCGGTGCCAGGCGTTGGTCAGGTGTTCTTAATGCGCCGTACCCCGGTTATGTGCAAAAACGCACATGGTCACGTAAGAGTCCCGTCGCGAATCGCCCTCTAACATCGACGCACTATGAGATCTTGGGTCGGGCGTATGGCGCCTCTGCTCCTCTGGTTCGGGTACCTGGCCGGCTACGATCGGCTGCTCGAACTGGCTGGGGCGTACACACCGCTGGTAGGCCTGTTCCCAGTAGCAGTGTCGGGTTGGGCTTGGGGAGCCTGGGGCGGCCTGGCGGGCGGCCTGCTCGGCTACGTGCTCGTGCAGGTGCGCGCCTTCGGTATTGGTGTGTCTGACTGGGGCGGCGGCGAAGCGCTCGGCGTCAATCACGCCTTCGCCGTGCTGACCTACGCCGGTGTCGGCGGTGTGGTGGGCTGGCTCCGGCACCTCTCTCGCAACCTCAGGCACGAGCGTTCGCTGTCGCAGCGGGCCCAGATCGACCCTCTGACCGGCGCCCTGACCCGCGCCGCCTTCGAGGACAGGCTACGCATGGAACTGGAGGAGGCCGGCGAGACCGGTAGCGGGCTGGCACTGTTGTTCGTCGACCTCGACCGCTTCAAGTTCGTCAACGACACCTTCGGTCACGACATCGGCGACAAGCTGCTGCGCGAGGTCGGCCGTGTGCTCAGGAGCAACGTCAGGTCTAACGACATCGTCGGGCGCGTCGGCGGTGACGAGTTCATGGTGGCCCTCCTCGGCGTCGTGGACGAGGACTCCGCCGGCCAGGTGGCCCGCAGCCTCGTTCGCGAGCTGAGCGCGCCTATCGCGGTCGACGAGCGGGAGCTGCAGGTCTCCGCCAGCATCGGCATCAGCCTCTACCCGCGCGACGGCGCCAACGCCGAGGAGCTGCTGCATAGCGCTGACGCCGCCATGTATCAGGTGAAAGAAGGGGGCAAGAACGCCTACCACTTCTCTACGCTGGAAGTTCGCACCCGCCTCAGCAGGCGCCTCGAGCTCGAGCGCAAGCTCAGGCGCGCCCTCACCGACAACGAGCTCGAGATCGTGTATCAGCCCCAGGTGCGGCTGGACGACAGCTCGCTGATCGGCTTCGAGGCCCTGCTCCGCTGGCGCAGCCGCGAGCTGGGAATGGTCAAGCCCTCCGAGTTCATACCCGTCGCAGAGGACGCCGGGCTCATCGGCCCGATCGGTCACTGGACGTTGCGTGAGACGGCGTTGCAGCAACGCACCTGGAACAGGCAGGGCCTGATACCGACCCGCATGTCGGTGAACGTTTCTACCCTGCAGTTCCACCAGGCGGCGTTCGTGGAGACCGTGCGCGGGGCGCTGAACGACTCCGGCATAGACCCCAACCTCTTCGAGCTGGAGCTGACCGAGAGCGTGCTCGTGCGCGATGAGAACCTCGCGGTGCGTACGCTCCGCAAGCTCGAGAAGCTGGGTGTGCGCACCGCGCTGGACGACTTCGGCACGGGCTACTCCTCGCTCAGGTACCTCCAGAAGCTGCCCATCAGCACCCTCAAGATCGACAGGTCGTTCGTGAAGGGGCTCACCCCGAGTTCCACGGGGCACGCGCCCAGCGGCAGCAGCTCGAACCCGTACCTCAACGCCAATCGCCGGCACGAGCACTCCGGCACCCAGCGCGATCCGTACAAGAGCAGCGTGGTCGAGGTGGACCCCAGCGGCACGCTGCCGATAGTCGAGGCCATCTGCGCGCTGGCTCACAAGCTCGACAAGCAGGTCGTGGCCGAGGGCGTGGAGACCGCTTACCAGCGCGACTTCCTGCGCCGCCTGGGTGTGGACAGCGCCCAGGGCTACTTCTTCTCCAGGCCGCTGCAGCCCATCCATGCGGAGGAGCTGCTGAGGCGCATAACCACCGAACAGCAGGCCGCCGAGCGGAGGGGCAAGAAGACGACCGGCGCCTCCGGCAGCGTGTACGTGCCCGGACCCCCGGCCGCTCAGCCACCCAACCCGGGCAGCCGGCCGCGCGTCGAACGCTCCTCTCAGCATGCCCTTCAGTCCACGCCGCTACCCAGACCCGTCGACCCGGCAGAGAAGACGGCGCTGGACGACCTGCTCCTCTGGGAGCGCTGAGGGCGCGAGCGGGGCGAAGCGGCAAGGGCTTAGCTGATCGAGCCGGATCCCCCGTTCACGGGAATACAGGCACACACGGTTCGCCCGTGCTACACTCCACTTTCGCGGGCCGGAGGGCGGCAGGTGTAGGGGCCGCCCGGTCAGCAGAGTGCGTAGCAGGCGTGCGCAACGGTAGAGCAAGTAGGTGACCGACGTACTATTGTCGCGGGCCGAACCAGAGAGTGCTTCAGGCGTCAGGCAGCTGAGCGCCTGTGTCGTCGTCTTTGTATCCGCGTAATCGAGTCTGGTAGTAGTTCCCACCGCAAGGGGCGAGCTCAGGAGGTAATGGTGGCTGAGGCCAAGAAGCAAGCTAGTAAGAAGGCGCCCGCTAAGGCGGCCGCTGCCGAGAAGGCCGCGCCGGCCAAGAGCGTAGCCAAGGCGGCCGCTGGTGAGGCCGCTGCCGGCAAGGCGGCTCCTAAGAAGGCCGCGGCTTCGGTCAAGGCGGCCGCCCCCAAGAGCGCGCCGGCCAAGGCGCCCGCCAAGAAGGCGCCCGGCGCCGAGCCGAAAGGCCCCGCCAAGACCGCCGGCAATACGGCCCCCAAGCCCGTAGCTAAGGGTGCGGCCAAGCCGGCCACGGCGGCCGGCGCCAAGAGCCCGACCAAGGCCGCCGAGAAGCCCGCCAAGGCCGCGGCCAAGCCGGTCGCCAAGGCGGCGGCGAAGGTCGCTAAGGCCGAGACGCCCGACAAGCAGGCCCCCGAGAAGGCCGCGGCCAAGACCCCCGCCAAGGCGGCCACCAAGCCTGCAGCCAAGACCCCAGCCAAGACGGCGTCGAAGACCGCGGCCAAGGCGGCCTCGAAGGTTACCGGCAAGGCTGCCGGCAAGGCTAAGGGCGCCACGAAGAAGGCGGAACCCACGGCCGACGCCGGTGAAGCTGACGACGCCCCCGCGCACGCCTGGCTCGGCTCCGACGCCATCAGCTCGCTGGTGACGCGGGCCAACGAGTCCGGCGGCCAGATAGACACGGAGGAGGCTTCGGACGCCTTCCGGCGGGCCACCCTGGGGGCGGGTCTCGATCCCGAGGAGCAGAACTTCGAGGAGCTCATGGAGCACCTAGAGAAGTCGGGCATCGCGGTCACCGACCTGGCAGACGACGAGCTTCTCGACGAGGACGACATCGACGACGAGGACCTGGCTGACGACGACGAGGACGGCGAGCTCGACCGCGAGGAACTGGAGGCCCGCGCCGAGGCGCTGGCCGACGCGCGCGTCAAGACCAACGACCCCGTGCGCCAGTACCTCCAGGAGATCGGCCGCGTCAAGCTGCTGACGCTGGACGAGGAGATCGACCTGGCGCGCCGCATCGAGTCCGGTGAGGAGGCGCGCGCCCGCCTCGACGAGCAGGGTGCCGAGCTGGACGACCGCTCGCGTCGCAGCCTGCAGCGGGTGGTGGAGGACGGCGACTTAGCGCGTCAGCACCTCATCGAGGCCAACCTGCGCCTGGTCGTCAGCATCGCCAAGAAGTACAACGGCCGCGGCATGAGCTTCCTGGACCTCATCCAGGAGGGCAACCAGGGACTCATCCGCGCCGTCGAGAAGTTCGAGTACCGCCGGCGCTACAAGTTCTCCACTTACGCCACCTGGTGGATCAGGCAGGCCATCAACCGCGCCATCGCCGACCAGTCGCGCACCATCCGCATCCCCGTGCATATGGTGGAGACCATCAACAAGCTCACGCGCGCCAGCCGCCGGCTGCAGCAGGAGCTGTCACGCGAACCGACGTTCGCCGAGATCGCCGACGCTATGGGCCCCGACTGGAACGCCGAGAAGGTGGAGGAGGCGTTCAAGCTCACGCGCGAGCCGTTCTCCCTGGAGACCCCCATCGGCGACGAAGAGGACTCCTTCTACGGCGACTTCATCCCCGACGAGAACATCGAGTCGCCGGTGGACGAAGCCTCCAAGAACATCCTCTCGGAGGAGCTGGACGAGGCGCTCAACAAGTTGAACGAGCGCGAGGCCATGGTGCTGAAGCTGCGCAAGGGCCTCGTGGACGGTCGTGAGCACACCCTCGAGGAGGTGGGCAGCCACTTCGGCGTGACCCGCGAGCGCATCCGCCAGATCGAGAACAAGGCCCTGCGCAAGCTCAAGTACCACGAGAGCCGTACGCGTAAGCTGCGCGACTTCCTCGACTGACGACCTGGAGCACCTAGAACTAGAGCACCTAGAAGACGTAAGAGCCCGGCCACTAGCCGGGCTCTTACTGTTAAGGGGGGAAGTACGCGTGTAACAGCGTTTCCCGCTGTCTGCTGCTAGGGTGAGCGTACGGCGCTCACCCTATCTGTCACCGCGGTGCGAAGCTAGGCCAGTACCTAAGTTGACGAGTGTGGTCGGTGCCCCAGTCGTAGCTAGACGATAGCGACAACTCTAGGGAGGTAGAGATGAAGAACCTGTTTCGTGTAGTCCTCGCGGCCCTGCTGATAGGCGGCGCCGTGCAGGCGCAGCAAGAGTGGCCGGACCTGAGCGGCCAGTCCGTGCGGGTGGCAGGCGTATGGTCCGGCGACGAGCAGGCGGCCATGGAAGCCGTCCTTGGTGAGTTCGCCAACCTCACCGGCGCCACGGTCGAGTTCTTCTCGACCGGTAACGACATCGCCACGGTCGTGGGCACGCAGCTCGAAGGCGGCTCGCCGCCCGACGTGGCTCTGCTGCCCCAGCCGGGCCTGCTGGTCGAGTTCGCCCAGCGCGGCGCCCTCGTGGCCATCGATGACACCGTAGGCGACCTCGTCGACCAGTACTACGCCAGCTCGTGGCGCGACCTCGGCAGCTATGACGGCGCCCTCTACGGCGTGTGGTTCAAGGCCGCCAACAAGTCGCTCCTCTGGTACAACGCCGACATCCTCGCGGCCGCCGGCGTGGAACCGCCCACCACCTGGGAAGAGTTCGTTGACGCCGCCGCCACCGTCTACGACTACGGCGTCACCCCGATCTCGGTCGCCGGTGGCGACGGTTGGACGCTCACCGACTGGTTCGAGAACGTGTACCTCCGCAGCGCCGGCCCCGAGATGTACGACCGGCTCACCGCTCATGAGATCGCCTGGACCGACGACAGCGTGAAGGAAGCCCTCGGCTACCTCTCGCAGATCTGGCGTCAGGAGTGGTTGGCCAACGGCCTGCAGGGCACGCTCGAGGCCGGCTTCCCCGTCGGTACGGTGCAGCCGTTCCTCGATAACCCCACGGCCGCCTTCGCCTACGGCGCGGACTTCTCGGCCGGCGTCATCGCTGCCGACACCAACGCCGAGCTCGGCACCACGGCCCAGTTCGTGCCCTTCCCGTCCGTGGCCGGCTCCGGCCCGGCTGTGCTGGGCGGTGGCGACGTGGCCGTTCAGTTCACCAACAACGAAGCCGCCACGCAGCTGATGCGCTTCCTGGCCACCCCCGAGGCCGCCGAAGTGTGGGCCGCCCTCGGCGGCTTCACCTCTCCCAACCAGGGCGTAGACGTGTCCGTGTACCCCGATCAGACCCTCCAGCAGTCCGCGGCTGCCCTGCAGCAGGCCGAAGTGTTCCGCTTCGACATGTCTGACCTGCAGCCCGCCGCCTTCGGCGGCACCAGCGGTCAGGGCATGTGGGGTCTCCTGGTCGAGTTCCTCCAGCACCACGACGTGGAACTCACCACCACGCAGCTCGAGGCCGAAGCCACCGCAGCGTTCCAGTAACGGCTGGGTGTGGCTAGATGGCCATAGCAGCACAAGCGAAGCGCGCGCCCGGCAGCAATGCTGGGCGCGCGCTTACGCACTCCCTAAAGATCGCGGCGTTCCTGGGACCGGCCCTCGTCATCCTGGGGGCGCTGCTCGTGTACCCGATAGTCTTCACGGGCGTACGCAGCACCCTCGACGCGTCGGGCAACAACTTCGTCGGCCTGGCAAACTTCGAGAAGATATTCACCCAGCCGCGCACCCTGGTGGCTGTGCGCAACAACCTCATCTGGGTGCTCGTGGTGCCCGTCATCATCACGTCGCTCGGGCTGGTGTTCGCCGTTCTCTCCAACCGGCTGGCGTGGCGCTCGGCCTTCCGCATGGCTATCTTCCTGCCGCTCGTGGTCAGCGGTCTCGCGGCCGGCGTCACGTTCCGCTTCCTGTTCGCCGCCAGCCCCGAGGTGGGCACGGCTAACGCCTTCGTAAGGTCGGTAGCGCACATCTTCCAGCCGCCGGGCGCTTACCCGACCGCCCGCGCCTCGCGCGAGGCTCCTCTGGAGGCGCTGGCCGGCGGCGGCTTCGTCACCACCACCCCTGTCGCGGCCGGCGACACGCTCCTGCTCGGGCTGGTCGGCGTTCAGGCCGCCGGACTGCCCGACGAAGCAGGGCCTGCCTCGGCGCCCGCGCCCGCGCCGGGCATGGTGCAGGGCGTCGTATGGCTGGACTTCTCGCCGGGCGGCACGGTGGGGCAGGTAGATGCTGCCGAGAGGGGCATCCCCGGTGTTCCCGTGCAGCTGCTCGCCGGTGACCAGGTCGTGGGGCGCGCCGTCACCGACGCCTCCGGGCGCTTCTCCTTCGACGTGGCGGCCGGCGCCCAGCACCAGGTGCGCCTGGCCGCGTCGGCCTTCAGGGCGCCCCACCCCGGCCTCGCCTGGCTGGGTCCGACGCTCATCACTATCTCGATAATGATCGGTTACATCTGGATGCAGACCGGCTTCGCGGTCGTCATCATCGGCGCCGGGCTCTCGAGCCTGGACCGGGAGCTGCAGGAGGCCGCCCGCACCGACGGCGCCACCGAGCTGCAGGTGTTCCGCCACGTCACTGTGCCCGTGCTCATGCCCATCCTCATGGTGGTGCTAGTGACCACCGTCATCAACGTGCTCAAGATCTTCGACCTCGTGTTCATCATCGCGCCCGAATCCATGCAGCCCTACGCCAACGTGCTGGCGCTCGAGATGTGGCGCGCCTCGTTCGGCGGCGCCAGGGACTTCGGGCTGGGCTCGGCGCTGGCCGTCGTTCTGCTCGTGATGATCATCCCGGCCATGCTGTTCAACATCCGCAACTTCAGGAGGGGCACATGACGCGCGCCGCGAGGTTCGTCTCCAACGGCGCCATGCAGGTGCTGCTGGCAGCCATAGCGCTCTTCTGGCTGCTGCCGGTGTTCGTTCTCTTCGTGCAGTCGCTGCGCTCCTCGGGCGACATCGCCAACTCGGGCTGGTGGACGGCCCTAGCCAACCCCAGCAGCCTGCTGGTCGACAACTACAAGGCGCTGCTAGCCAACCCCGACATCACGCGGGCGTTCTGGAACACCGTCTACATCACGGTACCCAGCACCGTGTTCGTGGTGCTCATCGCCGCCGGCGCCGCCTACGCCCTGTCGTGGATCAAGTTCCCGGGCCGCGACGTCGTGCTGCTCGTGGTGGTGGGGTTGCTAGTGGTGCCGCTGCAGATCGCGCTCATACCGCTCGCACGCCTGCTGGGCGACATCGGGCTGTTCGGCACCATCCCCGGGGTAGTCCTCTTCCACGTGGGCTTCGGCCTGCCGTTCGCCATCTTCCTGCTGCGCAACTTCTTCGTGGGCGTGCCGCGCGAGCTGTTCGAGTCTGCCAGGGTAGACGGCGCCAACGACTTCGTGATCTTCCTGCGCATCCTCCTGCCGCTGGCCCTGCCGGCCATCGCCTCGCTCACCATCTTCCAGTTCCTGTGGGTGTGGAACGACCTGCTCGTGGCCATGGTGTTCGCCGACCCGCAGGCCGCGCCCCTGACGGCGGCCATCCAGCGCCAGACGCGGGCGTTCGGCCAGAACGTCGACGTCATCGGCCCTGGCGCGTTCCTCCAGATGGTGGTGCCGCTCGTCGTGTTCTTCGCGTTCCAGCGCTACTTCGTGCAAGGCATCCTGGGCGGCGCCGTGAAGGGTTGAAGTCCGGACCGCCACGCTTAAGAGCTGCTTGTCAGAGCCCCGAAGCTTCAAGGGAGCCCGCACGAGGTCTGTGCGGGCTCCGCCGGCTATGCGGCCTCATAGGGGAACGGTCACGGGTTCGCCAGGGTGCAACTGCACGGGCCGGCCACGCACATAGGCGGCCGCCCGGTCACCGCTCTCGAGCCGCAGCGCGACCGAGTCATGCGTTACGGTGACCCTGACCTTCGCGCCATTGGTACGCACCACGAAGCCCAGTGAGCTCCATGCTTGCGGCAGGCGCGGGTCGAGGCGCAGCACGCCGCCGTCGTCGCGCATGCCGCCGAAGCCGCCCACCAGGGCCTGCCACGTGCCGCCGGCGGAGGCCACGTGCACGCCGTCCGCCGTGTTGCCGTGCAGGTCCGCCAGGTCCGTGTAGAGCATGGCCCCGAAGTGCCGCATGGCCACGTCCGGATAGCCGACCTCCGCCGCCATGATCGACTGCACGGCGGCAGAGAGCGAGGAGTCGCCGGTGGTGAGCGGGTCGTAATAGTCGAACGCGGCGCGCTTCTCCTCGGCCGTGAACCGCCCGGCGTGCAGGTAGAGCGCCAGCACGAGGTCGGCCTGCTTGAGGACCTGATGCCGGTAGATGACGAGCGGGTGGTAGTGCAGCAGGAGCGGGCGTTTCTGAGGCGGGGTGGCGGCTAAGTCCCACGGTTCGCGGTCCAGCCAGCGGGCGTCCTGCAGGTATATGCCCAACCGCTCGTCGCGGTGCAGGGCCATGGCTTCCGCAGCGCGCAGCCACTCGGCTGGTTCGTGCGGTCCCAGGTTCAGGGAGCTCTGCAGCCTCTCGAGCTCTTCGGGCCGTGTGCTGCGGAGCTCTGCCAGCGTCTCTGCTGCGAAGCGCAGGTTGAAGGCCGTCATCACGTTCGTGTAGAAGTTGTCATCCACCACGGCGCTGTACTCGTCCGGGCCGGTGACGGCGTTGATGTGGAACTTGCCCGTAGCGGGGTTGTGGAAGCCGAGCGAGAGCCATAGCCGCGCGGTCTCGACCGCCATCTCGGCCCCATGCCGGGCCAGGAAGTCGCGGTCGCCGGTGGCCGCCACGTACTTGGCCACGGCGTAAGTGACGTCTGCGTTGATGTGGTACTGCGCCGTGCCGGCGGGGTAGTAGGCCGACGCCTCCTCACCGTTGATGGTGCGCCACGGGAACAGCGCCCCTGCCTCGCTCATGACCTGCGCGCGCCGTCTGGCTGCGGGCAGCATGGCGTGGCGCAGGAGCAGAGCGTTGCGCGCCGCCGGCGGGTAGGTGTGCATGAGGTATGGCAGCACGTAGATCTCCGTGTCCCAGAAGTAGTGGCCCGAGTAGCCGCTGCCAGTCACGCCCTTCGCCGAGACGCCGCGGCCGTCCGCCCGCGCGGCCGCCTGCGCTATCTGGAACAGGTTCCACCTGAGTGCCTGCTGCACCTCGTCCTGGCCGGGCACAGTGACGTCTGCGTCGGCCCAGAAGTTCTCCAGCCAGCGCCTCTGGCCCGCGAACAACGCCTCTACCCCAAGGGCGTCGGCCGCCTGGAGCGTGCACGTGGCGGCGGCCAGCAGGCCGTCCAGCTCGGCGGCGGCCCCGTCGTGGTACGCCACCAGCTTGTGAAGCGTCGCCGGCTGGCCGGCGCGTGCCGTGAGTTCGTAGGTGGTCTCGGTGCGGCCGTGCCCAGTCACGGAGTGCGGGGATGCGGCGCTGCCCTTGAGGCCGTGAGTGGTCATCACCGCCAGCCCGAGCCCGGAGCGGCGTGTGCCGGCGGTGAGGAACGTGCCGGCGCCGCCATGAACGGTTCCGTGAGACAGGAGCTGCAGGGCGCCGCTCATGTCTTCGGACTTCCGCGGGTCGAAGCCCGCCTCCGGCGGGGCGTCCGTAGATCCGGGGGATGCGGCGCCGGTCTGACGGTCGACCAGGAGCGACCGGAGCGTCAGCCGCACATCCCGGTCCAGAGGGGTGACCTCGTACGTCATCACGGCCAGGTGCCTGTGCTCGAAGCTCACCATGCGCCTGGACACTACCTGCACGCGTGCCCCGGTGGAGGTGCGCCACACGAGCCGGCGCGTGAGCGTTCCCGCGGCCAGGTCGAGCACCCGTTCGTACTCGCTCGGCTCGGCGCGCTGCAGGTCCAGGGGTTCGCCGTCCACTGCCAGCTCTATGGTCTTGGCATCGGGCAGGTTGAGGATCGTCTGCCCCACCTCCGCGAAGCCGTACGCCTTCTCCGGGTAGTGGATGGGCCACGTCTCGTGAAAGCCGTTGATGAACGTGCCGTGCTCGTAGGCGGGCCCTCCCTCCTCGTCGTTGCCCCTTAGCCCGAGGTAGCCGTTGCCCAGGCCGAAGAGGGTCTCCGCGTGGGCGCTACGCTGCGCCGCAGAGCTCACCCGCTCGATCAGGCGCCACTCGTCCACCGGGTAGTGGCGCCGGTCCAGCGGCGGTGCGGACGCTGCCGGTGCCAGCTCGGCCAGGTCGGAGACCACCAGGTCGGCGCCGAGCCGGGCGAGGTCGTCGGCGCCGGCGCCGCGGTCCACCCCGACCACGAGGCCGAAGCCCCCTCTGCGGCCCGCTTCCACCCCGGACAGCGCGTCCTCCACGACTACGGCTTCGGCGGCAGCGACGCCGAGAAGCTGGGCCGCCCTCAGGTAGGTGGCCGGGTCGGGCTTCGAGGGCAGGCCCTCGGACGCGGCGTAGGCTCCGTCTACCACCACCTCGAAGGTGTGGCCGAGCCCGGCCGCCGCCAGCACGACCGGAGCGTTGCGTGAGCTAGAGACCACGGCAGTCTTCGTGCCTGCCCGCCGCAGCTTCTCAAGCAGCTCGAGCGAGCCCGGGTAAGGCCTAACGCCCTCTTCCTGGAGCACGCGGCGGAACACGGCGTCCTTGCGGTTGCCCAGCCCGCACACGGACAGCGCCTCGGGCGGGTCGGTCGGACGGCCCCACGGCAGCTCCAGCCCCCTGCTCGCCAGCAGGCCCGCTACGCCGTCGTAGCGCTGCTTGCCGTCTATGTGATCGTAGTAGTCCTGCTCCCGGTAGGGTTCGTCGGGGGCATACTCTGCCAGGAACGGCGTAAACAGGGCCTGCCACGCCCGCTGATGGACCTCGGCGGTAGGGGTGAGCACGCCGTCCAGGTCGAACAGCACGGCTGCGTACTTGGTGAGGTCCGGCAGCGCCCCGGCCGGCTCTTGGGCTTGCGAGTGCATGAGCCAGGATACGACCGGCGCGCCGGGGCAGGGGTGCCGGGCCCGTGCCACGACGTGAAGGTCTGCCTGTGAGACCCGCCTCCGGCCGCCGGCGGCCGCAGTACGGTTACACTGCCACGTACTTAGAGCTTCTGGAGGCCCCATGCGGTTCCTGCGTGTTGTCCTTGTGATTCTGGTGGTGCTGGCGGCGGCTTACGGCGTTCTCGCGCTGCTGGCCAAGCCCGCCGCTCACCACCCGTACTTCGATCAGTTCGGTGAGAGCCGGCTGGTGCTGGCGCACGGCGGCGGCCAGCGCCTGTGGCCCGACAACACCATGCGCGCGTTCCTGGGCTCCGTGGAACTGGGCGCGGATGTGCTCGAGATCGATGTTCACCAGGATGCCGACGGCGTGTTCCGGGTCATCCATGACGCCACCGTGGACCGCACCACGGACGGCGCCGGCGCCGTGGCCGACCTGAGCGGGGCCGCCATCGCCACGCTGGACGCGGGCTACCGCTGGACCGTCGACGGCCCGAGTTCGGCTAGCGCCGGTGACTTTCCGTACCGCGGGCAGGGCCTGACCATCCCGACCCTGGCCGAGGTCCTGAACGGTGCGCCCCACACGGCCGTGAACATCGAACTCAAGCAGGACTCTACCGACGCCGGGCGTGCGCTCTGCTCCGAACTGCGCGCCGGGGGCAACGCCCTGCGCGTCATGGTGGCGTCGTTCCACAAGGCGCCCCTGCGCGCGTTCCGCGAGGCCTGCCCCGAGGTGGCCACTTCGGCCAACCGTTCGGAGGTCACGCTGTTCTACGTCCTCGCGCGTGCCCGCCTGGCCGCCGTCTACAGCCCGCCGTTCCAGGCCATCCAGGTACCGGTCACGCAGGGCGGCCTGACCGTCGTGACCCCGCACGTCGTCAAGGCCGCGCAGGCTCGCGGTCTGAGGGTTCAGGTATGGACCATCAACGAGCGGGCCGAGATGGACCGGCTGCTGGCACTGGGCATCGACGGCCTGATAACTGACAGGCCCGACCGCGCGCTGGCGTCCATGGGGCGCAGCTACGACGCTGGGCTCGTGCCGGCCTTCGTCACCCCTTGAGCGAGCACCGGTCATGTTGAAGGACCTTCTCGTGCTCGACCTGAGCCGCGTGCTGGCCGGGCCTTACTGCACGCTGCTGCTGGCCGACCTGGGCGCGCGAGTGATCAAAGTGGAGTCGCCCGCCGGGGACGACACGCGCCGCTGGGGGCCGCCGTACGAGGCGGGGGAGAGCGGCTACTACCTGTCCGTCAACCGCGGCAAGAAGAGCGTGGTCGTCGACCTCAAGACGGAGGAGGGCGCCGCTCTGGTGAGGGCGTTGGCGGCGAAGGCCGACGTGGTGGTAGAGAACTTCAAGCTCGGCGACCTGGCGCGCTACGGCCTCGCCTACGACGCCGTAGCGGCCGGTAACCCGGGCGTGGTGTACGTGTCTATCACCGGCTTCGGGCAGACCGGCCCACGCGCCGCCGAGGCGGGCTACGACGCGGCTCTGCAGGCGTTTACCGGTCTCATGGCCATGCTCGGCGAGCCGGGCGGGCCGCCCATGAAGCTGGGCGTGGCCTGGATCGACGTTCTGACGGGCGTACACGCGGCCGTGGGTGCGCTGGCCGCCTTGCGGCGGCGCGAGCGCACCGGCACGGGCGCGCACCTCGACCTTTCCCTCTTCGACGTGGCGCTGGCCAGCCTGGTGAACCAGGCCCAGAGCACGCTCCTCACGGGTGAAGCGCCGGCCAAGCTGGGCAGCGCGCACCCGAACATCGTGCCGTATCAGGCGTTCCAGACGGCCGACGGCGCGGTGGTGCTGGCCGTCGGTAACGACGCGCAGTATGGGCGGCTGTGCCAGGTATTGGGTAGGCCGGAGTTGGCGCAGGGCCAGTACGCCACCAACGCTGGGCGCGTGGCGACGCGCGCCGAGCTGGTGCCGAAGCTGCAGCAGCGCCTACATGAGTTGAGCACGACCGAACTGCTGGCCGGCTGCAACGCGGCCGGGGTGCCCGCCACGAAAGTGCTGGGGCTGGACGAGGCGTTGGCCGAACCCCAGGCCGCCGCGAGAGGAGTCGTTGTAACGGGCCAGCACGCGCTGATCGGCAGGCTGCCGATGGTGGCCAGCCCGCTGTGGCACGCGCGCGGGCCAGACGGAGCGCCTCTGGACCTGCGGCCCGAGGCCGGCCAGGTGCCGGTGCCCCCGCTGCTGGGCGAGGACACGGATGAGGTGCTGGCCGTAGAGCTCGGGTTGAGCGCGGCCGAGATCGAGCGGCTGAGCGAGGTGGGGGCTATACGGCTGCGAAGCTGAGACGGCCGCGCCCTTCTAGTTGTGCTGCAGCATGCCCTCTGCGGCCGAGCCGCGCAGGAGGCCCCTATAGACGCCGTCGACGCTGAGCTCGCTGCCATGCACCGTTAGGGTCGGGTAATCAGGGTTGTGCGGGCGCAGTTGGTAGCTGCCCTGAGGCAGGAAGTCCAGGTACTTGAGGGTCACTTCGTCCTCGCCGACGCGCACGGCGCAGATCTGCCCGCTGCGGCTGGGCCTGGCGGCGGCCAGCAGAACGATGTCATCCGGCTGGATAAGGTCTGCCATTGAGAAGCCGTGCACCCTGAGAGCGAAGTCGGAGCGGGTGGCGCCGCCGACGTCGGGCAGGTAGGCCTCCGCATGGGCGCTGGCGATGCTGAGACCGCCAGCGGGGATCTCGCCCAGCAGCGGTATGCCCGTGGCCTGCGCGGGCAGCTCCAGGCGCGGCGAGCGCCCGCGCCCGCGGCTCTCGAACACCAGGTAACCCTTGCCCTGCAGCGCTTCCAGGTGTTGCTTCAAGGTGACGTAGTGGACACCCAGGTTGCGGGCAAGCTCGGCCAGGTCGGGGGTGGAGCCGGTGCGCCGCTGATGCTCGAGCAGACGGTCGTACACCTTCTGCTGTACAGGCGACAGGGGCTGGGTGCTGTGATCTGCTGCCATCTACCTTAAATGCTAAGGCGCGGGGGCGCCCGTGTCAACCGCGCCGACGAATGCACGATTCTCGCGTCCTGCACGGCTCTCATCGGGCGTTCATGTGGGGGTGGGGGTATGGACAACCCCCGACCCCTGTGCTATAGTTTTTGTAGTTGTTCGGGCCGGGCAGCGGTCAGATGGCCCAAGCCGGCCGCTCACCGCAACCTCGCACTCGGCCCCACCGCCCGCAGTCGGCGGCACGCCGCAGGTTCCTCAACAGTCACCCCCGCCGCTCCTGGCGGCTGTCAGCAAAGGAAGGTCCATATGCTCGACACCTTCGACATCATCGAAACCCCGAGCACTTGCCAGGCGCCCGTGATAGTGCCCTCCGGGTTGGCGCTGCCCACTCGCACGCTCGAGCCTGGCCAGGTGCTGTACGAAGCCGACCGCGAGGCCAGCAGCCTCTACATCGTCAACCACGGCGTTCTCAAGGCCGTCGTGCCCACCAGCCTGGGCCGCGACCGCATAGCAGACCTCTACGGCGCCGGTGATGTGCTCGGCCTGTCTGCGCTCGACGGCGGCAAGCACGCCGAGACGGTGGTCGCCGTTCACGACGCCTGCCTGACGCCGCTCGACCCGCAGCAGGCCATGAACGACCGCACCCTTCGCGACTACGTGCTGCGCAGCCTGGCGCGCCAGCTGCGGCGCTCCCGTGAGATGCTCGACGAGGCCGAGATGCCCGTCGGCGCCCGTGTCACCCGCGCGTTCCTGCGGCTCGCTCACCAGTTCGGTCTGCCCTCCGACAGCGCCCAGGGCGGCGTCAAGCTCCCCCTGGCGCTCACTCACGAGGACCTCGCCGACCTCACCGGCTCCAGCCGCGTGACCATCACCCGCATCCTCGGGGAGCTCCGCAGCGACGGCGCACTCGAGGGTACCCGCGGCGTGTACGTGGCCAACCTTGAGGGTCTCGAGCGCGCCACCGACAACTACGTCATGCAGGTCCTGTAGCGGCGCGCGGCATCGGGTACTCTAGGCTCGTGATCAGCTTCACCGCCACCGCCAAAGACCGCGTGCTGCACTTCATCGAGGCGCAGCGTAGCCAAGGCGTCACCGCTCTGCGCATAGCAGGTAACCGCGCGGAGCAGCGCCTATGGCTCGTCAAGCCCGAAGACAAGCGCGACGACGACCAGGTACAGAGCGAGGCAGGCTTCGACGTCTATCTCGACCGCCTCAGTGCCGGCCAGCTGGACGGCGCCACCGTAGACTTCGTGGAAGGCGTCATGCAGTCCGGCTTCCGCCTCTTCTTCGCGGGCGCCACCTGGGATGACCCCCTCACCCAGAAGGTGCAGGACGTCATCGACCGCCAGATAAACCCCGGCGTGGCCAGCCACGGCGGCGCCGTCACCCTCGAAGGCGTGCGCGACGGCGTGGCGCTCATCCGCTTCGGCGGCGGCTGCCACGGCTGTGGCGCGGCCGACGTCACCCTCAAGCAGGGCATCGACCGCATGCTGCGTGAGCACGTTCCGGAGATCACCGGAGTGCAGGACGTGACCGACCACAGCACGGGCGAGAACCCCTACTACGCGCGCCAGGAAGGCGCCAGTTCACCGCTCGCCTGAGCTTGGATACGCCGGCGGCCCCTACCCGGGAGCCGCCACCAACAACCGTGTTAGGTTGAAGCAGTGCGGATGCCCGAAGTAGACAAAGCGGGCGCCGCGCTGCCTTTTTTGAGCACCCGTGGGCTGACCAAACGCTTCCCCGGGGTGGTAGCCGCCGACGGCATAGGCCTAGACATCATGCCCGGCGAGGTGCACGCGCTGCTGGGCGAGAACGGTGCGGGCAAGACCACCCTGATCAGCATGCTTTACGGGCTGCTGCAACCCGATGAGGGCGAGATCGTACTAGAGGGCAGCGCCATGCGCATCAAGGACCCCAGGCACGCCATGGAGCTTGGCCTCGGACTCGTAGCGCAACACTTCCACCTGGCCAGACGCCACACCGTGGCCGAGAACCTGGCGTTGGGTCAGCCCGACGCCCCGTTCTGGCGTCCCACCAGGCACCTGCGCACCAGCGCCGCCGAGCTAACGGAGCGCTACAGGCTGGACGTCGATATGGACTCCCGCGTCAGCTCCCTCTCGCCGGGCGAGCAGCAGCGGGTAGAGATCCTCAAGGCCCTAATGCAGGGGGCCAGGCTCCTCATCCTCGACGAACCCACCAGCGTGCTGACCCCGCAGGAGGCAGACGCCCTCTTCGACGTCGTGGAGCGCATGCGGGCCGACGGCCGCTCCGTGCTGTTCATCAGCCACAAGCTGGCAGAGGTTCAGCGCGTGGCGGACCGCATCACCGTTTTGCGCGGCGGCAAGGTGGTCGGTCGGCTGGCCAGGGGCGAGGCCGACCCCTCGGAGCTGGCGCGCCTGATGGTCGGTCGTCAGGTGGCCACGCCCCAGCGCCTGGGGGTGGTGCCCAAGCAGGACCCTCTGCTGGTAGTGCACGACGTGTGGCTCAAGGGTGCCCGCGGCTCGGACGCGCTGAGAGGCACCACCTTCGCCGTGCGCCCCGGCGAGGTCGTGGGTATCGCCGGCGTGGCCGGCAACGGCCAGAGCGAGCTGGCGCAGGTGCTGGCCGGGCTGGCCAGACCTACCAGCGGCAGCGTCAAGCTGGGTGGCCTCGAGCTGGGCAGCCTGACGCCCCGTGAGGTGCGCGCCGCGGGCGTGGCCTACATACCGGAGGACCGCCGCACTGAAGGGGTGGTAGGCGACCTGAGCGTCATGGAGAACCTGGTGCTGCGCCAGGTGCGCGACCAGCCGTTCGCGCGCGGCGTCCTCATCGACTGGCGCAAAGCCGAGGAGTTCGCCACTCAGGCGGTGAAGCAGTTCGACATCCGTACCCCCAGCCTGCGCACGCCGGCCCGCACCCTGTCGGGCGGCAACGTCCAGAAGATCGTGCTGGCGCGCGAGTTGTCCGGCAAGCCACGCCTGGTGGTGGCCTCGCACCCGACCTACGGGCTGGACATCGGCAGCACCAACCACACACACGAGCTGCTCCTCGCCCAGCGCAGCCGGGGCGCGGCCGTGGTCGTCATCAGCGAAGACATAGACGAACTCATGAAGCTGTCGGACCGTCTGCTGGTGATGTTCGGGGGGCGCGTAGCCGGAACGATGTCCGTGGCCGAGGCCAGCTCGTCCGAGGGCGTTCAGCGGCTCGGGCTTCTCATGGCAGGGAGCCTGGAAGCGTGAGCGGCAGAGGGCGCCTCACCGTGCAGTGGGTGCCGCGCCTGGCCGCGCCCAGCTGGCTGCTGGTGGCGGTGAGCGCGGGCGCGTTCCTCGTCGCCCTGCTGGTGGCGTTGGCCCTGTTCGCCGCCTACGGCCTCGACCCCCTGCAAGCAGGCGTCACCATCATCCAGCGCACCCTGATGGACAAGCGCGGCTTCGGCGAGGTCATCCGCAAGAGCATCCCGCTGTTGCTGGCCGGCGCGGGCATGGCGCTGGCCCTGCGCGCCAGGTTCTGGAACATCGGGGCCGAGGGGCAGATACTCGCCGGCGCTGTCGCCGCCACCGCCGTGGCCCTCTTCGTGCCGGTCGGCTGGTACACCGTCCCCGCCCTCTACCTGGCTGGTTTCGTGGCAGCGGCGCTGTACGGCCTCGTGCCCGCCTACCTGAAGGCGCGCCTGGGCGTGAACGAGATCATCACCACCCTCATGTTCAACTACGTGGCCATCTACGTTGTGCGCTGGCTTATCAACGGACCCTGGCGCGGCCGCAGCGTCACGGGCTTCAGCTACACGGACCGCTTCCCGCGCGAGACCTACCTCCCTCTCTGGGACGGCACCCGCGTGCATATACCCACGCTCGTGCTAGGTGTGGCCGCTGCGCTGCTCATCACCTGGCTACTGCGTCACACACGGCTGGGCTTCTCCATCAGGGTCATGGGCGACGGTCCCGACGCCGCGCGCTACGCCGGCATCAAGCTGCTGCCCACCACTTTGGCCCTGGCGGCCCTGGCGGCGGGCGTGGCCGGCCTGGCCGGGGCCGGCGAGGTGGCCGGCATCCACCACCGCCTGATAGAGCCCACCAGCGTCTCCATGGGTTACGGCTACACGGCCATACTTGTGGCGCTGCTGGCGCGCCAGCGCGCGTGGGCCACGCTCATAACGGCGCCCCTGCTGGGCTGGGTGTTCGCTGCAGGCGACGTCATCAAGGTCAGCCTGCAACTACCCTTCCAGATCACCGACGTCATCATCGGCGTCACGCTGCTCCTACTAGTGGCGTCCGAGCCGCTTCTGTCGTATCGTCCGGTCTGGCGGCGTGCAGGGTCATCCAGGCGCGCCACTCCCCCAGACACACTCGTTGAGCCGGAGGCAGGTTCCTGAGATGGAATTAGAACTGCTAACGACCACCGTCGCCCGCGCACTGGCGTTCGGTACGCCCCTGCTTCTGGCGGCCCTGGGCGAGATCGTGGCGGAGCGCTCCGGCGTCGTCAACCTGGGTATGGAGGGCATGATGATGCTGGGGGCCGTGGCGGGCTTCATCGCCGCCCAGGCCTCGGGCGAGCTCATGCTGGGGGTGGCCGCAGCCGTAGCCGCAGGCATGCTCGCAGCCGCGCTGCACGCCTTCCTCTCGGTCACCATCGCCGCCAACCAGTACGTCAGCGGGCTGGCCATCACGCTCGGCGGCGTGGGCCTCGCCAACCTGCTGGGCCGCGACTGGGTGGGGCGGCCGCTGGCGAAGCCCATGGGGTTCGTGACCGTGCCGGTGCTGTCCGACATACCCGTCATCGGTCCGGCGCTCTTCGTCGATCAGTACCCGCTCACCTACGTGGCGCTCGTCGCAGCGGCGCTCATCTGGCTCTTCCTCTTCCGAACCCGCCCCGGCCTCACGGTGAGGACGGTGGGCGAGTCTCCCGCCGCGGCCGACACGGCCGGCATCGCCGTCAGGCGCGTGCGCTTCCTCGCGGTCGTGTTCGGCGGCGCCCTCGCGGGTCTGGCAGGCTCCTACTTCTCGCTGGCCTACCGGCCCTCCTGGGGCGAGAACATCACCAACGGCCTCGGCTGGATAGCTCTCGGCCTCGCCATCCTCGCTCTCTGGCACCCGCTGCGGGCGGTGCCGGCCGCCCTGCTCTTCGGGGCCTTCTTCACCCTCTCCTTCCGGTTGCAAGGGGTCTTGCCGCCGGAGCTGCTGACCGTTCTCCCGTACCTGGTCACCGTGCTGGCGCTCACCTTCATAGCGCTGCGCAGCGGCCGCGGCGCGGTGGGCGCCCCCGAGGCTCTCGGGACGCCCTACCGCCGAGGAGAGCGCTGATCCTTAGGCCACGACCGGAAGCAGCGGGCTTCCGGTGGGCGAGGTGGGTTCACCCACCTTTGACGCTTGCGGACACCGTTACCGGGAGACGAGAGCCCCGGCCGGGTCCACTGGAGGTCGTAATGCGGCACATCCGTCGAGTTGCCATCCTGGCACTAGCCCTCTTGACCAGCTCTGCCTTCGCCCAGCGAGACGACATCAAGGCATGCTGGATCTACATCGGCCCCGTAGGTGACTACGGTTACTCCTACGCGCACGACCTGGGTCGCCTGCAGACCGCAGCCGACCTGCCCGGCATCGAGACCGCCTACGTCGAGGCAGTCGCAGAGGCCGATGTGGAAGCCACCGTCGACCAGCTCGTGGCCGACGGCTGCAACGTCATCTTCGGCACCAGCTTCGGCTTCGGCGACGGCATCCTGGCCGCTGCCGAGCGTTACCCCGACGTCATCTTCGGCCACGCCACCGGTGTGGAGCGCGCCCCCAACGTGCTCACGTACATGGCCGACTTCTACCAGGTGTACTACCTCAACGGGCTGATCGCCGGCGCCATCACCGAGACGAACACCGTCGGTTACGTCGCCGCCTTCCCCATACCCGAGGTCAAGCGCCATATCAACGCTTTCGCGCTCGGCGTGCAGGAAGTGAACCCCGACGCCAAGGTCGTGGTGCGCTGGATCTACAACTGGTTCGATCCGGCCGGCGCCACCGAGGCCACCGAGGCGCTCATCGCCGACGGCGCCGACGTGTTCGCCTACACCGAGGACACCCCCACCGTGCCGCAGGTGGCCGCCGCCCGCGGCCTCACCTCCTTCTCGCACTACGCCTCCATGGACGCTTACGCCCCCGAGACGCTCGCCTCGGGTCAGCTCGTGCACTGGGGGGTGCTCACCACCGACATCCTTCAGAAGGTCATCGACGGCACCTACACCAGCACCAACCTCGAGGACGTCGACTACTTCTGGCTCATGGCCGAAGGTTCTGTCGAGGCCGGCGCCGAACCTGGCGTCGTCATCCACCCCAACTACGCCGACCGCCTGCGTGACTACATCGTCGAGACCGAAGTCGGCGCCGAGAGCGTCTACGACCTCGTTCTCCGCCGCGTCGACCAGATGAGCGCCAGCCCCGCGCAGTACGAGCCGTTCGCCGGCCCCGTCTCTGATCGCAAGGGCAACGTCGTCTATGCTGAAGGCGAAGGCCCCACGGTGCTTGAGCTGCTCGGCATGCAATGGGCGGCCAGCAACGTGGAAGGCCCCTGGGAGGGCGAACCGTAAACTCGACAGGCCCGCATAGCGCCGACGCTCCCCGTGAGGGGAGCCCAGGCACCGTCACCCCGACCGCCGCCGAGGTTGCAGCGGCGGTCGGGGTGGCCGCCGGCCGCGAGCGCGCGACGCTGCTGCTCGCCGGCGGCCGGCTGGTGAACGTGCTGACTAACGAGATATATCCGGCCGATGTGCTGTTCGCCGGCCGGCTCATAGCAGGTATCTTCGATCCGAACGACGGTGGGGCCGAGGCCCGCCGCGCCAACGCCCAGGAGGTCATGGACCTCGGGGGCGCTTATATAACGCCAGGCCTGATAGATGGCCATGTCCATATAGAGTCTTCGCTGGTGAGCGCTGCCGAGTACGCCCGCGGCGTGCTGGGGCGTGGTGTCACGGGAGCCGTATGCGACCCGCACGAGGTGGCCAACGTCGCGGGTGAACCCGGCGTGCGCTGGCTGCTCGAGGCGACCGGCGCGCTGCCCTTCGACGTGTGGGTGACGGTGCCGTCGTGCGTGCCGTCCAGCCCGTTCGAGACGGTGGGCGCCGACTTCGGCCTCGACGCCATGGAGCGCCTTATGGAGCACCCCCGGGTGGTGGGGGTGGCCGAGCTGATGAGCTACCCGGACGTGGTGGCGGGCCACGCCGGCACGCTGGCCAAGGCCTACGCGGGCGAGCAGCGCGGCCTGCCGGTGGAGGGTCACGCGCCGGGCCTCAGCGGCGCTCCTCTGCAGGCGTACCTGGCCAGCGGCGTGGCTTCCGATCACGAGGCCACCGTGCTGTCAGAGGGCCTGGCTAAGCTGCGGTCCGGCGCCTTCCTGATGGTGCGTGAGGGCTCGGTGACGCGTGACCTCACGGCGCTCATGCCCCTCGTCAACGAGAGGCATGGCGACCGTATAGGCTTCGTGACGGACGACCGGCTGCCGCACGACCTCCTGAGCGAGGGCGCGGTGGAGCTAATGGTGCGGCGGGCCATCGCCGCGGGCGTTACCCCCGCGTACGGCGTGCGCTGCGCCTCGTACAACATCGCGCTGCACTACCGCCTGCCGCGCCGCGGCGCGGTGGCGGCCGGGTACTTCGCCGACGTGGCTGTGGTGCCCGACCTGGAGGCCTACGCGCCCAGCCACGTGTTCAGGAACGGTGTGCTGGTGGCCGTGAGGGGCGAGGTGCTGGCCGGCATCATCCCGAGCGGCGCCCCTGGCGGCGGCGCTGGCTCCGGAGCAGGCCCCACACCCGCTTCTGCCGAACCCGGTGTCGCGGCCCGCGCTGCCGGCTCTGACGCCGTGGTGCAGGGCACCGTGCACCTGAGCCGCCTCTCGCTGGCCGCCTTCGAGCTGCCCGACCCGGGCGGCCGGGCCCGCTGCATGATCGCCATACCCAACAGCATCCTCAGCAACCAGGACGTCGTGCAGCCGCTCGTGGTCGACGGCCTGGTGCGGGCCGATCCGCGGCGCGACCTGCTGAAGCTCGCCTGCGCCGAGCGCCACGGCAAGCATGGCCGCGTCGGCCTCGGCCTGGTCAAGGGCTTCGGCATGCAGGCGGGCGCGCTCGCCACATCTGTGGGGCACGACCATCACAACCTGATGATCGCGGGTGTGAGCGACGAAGACATGCTGACCGCCGCCAGGCGCCTGGAGGCGCTTGGCGGCGGCTTCGTGGCGGTGCAGGGCGGGCGGGTGCTGGCCGAACTGGCCCTGCCGCTGGCCGGCCTCATGACCGACCGGTCGCTCGTGCAGACGCGCGATGACCTCGACGCGCTCGACGCGGCCGCCCAGGCCATGGGTTGCACGCTGCCGTCGCCCTACATGGCCCTCAGCTTCCTGGGCCTGGCGGTGGTGCCCGAGCTGCGGCTCACGGACATGGGCTATGTGGACGTGCCCAAGGGTCGCGTCGTGCCGTTCGGCGTGAGCTGAGGGCTGATCCTGGCCGCAGCGGTAGGCGGGGGCGCGCGGGGCGGCTAGGCCGCGGCTAGAAGGCCTTCTTGTACGGCCAGATCTGGTAGCTCTGCCATACGCCCTCACGGGTGTAGATGTCGTTCTCCACCAGGGCGCGCGCGGCCCCCTCGGACTCCGCCTCCAGCACCAGCAGCGAGCCGATCATCTTGTCGCCCGCGCCGAGCAGCGCCCCGCCCGTGATCAGGCTGCCAGCAGAATGCAGTGCGGAGGCGCCCTCCAGGTGCTTGGCCCGCACCTTGGCGCGGCGTGCGGGGGCGTCCTCGTCGGTGCCGTCCAGGGCTATGACTGTGAATAACATGGGTACCTCGCCTATCCTTGGTCGCCATGCGGGCGCGGTCACCGGCTACCTCGCTCTGGCGGCTTCACGGACCGCGCCTCTATGTGCGCGGCTCCTCAAGCGCCAGTATCGCCCTGGCGGACACCAGCCGTGCAGCCGCCGCCCTGCCATAGGGTGCTACAGTTCACTGCGGCGGCCGTGGCAGGCGCCTGAACAGTAAAGTTGATACAACCACACTCATATCTATTGACAATGCCTCGCCAGCGCGAGTAAACTCGGTGGCAGTAAGAGCATGAGCCCACCCCGCTCATGTTTCATGCGAACTGGCAGCAGAACCGTTCACCCCACATTAGGAGAGTGTCAGGAATGGCAAAAGCCGTAGGTATAGACCTGGGAACGACCAACAGCGTCATCGCTGTGATGGAAGGCAGCGAGCCCGTAGTGCTCGTGAACGCCGAAGGCAACCGCACCACCCCGTCGGTGGTGGCGTTCAAGGGCGACCAGCGCCTCGTGGGCCAGGTGGCCAAGCGCCAGGCGGTGCTCAACGCCAACGGCACCCTGTTCGAGATCAAGCGCTTCATCGGCCGCACGTGGGACGAGGTGAAGAGCGAAGCCGAGCGTGCCCCGTACGAAGTGGTGCGCGGCGACGACGGTGGCGTGCGCTTCGTCGTCGACGGCAAGCAGTACACCCCCGAGGAGATCTCGGCCATGGTCCTGCGCAAGCTGGCCGAGGACGCCAGCGAGCGCCTGGGCACCAAGGTCACGCAGGCCGTCATCACCGTGCCCGCCTACTTCAACAACTCGCAGCGCGAGGCCACCCAGAACGCGGGCCGCATAGCCGGCCTCGAGGTGCTGCGCATCGTCAACGAGCCCACCGCCGCCGCACTGGCGTACGGCCTCGAGAAGAAGGGTAACGAGACCGTGCTCGTGTTCGACCTGGGCGGCGGTACCTTCGACGTGTCCATCCTCGAGGTGGGCGACGGCGTGTTCGAAGTGCGCTCCACCAGCGGCGACACCCACCTGGGCGGCTCCGACATGGACTACGCCATCGTGCAGTGGCTGGCCGACGAGTTCCAGAAGGAGTACAACGTCGACCTGCGTAAGGACAAGCAGGCGCTGCAGAGGCTCATCGAGGCCGCCGAGAAGGCCAAGATCGAGCTGTCGGGTCTGCCCGAGACCACCATCAGCCTGCCGTTCATCGCCATGGACCCGGGCTCCAACGCCCCGCTGTACCTGGAGAAGAAGCTCACCCGCGCCAAGTTCGAGGAGCTCATCGCTCCGCTGCTGCAGCGCGTGCGTGGGCCGCTCGAGCAGGCCCTGAAGGACGCCAAGCTGAGCGCCTCCAACATCGACGAGATCATCCTGGTGGGCGGCTCCACTCGCGTCCCGGCGGTGAAGAACATCGTCAAGGAGATCCTCGGCAAGGAGCCCAACCAGTCGGTCAACCCCGACGAGGTGGTGGCCCTGGGCGCGGCCGTGCAGGCCGGTGTGCTCACCGGCACGGTCGACGACATCGTGCTGCTCGACGTCACACCCCTTAGCCTGGGCGTGGAGACCAAGGGCGGCGTGTTCACCAAGCTCATCGACCGCAACACCACCGTGCCCGTGCGCAAGTCCGAGGTGTTCTCCACCGCCGCCCACAACCAGACGGGCGTGGAGGTAGTGGTGCTGCAGGGCGAGCGGCAGATGGCCGCGCAGAACAAGCTGCTGGGCCGCTTCCAGCTCGACGGCATTCCCCCCATGCCCGCCGGCATGCCGCAGGTGGAGATCACCTACGACCTCGACGCCAACGGCATCCTGCACGTGACGGCCAAGGAGAAGTCCACGGGCAAGGAAGCCAGCATCACCATCCAGAACACCACCACCTTGAGCGACGACGAAGTCGAGAAGATGGTCAAGGACGCCCAGGCCCACGCCGAGGAGGACCGCAGGCTGCGCGAGCTGGCAGAGGCCAAGAACCAGCTCGACGGCATGCGGCTGCAGGCTCAGAGGGTCCTGGACGAGGCCACCAGCGCCACCGACGACCAGAAGAAGGACCTGCAGGAGGTGCTGGGCCGCGCCCAGACGGCCATGGACAGCGAGAGCGACAAGAGCAAGCTCGAGGAACTGACGCGCGAGGTGGCCGAGAAGCTCCAGCTGTTCCAGGTCAACACGCAGCCGCAGGGTGATCAGGGCCAGGCCCCCGAGGCCTCGGCTGACACCGGTACCGGGGCGGACGACGACGTCATCGACGCCGACTTCAAACCGGCCGGCTAAGGCGTAACGAGACCATGAAAGGTAACGACGACTTCTCCGCTGCCGACTGGCCCGTAGAGGACGAACGCCGCAGCACCGAGCGTGAGGAGCAGCGCCCTGAGGGGGCGTACGGCGACAGGCCGCACGCCCCCCATGGCGGCACCCCTCGCGCAGGCGCGCCCGAGACGGACGACCATGACCCTTACGGCGATGAGGGCACCGACCTGGAGGCCGATATCAACGCCGCTATGGAAGCCGACATACTGCGGGCCGAGCTGAAGACGATAGTCGAGCAGTTCAGAGCGCAGGACGAGCTGCTCAAGGAGGCTGAGGACCGGCTGCTCAGGACCCGCGCGGAGATGGACACCATGCGCCGCCGCATGCAGGGTGAGGTCGAGCTGGCTCGCAACGAGGGCGTCAACAGAGCGCTGGCGCCAGCGCTGAGCGTGTTCGACGACCTGGAGCGTGCCCTGACGGCGGCCGAACGCACCGATGACCCGGGCAGTATCGTTCCGGGCGTGCGCGCCGTGCGTGACGCGCTGCTGCGCAACCTGGCCGCCCTTGACGTGAAGCTGGTGGGGCAGCCGGGCGAGGCGTTCGACCCTAACCTCCACGAGGCCCTGACCGTGGTGCCGCTGCGCCCTGGCGCCACGCCCGGCACCATCGACCAGGTGGTCGAGGCCGGCTTCGCGCAGGGCCAGCGCCTGGTACGCGTGGCGCGCGTGACCGTGTTCGCAGACTGAGATCAGATAGCGAGGGGCCGTGGCAGAGTACAAGGACTACTACCAGATACTGGGCGTAGCGAAGAGCGCGACCAAGGACGAGATCCGCCGCGCTTTCCGTAAGGCTGCCGCGAAGCACCACCCCGACCGCAACCCGGGAGACCCCGGAGCCGAGGAGCGCTTCAAGGAGATAAACGAGGCCTACACGGTCCTCTCCGACGAGGAGAAGCGCAAGCTGTACGACCAGTACGGCAGCACGGGCAGCGTTCCGCCGTTCCAGCCCGGTGCCGGCGGGTTCCGCACCGTGTCGCCGGAGGAGTTCGGGGACTTCTCCGACTTCTTCCAGAGCCTCTTCGGTGGTTTCACGGGAGGCGGCTTCACCAGCGGAGGCTTCACGACCGAGTTCGGGGGTGCGGGGCAGCGGTTCGGCGCCCAGCGCCCGCCGGCTCGACCCGCCGGTGCCGAGGCGCACCTCGACGTCGGCCTGCTCGACGCCTTCCGCGGCGGCCCGGCCAGCATCCGGGTGGGCGGCAAGTCGCTCGAGGTGCAGATCCCGAGAGGCGCGCGGGACGGCGCCAAGCTCCGGCTCAAGGGCCAGGCGCCCAGCGGTGGCGACCTCATACTGCATGTGCGCCACCTGCCGCACCCGACCTTCAAGCTGGACAAGGACGACGTCCGGGTGGTCGTCAAGGTGCCGGCGCCCCTCGCCGCGCTGGGCGGCCCTCTGCGCGTGCCCACGCTTGATGGCGATGTCGAGATGACCCTGCCCGCCGGCAGCTCCAGCGGGCGCGTGCTGAGGTTGCGCGGTCAGGGCTGGCCCAAGGCAGACGGCACGCGGGGCGACGAGCTGGCAGAGGTGCGCCTGACCGTGCCCCAGAAGCTGACGGACGCCGAGGCGGGTCTGTACCGACAGTTGCTGCAGGATCAGGGCGCCGGCTGACCGGCCGAAGGACGTAAGACCCTGACACGCGCGCCTGTTCGTAAGGGCCCTGGTGCCTGCGCCGGTGCCCGTAGGTGGTAGCGTTCGTTCATGAACGTTAACCGCTTCCCGCAGACCTCACGCTCCAGACCGATCCTCTTGCTTACCCTCCTGGCCGCTTCGCTGCTTGGCTGCGTCTTCGCTCAGGGTGAGGAGGCCGCAGGTACCGACCCTGTGGTGCTGCAGGTCGGCACCACCGTCGAGCGCGCTTCAGATATCGAGTGGCGCTTCGAGGTAGCCATCCGCAACATCGTCGCTCAGCAGGGCATCCCGTACAGCCCCGAGGTGGCCCTACAGCTCCGCTCCTTGCTGCCCACCTACCTGGAGCAGCGGGGCCAGGAGCTCGCCCTGGTGGTCGAGGCGACGCGCCGCGGCATCACCCCCAACGAAGAGGAGATCGGCTCAACCCTCGAGAACCTGCGCACTTCCGCCGCCACCGAGGAGGAGTACCAGCAGCTGCTGAACAGCGCGGGCTTCTCCACCGAGGAGCAGGTGCGTGGGATGCTCGTCGAGGCCGACATCGTCAACCAGCTGATCGAACAGCTGCGCCAACAGGCCGACGCCAACACCACGGATGGCGCCGTGCGCACCCGCTACCTGGCCGAGCGGGCCAACTTCCGCGAGGGCGAGTCGTACTGCGCCCGCCACATCCTCGTGGCCGAGGAGGACCTGGCCAACGAACTGTTGGGCCGTATGGAGGCCGGTGAGGAGTTCGCGGAACTCGCCGCCGAGTACGGCACTGACGGCACGAGCACCCGTGGCGGCGACCTCGGCTGCTTCGGCACGGGCGCCATGGTGGCCGACTTCGAGAACGCGGTGGTCGCTGCAGAACTGAACGTGCCCTCCGGCCCCGTTCAGACCCAGTTCGGCTACCACTTGGTGCTCGTATACGACTACACCCCGGCGCGCACCGTGCCGTTCGATGAGGTCAAGGACCAGGTCAGGAGCTACGTGGTCGGCCTGGCCACCGAGGCGGCCATAGACGGCATAATCAAGGGCTCGGGCATGAAGGCGTACCCGGAGAGGCTGCAGTAGCTTTAGCTTCCAGCTAGCGTGCCGGCAGTGGTCGGAGCGCGGCCCTATGCAAGATGA
>JBIQNJ010000020.1:0-9468 GCA_044462445.1 Truepera radiovictrix | reverse complement strand
CTGGAGGCGCCGGCAGTGGTCGGAGCGTGGCCTATGCAAGGGCGGCCGGCATCAAGGCGCGAGGCGCCGGATGTGCCAGCCGCCCTCCGCTTTGGCGTACTCGAAACGGTCGTGCAGGCGGTCCGGTCGGCCCTGCCAGAACTCGAACCGGTGCGGCCTTAGGGCGTACCCGCCCCAGTAAGGCGGCCTGGGCACCTCAGACTCGCCGAAGCGTTCTGCGGCCCGGTGGGCCGCACTCACCAGCGCAGCCCGGTCGTCCATGACCTCGCCCTGATGCGAGGCCCAGGCGCCCAGACGCGACCCCCGCGGGCGCGAGGCGAAGTACGCGTCGGACTCCTCGGCGGCTACCTTCTCCACGCTGCCGTCGACGCGTACCTGCCGCTCGAGGCCCGGCCACCAGAACGCCGCCGAGGCTCTGGGCACCTCTGCTAAGTCCCTGCCCTTGCGGCTGTCATAGTTGGTGTAGAAGACGAAGCCGTTTTGTGAGGCGTCCTTAAGCAGCACGTAGCGAACGCGCGGTTGCCCGTCTGCACCCACCGTGGCCAGCGCCATGGCGTTGGGCTCGCGCTCGCTCGCTTGCCGCGCGTGCTCCATCCAGAGCGTGAAAAGTCTCAAAGGGTCAGCCGGCAGGTCGCCCTCGTCAAGCTCGCCGGCGGTGTAGGTACGGCGCAGTTCGTGATAGCTCATGCCACCAGCTTGGCATGGCGCCGCCGGGGGCCGTACGCGCGAGTAAGAGTCTCGTGAGAGCTGAGCGTCTAACCTCGGGCAAGCGCTGAACGACCTGCAGCTTCCCCTCGCCACACTCCTGCGTCCTCTCACAGCGCTTTTCCCACGCCTACCCGGCTGTTCGCGGCCCTCCAAGCCTCCAGGAAACGCCTCAGGGTGGCGTGGGCGCGGTACCCTCTACAGCTATGAGCACCGAACGGAGCGAGCTATCCGTTGACGATGTGCCTCGTAACGAGCTGGCGGACGAGCCCAGCCTGTACCTGAGACAGCACGCCGGCGACCCTGTTCACTGGCTGCCCTGGGGCGAGCACGCCTTCGAGCGGGCACGTCAGCTGGGTAAACCCGTCCTCGTGTCCATCGGCTACTCGTCCTGTCACTGGTGCCACGTGATGGCGCGCGAGTCGTTCCGGGACCCGAAGGTGGCCGCGCTCATGAACGAGAAGTTCGTGAGCGTGAAGGTGGACCGCGAGGAGCGGCCGGACGTGGACGCCGTGTACATGGCCGCCGTACAGGCCCTCACCGGTCATGGGGGCTGGCCGCTCACCGTGGCGCTAACCCCGACCGGTCAGCCGTTCTTCGGCGGCACGTACTTCCCGCCCGAAGGCAGGCACGGCACGCCGTCGTTCACCCGTGTCCTGAACGCTGTCGCTGACGCCTGGGATGCGCGCCGCCAGGAGGTAGAGGAGTCCGCACAAGAGCTGACGGGGGCCCTGAAGCGGCTGGAGCTGCCCTTGGGCGGGGGTCAGCCCGGCGCAGCCGCCGAGCTCGCCCGGCAGGTCACCGCGAGACTTGCGAGCATCGAAGACCGTCCCAACGCCGGTTTCGGGGGCGCTCCGAAGTTCCCACCGCACGAGACGGTGCGGCTTCTGCTCGCGCACCCTGCTGACGAGAACCTCGGCCTGGCGCTGCGCTGCCTGAGGGCCATGGCCAGGGGCGGCATCCGCGACCAGCTTGGCGGCGGTTTCGCACGCTACTCGGTGGACGAGGCGTGGCGCGTGCCGCACTTCGAGATGATGCTCTATGACAACGCGGCCATGTTGCGTAACTACGCCACGGCCTACGCGCTCACCGGTGACGAGGAGCTGCGCCAGGTGGCGCTCGGCGTAGCAGACTGGCTCGTTCGGGAGCTCGGGTTCGATCCGGGGCGCACGGACGCGGGCAAATACGGTGGCGCCGAACTCGGCTTCTATAGCGCGCTGGACGCGGACCAGGACGGCGCGGAGGGCGCCTACTACGTGTGGACCGAGGAGGAGTTGAGGACCGTCATCACCGCGGCCGGCGCCACCGACGCCCCGCTCATGGCCGACCTCGCGGCCGCCTTCTACGACGTGGTCACCCCGGGCCTTTTCGAGGGCGCCAACGTCCTGCGCCAGGCCGCTTCGGTGACCGACCTCGCCCACCGCTTCGGCATCAGCGAAGACGAGGCGGGCGGCCACCTGGCACGTGCGGCCGAGGCGTTGAGGGAGCGGCGCTCCAGGCGGACGCGGCCGGCGGTGGACGACAAGGCCCTGGCATCGTGGAACGGCCTCGCGCTGGGCGCACTGGCCGCCGCAGGCAGGCTCATGCATGACGAACGGCTGCTAGGCCTGGCACGCGCCAACGCGTCGTTCCTGCGCCACCACCTATGGCAGGGCGGCAGGCTGTGGCACGTGTGGAGCCGGGGTGCCCGCACGGTCGAGGGGCTGTTGGAGGACTACGCCTACGTGGGTCTGGGACTCCTGGACCTGTACCGCGCCACCTTCGACGCTGACTACCTGGACTGGGCGCTCGAGCTCGCGCGGCAGGTCGCTACGCGGTTCCATGACGAGGACGGCGGCTACTTCAACACGGCAGCGGAGCTGCGGGGGCTGGTCGTGCGGCCCAAGGGCTACCCGGACGCCGCCACACCCTCCGAGAACGCCGCCGCGGCCGAGCTCGTCTGGTGGGCCGGGCGGTACGCGGGCGACTCGGGCCAGGTCGCCGCCGCCACGGAGGCGCTCTCTGGCATCGAGCCGGCCGTAGTGCAGGCACCGCAGTCGTTCTCGGCGAGCCTGCGCACGCTTCTGCTGCTGCAGACGGAGTGGCGGGAAGTGCTGCTGGTCGGAGAGCCGGAGAGCGCTGAGCTAGCGGCCCTGGCGGACTGTTGGCGTCGGTTCGACGACGGTGCCGCTCTGGTCCTGCAAGCGTCCAGCCGGCGCGACTGGCAGGCACGACTGCCGCTGACGGAGGGGCGCCTGCCGGCAGACGACGAGGGAACAGCACCTGCCACGGCGTACGTCTGTGCGAACGGCGCGTGCCGCCTGCCGGTGACCGACCCGCACGGGTTGGCGGAGCAGCTTAAGCAGGCCGGCCTCAGGCGCTTCGCCGCTGGTGAGGAGCGCGGCTGAGTCGGCGCGCCGCAGCGGCGTCCGCTGGTTACCCTGGGTAGGCAGGCCGTTGACACGGCCGTACGCGAGCGGTGATGCTTGCTGGGTTTGACGGCACGGGTCCGGCCGTCCAGTTCTGGCACACGAGGTCAGCGCGTCAGGTTCATCGGGAGGTCTACATGTACGTGTTCATGCTTCAACTTCACAACATACTGAGGTGGGCTGTGGTGCTGGTGGCGCTGGCAGCCATCGTCATGGCCTGGGCCGGCGTGTTCTCGCGCTCCAAGTGGACGAAGCCCAACGCCAACGTGGGGCGGCTGTTCACGATCGTCGTCGACGTCCAGGTGCTCGTGGGCATACTTCTGTACGCGGTCTTCAGCCCCGTTACCACCAACGCGTTCCGCAACTTCGGCACCGCCATGAGCGACTCGGGCACCCGCTTCTTCCTGGTGGAGCACTCGCTCATCATGGTGGCGGCCGCCGCCCTTGTTCACATCGGCGCTGCCCGCGGCCGCAAGACTGACTCCCCGCTGCAACCGGCCATCTTCTATGCCCTCGCCGTGGTCGCGGTGCTCGTAGGCATCCCCTGGAACAGGGCTCTGCTGCCAGGGATGTAGCGCGGGGGTCTGCCGACCTCCGCGGGGCGTCAACCGCGCCGCCCGCAGGCTAGAGGCCTGCGGGCGGCGCATGTTTCGGGGTGCGTCATCAGGTGCGCGGGCGCGCCCTTATGATGCCCAGCGTGGGCATCGACCTGACCATCGGGCCACCGGGCTCGGGCCGCACCACGAGGATGGTAGAGGTGGCGCGCAGCGCCTGCTCTGCGGGCAAGCGGGTGTGGTGGGTGGGTCTGCCCGCACAGCGGGCGTACGTTCTGCGCCGCATCACCGAAGGCGGTTACGTGGCGCTCGGTCTCGAGTTCATGAGCGCCCAGCAGATGTTCTACCGTCTGCTCACGCGCGCCAACCGCCTGCAGCCCATGTTCGTGGGCAGCGCCGCGCTCGTGCGGGTGGCGGAGGCCATGCGGACGGTCATGCGCACCTTCCCGGCGCCGGGCGAGGCGCGCCTGTTCGCGCGCGCGATAGCCGAGGCCAAACGCTTCGGCGTCGGACCCGCGGCCTACGAGGAGCAGGCGGCGGACCCGGAACAGCGGCGCCTGGCCGAGGTCTACCGCGCGTACGAGGAACTCAAGGAGGCGTGGGACTACGACGACGTGCGCCTGGCCGCCGTGGAGCTGGCGGCGGGGGGCCAACTTGCGTGCGAGGCCGAAGTGGTCATCGTCGACGGCCTCCGAGAGATAGGCCCCCTTGAACTGCAACTCCTAACGGCGCTGGCGGAGCGAACCCAGGTGCACGTGAACCTTGGCCTGCCCCCTCCCACCATGGAGGCCAGCCGCGTGCTAGACGTGGTGCACCCGGTGGCTGTGGAGCGCTACGCTGCGCCCAACCCGGTCAGCGAAGCCCGCTGGGTCATGCGCAGCGTGAAGCGTGACCTAGCCGAAGGCGGCTTCCGGCCCCTCGACCTGGCCATCATCGCTGCGCCCGGGCGCGCCCGGGCCGTGGCTGCGCTCGCCGACGAGTACCTGGTCCCACTGATGGACGAGTCGCCCCTCGCCCTCGTGGACCGACCGCTGGGGCAGCGGCTGGTGGACCTCCTCGAGTTGCCCGAGCACCCGACGGCCGCCAGGCTGCTGGCGGTAGACGAGCTGCGGCCGCTGGCGGCTGCCGCTCTCGAGCACGGTGTGGCCGGGGTCGAGGCGGTCGACGCACTCGCCTTGGCGCTGGGCTTACGCGACTCGTGGCGCGGCTGGCTTACCCGGCTGGAGGTGGAGGGCGATAGCGTGGCCTGGGGGCGCAGGCTGCTGCAGGAGGTCGTGGGCGCGGGCGGCGAGCTGCCTCGCGAGTTCGAAGAGAGCGCTTTGGCCAAGGCCCAGGAGGCTGCCAGGCTGGGTGCCGCTGGGCCGGGCTTCCGTGCCTGGTGGGCCGCGCTCCTCCAGGACAGCCGCACCGCTCGCCGTGAGAACGCGGGCGTGGCGCTGCTGACGGCCACGGCTGCCTCGGGCAGGCGCTGGCGCAAGGCGTACGTCGTCGGCGCCGTGGAGGGCGCGTTCGCGGCCGGTGAGGGTGAGGACTACTTCGTGCCTGAGGAGCAGCGGGCCGATCTTGCCGACGCCTTCAGGCATAACGCCTTGCCGCGGCGCTTCCAGGGGCGCGCGGAGCTGGTCGCGGCGGAGCTGCTGACGCGGGCCGACCATCTGGTCATTACGGCGCCGCTGGCAGGCCAGGAGGGCCAACTCGTGCCCGACGCGGCGCTGCTCGGCCCCGAACCGCAGGAGCTGCCCGAGCTACCGGCGGCCAGCCCACTCGAGCTCGAGCCCGAGAGGCCGTTCGCGGCTGCGCTAGGCACGGCGCCGCTGGGTCGGCCCACGGTCGAGCGCCTCCGGCGCTACAGCGAGTGCTCGTTCAGGCTATGGGGTGAGGACACCCTCAGGCGCGGCCCCGACTGGGAGGAGGACCTGCCGGCGTGGCGCCGGCTGGTGGACGCGCTGCTGGGCGAGCGCAACAGCCGCCTCTCGCCTGAGCGCCTGACGCATCTCTCCGCGCGGTTCCCCGAGGCGGCGGGGTGGCTGGGGCGGCATGCGGCTCACCTGCAGAAGCTCACCTTCAACGTTCATATGTTCGGGGGGGAGGGGCGGGCGTCGGCCGCGCTGCACGCAGCGCTCCGGGAGCCTGGGGCCGGTGAGGGCGGGGGGCAGAGGGCCGTGCTCTACCGCTTCGTGACGCCCGGCTCGGTGGCCACGCCGGCGGAAGCGCGCGACTACCTGCGTGGCCGCTGGACGGAGTACTACGCCGCGTACGGGCTGCTGAGCCAGAGCAGCCACGACGTGGGCCGCGTGGACGTGGTGGTGTGGCCCGTGTTCGGCGAGCCGGTGTCGGCGCACGGGCGGGGCGTCGGCAGGTCGTTCACGCTGGGTAGGCAGAGGCGCGACTGGGTGAACGACAACCTGCCCGGCTTCTTAGGGGGGCGGGTGACGCCCAGCCCCGGCTTCCAGTGCCGTGGCTGCCCCGTGTTCGACGTATGCCGAGAGGGGGTCAGCTATTAGCGCGCGCAAGGCACGAGCCAACCCCGCGAATGCCGCGGGCGCCAACGTGGGTGCGCCCCCCGGCGACGGGCCCCGAGGCGCCCATGCGCCTACGGTACGGGTGGCCTCCGCCGGCACGGGCAAGACGACCAGCCTCGTGCTGCGCTACCTGCAACTCGTGGACGGCGGTGTGCCGCTGCGGCGCATAGCCGGCGTCACCTTCACCCGCGCAGCCGCAGACGAGCTGCGTCAACGGGTGGGGGAGGCCATCACAAGCGTTCAGCGCGAGGGTGAGTACCTACAGGGGCTCTTCCGCGCCGCGCACGGCAGTCGAGCGCACTTCGACGTGGCCAGAGGCGAGCTCCAGGGCGCGCTGCTCACGACCATCCACGGCTTCATGATCGCCGGCCTGAGGCTCAACGCCCCGCAGCTAGGGCTTGACCCCGGCTTCAGCGTCATGGCCGAGTGGGAGGCCCAGGCGCTGTTCGAGACGGAGCTCCAGAGCATCCTGCTGCTAGCCCAGGAGCCTCGCCACCCCCTTCACGAGGCGGCCAGGTATCTCGGCAACGAGGCGCTGCCCAAAGCGCGCAAGCTGTTCCAGAAGCGTTCGCTGGCCGAGCGTCTGACCTTCGGCGCTGGGCCGGAGGACGCGGCGCTGGGGAAGGTGTATGGGGCGGCCCTCAAAGCGTTCGACGGACGCATGGGGGCGGTCAGCCTGGCGCCGGGTGAGGTCGAGCGCCGTGCGCTGCACATGCTCAGTGTCAGGGCCGCGGCGCAGCGGCTGGCTGCGCGCTACCCGCTGGTCCTGGTAGACGAGTACCAGGACGTGAACCCGCTGCAGGGCAGCTTCTTCGAGCGGCTGAGCAACGTGGGCGTGCGGTTGGAGCTGGTGGGCGACCCCAAGCAGTCCATCTACGGTTTCCGTAACGCCGACGTCAGCGTGTTCCGGCGCGCACTCGCCCAGGCGCATGGCACCAGAACCGTGTTGCCCGCCCTGGCTGAGAGCCGGCGTCACTCGCGGGCGGTGCTCGGGTTCCTCAACCGGCTGACCGAGCACCTGGCCGCGGCCGACAAGGGCTTCCAGCAGGGCGAGGCGCCGCTGGTGGCGGGCGCCGGGGAGCAGGCAGCGGTGGCCGGGAGCGTGGAGCTGCACGTGGTGGCAGGCGAGGTGCCGCTGCCCGACGTGAGGTGGCGCGAGGCGGAGCTGCTGGGCGAGAGGCTGAAGGAGCACAACCGGGCCGGCGTGCCCTTCGACCGCATGGCTGTGCTCGCCCGCTCCTACGCCGGGCTCTCGCTCGTGCAGCGCGCTCTGACCACTGCTGGAGTGCCGAACGTCATAGGGCAGGGGCGCGGCTACTACGAGCGGCCGGAGATCCGCGACGTACATCACGCCCTGGCAGTGGGCGTCGACCCGAACGGTCCGAGCCTCGCGTCGTTCCTGCGGGGCCCGTTCGCCGCTCTCGAACTGCGGGAGGTGGCCGAGATACTCGGCCATAGCGCGGATGGCCGCCAGGAGCTCATGGCCCACAGCTACCCCGGCGTGGCGGAGCGCCTCGCGTGGCTGCGCGAGACGGCGCGCTTGCGACCGCTGCCGGCGCTGGCGCGCTTGCTCCGGGAGCGGGTGCTAAACGGGCGCAGCTACCTGGAACTGCTGGGCACGCGGGCTAGAGAGAACGTCGATGCCCTGTTGTTCGAGGTCGCCGCTCGACCACCGGCCGACATCTCGCTGCTCCTGGACCGGCTGGAGATGCTGGCGCGGCAGGCGGATGCCGGCGAGGTGCCGCAGTCAGGAGCCGGCGTGCGGCTCCTGACGGTGCACGCATCGAAGGGCCTGGAGTTCGACCTGACCGCCGTCTTCGACACGGGTGCGTGGCCCAACCGCCGCGTCGACCCCGTGCTCGTCGAGCCGGCCACCGGCCAGGTGCGCCTGCTGGGGGGCGAGGGCTTCGCGGAAGCGGCGGAGGCTGAGCGCGCCCGCCAGAAGGAGGAGAGCTACCGGCTGCTGTACGTGGCCGCCAGCCGGGCGCGCAACGCGCTGATCCTCACGGGCTCCAGGGGCGCTGCCGGGCCTGCCGGCTGGCTGACGGAGCTGCTCGGCATGGGGCTCAGCCAACGCCCGCTGCAGGGCGTCTCGGTCACGTGGCACGAGTACCGCCGACCGGCGCCGTTCGTGCAGCTGGCGCCGCGCAGCCGCCGGCCCCTGCAGGCCGCTCCGTACATGACCACCAGCTTCCCGGGCCTGCCCCTGCCGCCGGTCACCAGTCCCACGCGGCTGGAGGACGCCCTGATGCCCGACGAGCCGCTGCCGGCAGCCGTGCTCGCCAGCTCGGAGCGCGAGATCGAGCGTGGCGCTGTGGGCTGGGGCCGGGCCCGCGGCACGCTCGTTCACTACGCCATCGGTCAGGACTGGTCGCCGGACGACGCGCAGGCGCTGAGCACGCTCAGGGCGCAGGAGGTGCTGTTCCCGTTCAGCGCCGACCAGAAGGCGGAGCTCGTGGCCGAGGTCGCGGCGCTCTTGCGCGACTATCAGGCCATGCTCGGCGCCGCCCTGCCCGCGCTGGCGGAGCGCGAGAACGATCGGTCCGAGCTGCCGCTGGCCGTGCGGCGGGGCGAGCTGGTGTGGGAGGGCGTAGTGGACCGACTGTACCGGGTGAACGGTCACTGGTTCGTGGACGACTACAAGACCGACCGTCACGTTCACCCTGAGCGTTACCTCGTGCAGCTCGGGTTGTACCTGGAGGCGCTGGAGCAGGCGTTGGGGGAGAGACCCCGCGGGCGCCTCGTGTTCCTCCGCTCGCGCACCATCATCGAGCCGGAGCGGGCGGAGCTGGAGCGAGCGGTGGCCGCGACCCTGGGCCCGCTGGCCGAGTAGCTCGCGCTAGAGCGTCGGGCGCTCGGGCGAGGACTGCCCTGCGGCGGCGCGCAGCTCGTAGAGATAGGCGTTGCCCGCCTTGCCCACCCGCGCCGCCAGCTCGAGCGCCACGAGGCAGTACGCCGCCTGCTGAGCCAGGCGTCGGGGCCACCTGCCGGCGGCGGCCAGCTCGGCCGTAGTGAACCGGGCCGGAAGGCCGCGCGGCAGCAAGGCCAGAAGCTCCTCTGGCGCTCTCAACAGCCTGCGGTCGCGTACGGCGACCAGGCTGCGGCCGCTGACCACCCAGCCCCTTCTGCGCCACGCCTTGCCGGGCACGTGCCGGCGGTGCTCCTCTTCTTCGAGGAGCGCGAGCTCGATCTGCAGGTTCGGATGGGCGAAGAGCTCGGGCGCGTACACCAGCTCGGCGAACAGTTGCGCGGCGGGTGCGCTCTTGGGCGAGCGCCGGC
>JBIQNJ010000019.1:19460-40892 GCA_044462445.1 Truepera radiovictrix | reverse complement strand
AACGCGCTCACCGTCCACCCCATGCACCTGCTCACGCTCCTCGGCGAGTTCGGCTGCGCGCTGCGCTTCAACCCCGGAGGCGACGACCCGATGGACCCCTTCGACTCCCCGGAACAGTGGGAGGTTTACGACGTCGACAACGGCGGCGGTAACGCCTACCTCATGGGCGCCGGCCCAACCGCGACGCACGCGCTGATCGACGCCGCCATTAGCGTCATCGGCTTCGACCAGGAGACCGACGAGCTGGGCTTCGACTTCGAGAAGGTCACACCAGAGCACCGTGACGAGCTGCGCCGCGCTCACAACGTCTTGGGGGAACTGCTCAACAGGGAGTTACGGAGTCTCGCGGGCGGGGAGAGCGAGGAGGAGCAGCCGTGACCCTCACTCCTCAACTGGCGGTCGTCCTCGTCACGCTCGGAATCCTCCCCGGCGCCGTGCTCGGGTGGGCCGTCACCACCTGGCGCCTGACCCGCGAGCCGCACTGCCTCGACTGCGAATGCGAGGGCTGCGAAATCGTGCGGGAACAGCGGGTGACGGCGTGACGCCGCCAAACGCCGCAGGACGCCCCGCAAGCCCTCGCGCAAGGGGTAACACCGCCCAAGGCCACGAAAGCGCTTCTAGGCACGCAGCGCCCCGCCAGAACCGCAAACGAACACGCTGGACGCCCCACGAGCTCGAAATCCTCCACGAGCACTACCCGAGCGGCGGGTACAAAGCCGTCCAACAGGCGGGCGTGAACCGCACCAGGAACAGCATCACCAGCCGCGCCGCGAAAGAAGGACTAGCCGAACCCATCAGCCCGCCCCGCGTGCGCGTCATGGCCCACAAGCTCGCGCCCAGGCAACCCATCCTGCGACCCACCAGACCAGCGCGCGTCACGGACGCACTACACGCCCTCGCCGAAAGCAACCCGACACCCAGCGAATACGCCCGCGGAAAGGCACGAATCCTGAAAGGAGAACAAGCATGACGTTCCTGTGGGGCGCCCTAACGGGCCTGATGCTCGGCGGAACGCTCGGCTGGTGGGCCTGCGTGAAACTCGGCACCCTAGGCACCTACGCAGACGAGTACGCGCGCGGCTGGTACCTCGGCTACCACGCCGGCAAGAACGCCCGAGAGGAGTAACCACCAGTGGGGGAACCCGAAACCAACCTGCAACTACTCCGCGCCTGCAGTAACGCCCTCTGGCCCAAACTCCGCAAACGACGCTGGGAGCCCTACAAGGCCACGCACACCATTCACCCCACCGGCAACCCTCGCGGGCATCACTACGCACCCCCCGGCACCATCCCCGGCCCTGAACCCACCCTCGACGTAATCCTCAATGACCCGTACATCGAAGCCACCGCCACCAGCGACGACACCCGCCTCGGATACGGCCTCGCCATCGAACTCACCAGAGCCAACGCTTACAGGGCCCTCAGCAACCTCCCCGCCAGCCACCAAGCCGACTACGAAGCCGCGCTCGACCTGCCCGCCCTCAAGCTCCAACGCCCCTTCATCTACCGCAACGGCAGGTACACGCGGAACGAGACCCTCACGAAACGCGCCGCGCTCGCCCTACTAGCCGTAGCCAGCGCCGCCACCATCCAGCGCCTCACGGAACAGCAGGACGACGAGTTACGGCACGACACCACCCAGGCCACCAGCGACCCCGAACGAGACGCGATCACCGTAGATGAGTAGGGGCTTGACAAAATGCAGTTTCTCTCGTGCTAGGATGTTAGCCAGTACTCGTGTCGCTGCACTGGGAACGCCCGGTGGCCACGAGACCCTCTGGCCCGGTTAACTGCTGTGCAACCCCGCGCCAGGGGGCTTTTCTTTGACCCCAACAACCAGTTCGGGTGCACCCTGGGCTCGCCCGTATGCGCGGACCAAGCGAGCCCACACTTGGCGGAGTAGCTCAGTGGTAGAGCGCCCGGCTCATGCCCGGGAGGTCAGCCGTTCAAACCGGCTCTCCGCACCCAATCCCCCTCGCGCGGGGTCCATCCTCCTCCGACGCGCCCCCGCCTCCCGGCCTGTACCTCAGCACCGAGGGAGGGCACGCGGGGGCGCAACGGCCTTGAAAGAAAGGAGACCGCATGCTCAAAAACCAACGCCACGAACGCTTCGCCCAAGGCATCGCACGCGGACTCCCCGCAACCCAAGCCTACATACAAGCCGGATACAAAGCCCGAGGCAAAAGCGCAGGCAACGCCGCCTCCCGCTTGTTGGAAAATGATGGAATCCAAACCCGCCTCCTCGAACTCGCCAAGAAGCTCGCCAAACCAGCCATCGCGGACGCCGACGAGATCCAACAGTTCTTCACCCTCGCCATGCGCGGCGTTGACGACAACGGCAACCCACTCACCGAAGACCACGTGACCAAGGACGGCGACGTGGTGCCCGCCCGCATCAGCTGGCGTGACCGCATCAAAGCCGCCGAGCTGCTCGCCCGCGCCAGGGGCGTGTTCGCCACTCAGTCGGATGACCCCGAGGGTGAGCTTGAGGCCATCGCTCAGGCGCTCGCTCAGCCCGTCGTACTGAACTAATGGAGTGGGCGTTCAGCCCCCAAGCGCGAGACAGCATCCGTGACGCGATAGCGCGCCTGAACATTTGGCACGGGCCCGTCCGGTCCGGTAAGACCATCGCCAGCATCATCGCGTGGATACTCTTCGTGCGGGTCGCGCCGCCCGGCGCGCTCCTGATGGTCGGCAAGACCGAACGCACTCTGAAACGCAACGTGCTGGACGTCATCAGCGCGATAGTCGGCACCCGCAACTACCGTTACGTCGGTGGTAGCGGCGAGGCGCACATCTTCGGCCGGAAAGTGCTCCTGGTCGGCGCTAACGACGAACGCGCCGAAGGCAAGATCAGGGGCCTTACGGTGGCCGGCGCTTACGGTGACGAGCTTAGCCTGTGGCCGGAGGGCTTTTTCAGGCAACTCCTGGCGCGCATGAGCGTGCGCGGCGCCCGGTTGTTCGGCACCACGAACCCGGACGGGCCGTACCACTGGTTGAAAGTGAACTTCCTAGACCGCGCGGGCGACCTGAACCTGCGCGGTTTCACGTGGCCGCTCGAAGCGAACGCCGCGCTGGACCCCGTGTACGTGACGGCCCTCAAGAACGAGTACGTTCCCGGCAGCCTCTGGTACAAGCGCTTCATAGAGGGCCTGTGGGTAGCCGCTGAGGGCGCCGTTTACGACTTCTTCAGCGAAACCGAGCACGTCATCCCTGCGCTTCCCGAAGAGCCACCCGATCAGTTGTTCCTCAGTATCGATTACGGCACCAGTAACGCCACCAGCGCTGGCCTGTACGGCGCGTGGCGTGAACCTAAGGCGGGTCAGCCGAAGGCCGTGCGGTTACGCGGGTACTACTACGACGGGCGCGCCACCGGCCAGCAGAAGACGGACAGTGACTACGCTGACGAGCTCGACAGTATCTTCGCGGACGTGAAACCTCGCGTGCAGCGAGTGATTCTCGACCCGAGCGCCGCCAGCTTCAAAGCCGAACTCCGGAAGCGCAGGTGGCGCGTGATAGACGCGGATAACAGCGTCCTCGACGGCATCCGAACACAGGCGAGGATGCTCAAGAACGGCGAGTACCGCCTCCTCAACAATCCCACGAACAAGCAGGCCATCAGGGATTACGGCGCGTACTTGTGGGATAGCAAGGCGCAAGCGCGAGGCGACGACAAGCCCCTGAAGCAACACGACCACACGAAGGACGAGGAGCGGTACTTCCTTCACACAATCTTCGCCGCCAGGGTCGGCACGAACGCCGCCACAGCTCGCCGGATTTACGGCAGATAGGAGAGAAGCCCCTTGATCGACCTAACCACCATCAAGCCGCAACTCTCCGGCATCACCACCCGCGCCAACCGCAAAGCCGAAGCCGAACGCTGGGGCACCGGCGACCTGCGCGTAACCCCAACCGAACTCCTACCCTCCATCGAAAGCGAAGAAGCACAAGCCGCGCTCCGCAGGCTGGCCGAGCAAGCGCAATCCCTCGGCCCCCGCATCGTCAACACCAAACGCTTCGGCATCATCGGCGACCTCAACTGGGGCGGCGACAACACACTCGCCGACAAGGCGCTCCGCGAGCAAGACCTCGAAACCACCGTCGACGTCATGATCGAACAAGCCCTCTACTCGGGCGTCATCGCCGGAATCAACCGCCGCGACCCCGACCTCGGCACCACCCGCATAGAACCACTCATCGGGCACGTAGAACCCATCTACAGCAAGGACAGCCCCACGTACGCCGTCGGGTTGATTCACGCGTGGGTGAGTGACGCGGGTGAGGGCGTCACGCGGTGGACGGTGCGCGTTTATGACCTCGCGGACCGCACCATGCGCGAGTGGGCAAGCATCACGGACCCGAGCCGCATTTGGCGCACCACGCCCACCAACGTGGTGGAGGCCAGCGCGGAGTACCCGGCTGGCGCGCCAATACCGCGGTTCGCCGTGCTATCGCGGGATAGTGACCGCCTGCCGATGGGCGAGGTCGCTAAGCTCCTACCGCTCCTGTACGCCGACTGGTCCTCCCAGGTGCGGGGCGACCGCATCGAAGAGTCCACGGCCATCCCGCAGATGGTCGTGAAAGGCGAGGTTGAGGACGGCACGGACGAACGCAGCCCCACGCACGTCATTCGCGTGATTGAGGACGGTGACGCGAAGTACATCATTCCCGGCGACCTGAGCGGGTTGCACGAGCACCACAATCGGAAGCTTGAGCGCATTCGTGAGGACGGGAACCTGCCCGGCGGGTTCCTGGGTAACCAAACGCCGTCCGGTGAGGCGTTGCGGGAGGCGAACGCGAAGTTCATCAGCAGCAACCGGTACGTGGCCTCCAGGGCATCCCGAGTGCTCACCCAGCTAGCCGCTGACCACTGCGAAGCAGAGCAGTTGGGTGAACCCCCAGAGGTGACCGTCACCATCAACCGCGAGTTCGCGCGGCAGCAAGAGATCACCGACATCATCGCGCTCTACCGCGAGGGGCTAGTGAGCCACGCCGCCGCCGTCAGGGGCATCAGCGTGTTCCTGCCCACCTGGTCTGATGAGGAGATCGAGCAGTTCATCCAGGACGAGGTAGAGCGCTTGCGCGTGCCGGAGTTCGCTCCTGGGGCGTGGCCTGTGATTGGTGAGGGTGAGGAGGGTGCTTAGTGGACCCCGGTTAGAGCGCCTCATACGTGCGTTCGATCGTGAGTTGGCGTTGCTTGAGCGTGACGCTATTGCGCGGTTGGATGGTCACCTGCGGTTCGCTGCGGGCCGGTTGGAGGCAGAGCTGCGGCGCCTGTACGGCACGGCGCTCGTTGACCTCAAAGGCCAGAATCACCGGCTCTTGCGTGAGGCTCGCGCGCGGCTCCTCCTGGAGCAGGTGCGGGCCGGGCTTGACCTCACCACTGGAGCGCAGGCTAATCAGGTGTTCACTGGCCTCCTTACGGATTCGTTCGACCTCGGCGCGCGCAACGCGCTCTTGGTACTGAGCGAGTACCAGGCGCAGTTAGTGAGCCTGTCGAGTAACGCCAGGTTGACGGTGGCCGCGAGGGCCACGCAGGCGAGCGCCAGGTTGGCGCATCACGGCGCGGACTTCGCCCTCCAAGCCGAGCAGTTGATTGTCGACGGCATCGTTAGGGGTAGGGGCTGGGGGCGCGTCTCGAGCGAACTCAGGCGCGAGACGGGCATCACGCGCTGGAAAGCCGAGCAGCTCGTCCGCACCGAGAGCGTGAGCGCCGGTAACGACGCCAGGACGGCCACCTACCAAGAGAACGGTGTGGAGTACGGGCAGTGGGTGAGCGTCATGGACGCCACCGTGTGCGGTTACTGCGCCGAACGGTCAGGGAAGGTGTACGAGCTGAGTGACATCATCCTGCCTGCTCACCCGGGGTGCCGGTGTTACACGAGCCCCTGGAAGAAAGAGTGGGCGGAGCTCGGGCTCACGGATGACGATTGGTACCAGGAGCACAGCCAGACGGCGTTGGAGAAGAGCAAGGCGAAGCCGACGGGTAGTAAGCCGAGCCCGTTCGAGCGCGCCGCAGGCATGGAGCGCGCACCGACGCCGGTGTGGAGCCCGTAAGATGAGGCGTGCAACTCAATCTGCAGACGCGCGCGTGGTACCTCGACCACCTCGGGGTGGAGCGCGAGTGCGTGGCTGTCACGGTCGCTGGGCGCGTGCTCGTGGTCCTGGACCTTGAGGGGCGCCCGGTGGAGGTCGACCCGGGCAGCCTGTATTACGTGCCGAAGCACGCTGAAGACCCGCCCGAGTAAGTCACTACACAATCTGTACCAGTAGCCCCGCCCTTGTGGCGGGGTTCTTTATTGGGCCTCTCGTGGCGCCTACGCGGGCGCCGAAGCAAGTACGCGGCCACCCATGACTGACGCAAACACGAACACCAACCCCGACCCGCAGGGCACCACCAGTGACAGCGGGGAAACCCCCAAACCCGAGGCTGGGAAGACCTACACCGAAGCCGAGTTCAACGCGATGGTCGCCACACGCCTATCCAAGCAAGAAAAGGCATTCGAGAAACGCCTCGCGGACGAACTCAAGAAAGCCGAGGAACGCGCCAAACTCGGCGACGCCGAACGCCTCCAAGCGGAACGTGACGAACTCGCGCAGAAACTAACTGCCCTCGAAACCGAAAAGACCGAACTAGCCCTCCGCGCGGCGCTCGCCAAGCACGTCACCGACGTCGACTACGCCATCTTCAAAGTGCAACAGTCCGGCGACAAGTACCTCACCAAGGACGGCGCGCCCAACACCGAAGCCCTCCTGCAGGACTTCCCGACCCTCAAAACCACCCCCGACCCCAAGCCCGGCCCCGCCCCCACCCACGGCGGCGGCGGCAGCAGCAAGGGGTTCGACATGAACTCGGCCATCCGCAACGCGGCAGGCCGCACCTAAGGAGCAACCAATGGCAAGCATCATCGACCGCAGCGGCACTCAGGCGCTCATGCCCGAAGAAGTCAGCCGCGAAATCATCCAAGGCATGGTCCAACAGTCCGCGATCATGCAGTTCGGCACCAAAGCGCCGAACATGAGCCGCAAGCAACGCCGCCTCCCCGTCCTCTCCGTCTTGCCCGAAGCGTACTTCGTGGACGGCGACACCGGCCTCAAGAACACCAGCAAGCAAGCGTGGGCGAACAAGTACCTTGACGCTGAAGAGCTCGCCGTCATCGTGCCCATCCCCGAAGCCGTCCTCGACGACGCGGATTACGACATTTGGGGCGAAGTCAGGCCCCGCATCGAAGAAGCCATCGGGCAAGCGTTCGACAGGGCCGTGCTGTTCGGCGAGAACGCGCCCGCCGCGTGGCCCGACGACATCCTCACCGCCGCCGTGGCCGCGAGCCACACCGTCGACCTCAGCAGCACCGAGAGCGGCGGTGGTGACTTCTACGACGCCGTGCTCGGCGAGAACGGCACCATCGCCCTCGTTGAGGAAGACGGGTACATGGTCAGCGGGCACGTTAGCGCGCTCAGCGTCCGCGCGAAACTCCGCGGCCTCCGCGAGAAAGTATGGGACGGCAGCAACGCCGTGCCCGGCGGCATCCCGCTCTTCCACCGCAGCGGCGACCGGCAGGACATGCAGGCCGCCAGCCGGTACGAGCTCGACGGTGAACCCGTCATCTTCCCCCGCAACGGCAGCATGGACCCCGCCCAGGCGCTCATGTTCAGTGGCGACTGGAGTCAGCTCGTGTGGGCCGTGCGGCAGGACGTGACGTACAAGCTCCTGACCGAGGCCGTGATTCAGGACTCGGGCGGGAACATCGTTTACAACCTCGCGCAGCAGGACATGGTCGCCCTCAGGGCCGTGTTCCGTGTGGCGTGGCAGGTTCCGAACCCCATCAACCGCGTGAACGACAACGCGTCGACTCGCTACCCGTTCAGCGTCCTGGTTCCTTAAGGAGACTAGTGTGAGCGCACAAACGAACAGCCTGAAAGTTCCCCTGACCGCCGTGACTGGCACTACCGCTGGTGGTGTCCTGAAGCTCACGAACCCGGAGGGTGTGGATCTCATCATCACGCGGTTGGTGCTCGATGTGCAGGAGCCCTCGGCTGGCGCCGCCACGGTGGACGCTGGGGTGCACGCTACGGGCGCTGCTAGTGTCGACAACCTGATCGATGGTCAGTCGGTCGCTGCTGCCGGCGTGTTCGATAACGTCGGTGATGGAGGCACGAACGGCAAGGCCGCTGTGAAGTGGGCGGCTGGTAGCGTCCTGACCATCACTGCGTCCGCCTCCCTGGCGGGCTTGGTTGGGTTCGCGCACGTGCAGTTCATCCGAGCCTAACCTCGTGGTTCAGGTTCGGTTCCGTCAAACTAAGCGTTTCCCTCACCCGGATGGCCCTAAGCGGCGTCCGGGTGAGGTCGTGTTCATGCCTGCGGATCTCGCGGAGTTGTGGGAACGCGCGACGATCGTGGAGCGCGTGAAGCCCAAGCAGGCCGAGCAGGCCCCACCCAAGGCGGTGAAGGCCGCGCCGAAATCGGCGAGCAAGAGGACCAAGAAGGGCGGGTGAGGTTGTGGCGGCTCTCGACTTCAAGAACCGCGCGGCTGTCCTGGACTACCTGACTACGGTCCTCCCGAATGCGGACGAGGGCGTTATAGAGGCGCTGCTGGACGCTAGTGCTGGTAACGATTGCGGCACCCCGCCCGAGACGGTCTACAGGCCGTTCTGGGTGGAGGCGCACGTCCGGTCCACGGAGCGCGCGGGAGAGTTCGAGAGCGTCACCAGCGCGGCCGGGTCCAGCGTCACGTACCGTGACACCGCCCGCGGCGTTGAGCGAAGCCTCATGCGGCGCCAGGGCATCCTGGATAAGGCGTTGTGTGGGATTCCGGACGGGTACGAGGCGGGCGGCGGTAATCGCGCGCGGGTGGTGTTCTAGTGAGCCTCCTGAGCGCGGCGCCGTTCGTGAAGCATCAGCTTGGTTATAGGGCGCCGACGGCGACGGCTGGCGTGTACACCACGGGCACCCTGGTGGCGTTCGTGAGCGTCGACAAGGCGCGGCAGCTTCAGCTGCTGCCTGGCGCTGACGCCGAGTTGACGCCCGTCAAGGTCGAACTCGTGAGTCCGCTGGCGCTCCCGGTTGGCGTGGGTCAGGGGAGCACCCTCACCCTCACGTGGGAAGGCGTACCGAGCCAGGTGCTCGTGACCGCCGTAGTGCCTAATGACCTGGTGGGTGTCGAGTTCGGCGCGCTGCTACTTGGGGAGTTGAGGCCAGCGTGAGCGACTTCGAGGTGAAGTTCAACACCACGCAACTCCTGAACGGGTTGTCTAAGCCGTTTCATGAGGCGAACGACATCATGGCCCCCCGCGTCACACAAGAAGTCCGCGCCCCGAAGTTCCCGTGGCCTCGCAAGACCATCCGTAAGCGCACCGGCGAGGAAGTCAGCAGCCCGCGTAACATCGTGGACGAGACCACCTTCAGCCAGTCGCAGAGCAACGAGCGGCTGGACGAGGTTACGCACGAGCACCGCTTCGACGTGGAGTACGCGCTCGCCGTGATTCTCGGCGCCACCTTATCCAACGGCACTGAGCTTCCGGCGCGTAACCCGTTCGAAGCGCCACTAGAGCGTTTCCCGGGTGACTTCGAGAAGCTCGCTAAGGCTGAGCTAGCGAAGGTCCAGGACCCGCCATGACCCCCGCCCAGTTGGAAACCAAGCTCAAGGCCCTCTTGACCGGCCTGGTGGGCTCCTACAAGGAAGCGTCCTTTGACCGTGGGGCCGCCATCAGCGTGGGTGAACCGCCGAAAACCTACCGCATCACGAGCGGCGTGGAGGTCCGCATCGAACCCGCGCCCGGCATGCAACCCGAGCGCCTGCACACGCACACGGTCCTCAGTGAGGACCTACCCGTGCGCGTCATAGCTCATGGTGGTGCGGCAGTAGGTAACGCCGCTACGGTCGTCAGGCGTATCACTTCAGCCCTGCCCACCGTGGGGCCCATCAACTTCATCCCCGCTAACGAAACCCTCGACATTCTGGCGCAGTACATCCTGCGCGTAAGGAGCAAATAATGCCACTGATCTTCGATGCTGTTCGTGGCCGTCCGGCCCTCATGCGCCTTAGGGCACTCGGCAGCGGCGCGACCGCACCCACCCCGGTTGTGGCGGTCGTGAGCGCCGCTGGCGCCGCCGCAGGCGTGAACTCCATCCCCGTTGACGCGCTCAGCGCGCTCATCCCCAAGAACACCGTCCTGACGTTCGACGACATGAACAACGTCACCGTGGTCCTCACGGACGACGCGAACATGGGCGCCACCGCGCTGCTGGTGGAGTCGTTCGAAGGCGCGCAAGGCGACGGCATATCGCATGCTCTCGCGGACGATGACGAGGCGTCCTGGGATGGCCTGTACACGGACGTCGCGAGCAACGCGCTGGACTTCAGCGCGAACGAGCAAACGAACGAACTGTCGGCCGTCACGCACGGCGGGAGCACGGGCGTTCGGGTCGCCACGCCCGAAGTCACGAGCATCAGTCCGACGATTCAGCGCGGCGGGTTCTTCCTCAACGACTCGCCCCTGCTCACCGATCTCATGCAGAACGTGAAGCAACCGAACCAGAACTGGTGGGGCAAACTCGTGCTGCCGGACGAGGATGGCGTGCCGCTGTTCGAGTACGCGGGCTTGGGTCGCGTGTTCGGCGTGGGTCACCCTACCCCGGCCGACAACTACATCCAGTTGAGCTACTCGTTCCGGTTCATTCGTGACGCGTTCACCGTCACCAACCTGCAAGCCAACCCCTAACCGTGTTGGTCAGCACTGAACTCACCCCCGGCCGGGACACCCTGGTCGGGGGTGTTCACAAGCGCGTCCGTGAACCCGTGCTGGTCCTGATCGGGCCGGTGCGGGATGGCGCGCACTTATTTTGCGATTGGGTCATCACGCACCCCGGCCTGGTGCCGGGCGTTTACGAGTTGCGTGACGGGCCCAGCGTGCGTATTCCGCCCGCCCTCTGCACGAGCGAGGGGCGGGCAGTGCACAGCGTCACCCTGGAGGTACAAGCATGAGCAACAAGAAGAAGACCAACAAGGCGCCTGCTAGACTCACCGGGCGCGTCATCGACTTCAACAGCCTGCTAGGTAACTGGCCAACGATTCAGATCGGGGACCAGCAGATTGAGGGTCGGCACGTCAACCAGGTCGAGAAGCTCGCTTGGCTTGAGGCTGAGGTTAGCGAGGACCTGGCCGCGCAACAGACGTGGCTGGTTGGTGCCCTGAACGCGCGCGGCGCGAACGTTGATATCGAGTGGGTGCAGCAATGGCCGGACACGTTCTTGGTGGCGCTAGCTAAGGGCTTGTACGGTAACGGCTGGCCCGGCGAAGAGGGTGTTGAGGGAAAGTAGCTCCCGGCCCTGAACTCGCGCTATTGGCCGCTGGTTACGGCTGGGAGCCTGATACGCTCGGACAGTTAACTGACGCGCAGGTGGACTACTACCTTGAGCACTTGCCGTTGATTGAGGCTAGGAAGCATCACGGTATCGCGCAGCTCACGGCGGACTTTCGGGAGATGTTCTTCCCGCGTTTCCTTGACCCGGACCCGGACGAGAAGCCGAGTAACAAGCCGCCACGGCGGCGTGAGGCGTGGACGGTCGCGGAGACCCTGCCGCCGCACGCGTACTATCCAGCACCGCCGCCCATGCCGCTTGAGGCCGCTCAAGCGCTCGTGGACCACTATGACGACTTGCCCGACTGGGCGCGCACCCTTGCGCCCATCAAAGAGGCTCGCTCAGTCGTCGCGAGCGGCTAATCGAGAAGGCCCTGGTCCTCTGCCAACCGCATTACCCACTGGTGGATGTTAGCGACAGCAAGCAGCAGCACGAACCAGAACACGCCGGAGGCTCCGCAAGCCAGTACGAGCAACTGAACCTGAGGACTGTTGAAGTCGCCCTGTAAAGCAAAATACGCCGCCCCTATTAACCCGCCCAGTAGAGCGGCGATACCAAAGAACCGAAGAGAACCGCTCATAACCCTTCAGTCCTTGACGGGCGCGAGCGGCTGAATCGAGGAACCAGGGCGTCCAACAGCAGGGCGAGCCAAGAGCTGCCGCAACGCCTCAAGCCGGTCCAGGGCCTCTGCTAAACCAAACCACAGCAAGCTCCCCACGAGCCCACTAAGCACGTAAGCGCCCCGTAGCCATAAGGGGCCGGCCAGAACAAGCGCTACAGCTAGACCGGCCAGTATGGCCAGCACTCCAACCAAACGTAAGGCACCACTCATTTCTCCTCCTTTTCGGGGAGGGTACCAAGAACGGAGGTCCGTTATGGCTGACGCTAGCCTAGGCACGGCCGTACTTCGGACTCGTCTAGACACCAGCGGATTGAAGACGGGCCTCGCGCAAGCGCAGGGTGAGACGCAGAAGTTCGCGGCCAACAGCACTACGGCCATCAAAGGCATCGGCACCGCGTTCGGCCTGATCGTCGGCAGCCAAGGCGTCCGCGCCTACCTCACCTTCATGCGTAGCGCAGCCGTAGAGGCGAACCAGGCAGCCACTGCCACCACCCTGTTCGAGAAGGCCATCCGACGCAACAACGAAAGCGTTGCTGAGGGCGCCAGTATGGTGCAGCGCCTCTCAGACCGTTTCGGCGTTGCAGCCAACATCATTGAGGATAGTGCCACCACCATGCTCCGGCAGGGCGCAAACCTGGAGATGGTCGAGAAGACCCTCCTGACCGCTGGCGCTTCGGCTGCTGCGGCTGGTGTGGATATTGCGGGCGCGTTCCAGAACGTGACGACCGCCGTTGTCAGCGGCAACAGTGTTCTGCTTCGTAGTTCGGGCATCATCGCTGGGCTTGGTGAGGCGGAACGCTCGTACGCCCGCGACATCGGCAAAACCGTCGAGCAACTCACCGACCAGGAACGCATGCAGGCGCGCGTTAACGCCATCTATCACGAGACGCGGTACGAGATAGAAGACCTGGACCGCATCCTGCAGGGTCTACCTAGAGCGCAGGCTGAGGTCACGCGGCAAACGAGCATCTTTCGCCAGACCGCCGGTGACCTGGCCCTGAAGGTGGTCACTCCGCTGACGCAGGGGTTCGGTGAGACGTTGCGGGTCGTGAATGCCCTTCCGACGCCGGTGAAGAACGCCGGCATCGCCATGACCGGCGCTGCGACCGGCGCAACCGCACTAGCTAGCGGCATCGTGGCCATCAGGGCAGCCTTGCGCGGCCTCTCGGGCTTGGGCCTACTGTCGTTTGGGCCTACAGGCTGGATCGTGCTTGGCGTGACGGCTGTCGCTGGCCTAGCGGCCGCACTAAGTGGTAGGACGGACAGCCTGGATAAGGCTACGCAGAAGGCAAGCGACGCGCTCGCATCGGGAGACACTGACAGCCTGACCGGCGCCTTAGGTGAGGTCATTGAGCAGGTTGACGGGCCGGTGAAGACCGCATTCCAGGAGTTGCGCGACGACCTGGTGAGGACCGGTGACACCGGCGTTGAGCAGACGCAGCGCATAGCGAACGCGCTGGCGCTCATGCAGGAGCTGCGCGCCGCTCAAGAGGCAGTGAACCGTGCGCAAGCCGAGATGGACCGCGCCAACATCGCGGACACCGCCCTACGCGGCCCTGGCACGTTCCAGGGCATGGCTGGCGTGCAGGTCGGCGCGGAGCCGTTACTACGCACTCTGCAGAACAGCCTTAACGCTCCTGGCACGGCGTTGTTCGCGGCAGCAATCAAGTTCGACGAGGTATCGCGCCGGTTCGTGCTGGACTCAGGGCGCCTACCTGAGGGCGTGCCAATACCGCCGGAAGTCACGCGCGCACTCGACGACGCAACCAGTCAACTAACTAGCGCAGTTGAAACCACAGGCACCGCCATGAGTACGGCAGAGACGAACCTAGCCGCTGCCAACCGGACCCTAGAGGCCGTGCTGGCGCGAATCAATGCGCCTGCACCGGGTGGCGATGATGGCGGCGGGGATACTGATTTGACGCCCATCCAGAAGCGCGTGGAGGGCCTTCGCGTCGAGCTGACAGCGCTCCAGCGCGAAGTCGATCACGGCCTAGCGGAAGCCGCCACACTAGCAGAGCGCCAGGCATCCACAGTCGATTCAGCGATTCGTGACCTCATTCGTCTGGGCGCCGGCGACAACCTCATCACGACGCTCCTAGGCGAACTGGGCGAGTTTGAGGCCGCGGTAAAGGAGAGGGCCGTCAGGATTGCGCCCATCATTCGGGCTGAACTCATGGACGAGCGCTTGAGGGCAGAGCGTGACGAGATAGACCGCCTCAGTCAGGACGCTAGCCGCTCAGCGCAGCTCGCTGCGCAACGCCGGGAGAGCGAGCACCTGGCAGCCGTGGCGCGCGCTCCGTTCATCCGCGCTGAAGAGTGGGATAACTCCTGGTTCGAAGAACGCCAGCAGCTTGAGGACATGGCGATACGGGCGCACAACGAGGCCCGAATCGCTCAGCAGAGGCGAGAGAGCGAGCACTTAGCGGCTGTAGCTAGGGCGCCCATCATCCGCGCCGTGGAGTGGGATAACGCCTGGTTCGCGGAGATGGAGGAAACTCAATCCCTTATCGACGAGTTGGCAGCGCTGAGGGTTATGAGGGAGAACCGTCGCCAGGCGGAGATTCGCAACATCATGAACGCCTACAACCAGGGCGCGCCTGACGGGACGCTCTACGGGCAGCACTCTGCTTACCTTGATGCGGATGTGGCGCGGCAGGCTGACCGCATGCGCTCCATGGACCTGACGACCACGAACACGGATCGGGCTGTGCGGGCGGAGCGTGAGCTGATCATGGCTCGCGAGGCGGCAGCGGCCACTAACAACCAGCTGCTGGCCGACTTCGCTCGGAGTGAGGCTGAGCGCATCGCCGCCCTCAGGTTCGGCGGGGAGAACGCCAGAACGTACACGCAGCAGCTGCAGCTCCAGAGTGACGTGATGAGGTTGGCCGCGCGCGAAGGCATCACCCTAACCGAAGCGCTTGAGCGCATTACTGACTCTGGACGCAGCATCGCCGACGTACAGGCCGACATAACTAAGGCCGAGGAGCAGTGGCGCACAGCGGGTGACGACGCTGGCCGCGCCGTCGCCGAGTCGCTGATAGGTTCTCTGAAACGCGAGCTTGAGAGGATGACGTGGCGGCCGACGCTGCAAACCATCTTCGGTGGCGCGACCCCGGAGTACGAGGGTAAGACTGAGCGAGAGCTGAAGGATGCTGCTGACCGGTTCGCTAACACGGTGGTGCAGGCTGGCTTCGCGTTCGGTGACGCCACTATCAAGGCGTTGCAGGACGGCGACATTCCGGGGCTCATCAGGGCTGGCCTGTCGGGCGCTGGCAGCATCCTTGGTGGCGCGAACCTTGGCAGTATCGGATTCCTGGGTGGCAGCATCGGCATCGGTAGCCTCATCGCTGGCGGGCTGGGGCTCATCGGTAGCCTCGTTGGTGGCCTGTTCGGTGGTGGTCGTGACCTGCCGGAGTCGCGTGCTCGTGGTGTGAGTCCGCGCGGTGCGCCAGCTATCGACCTGAGCGTGATTATCAACCAGAGCCTGAACATCCAATCACTAACCGACCCCGCCAGCCGCCGGGCTGTTGATGGGCTGCTGGACGACATGGTTAGGCGCGTCGAGGACACCCTCAAGCGCAACGTCATACCCAGGCTGAACGCGCTAGACGGAGGGGCAGCATGAGTGACACTGTGACGTTCGAGAGCGGCGTGCTGGTCGGCGTGAGGGGTGCGGGGAACATGGACACGAGCTGGTTCACCGGCCCAACCGTTCAGTTCCCGCCGTTCACGCTGGACTTGCTTGACCTACAGCCTCTTACGGGGATTCAAGGCATGCCGGCCAGGCGCAAGCCCGTCATACTGCGCTTCACCGGGTCTGGATTGTCCACGGTGGAGGACGACCTGCACGAGGTCGAAGCCTACCCCCTCCTGAACGGCCAACCCCGCAGGACGCTCTCCGGCGCGCTGGACGCGGTCGCCGGCAAAGGCCACCTCGTCCGCATGAGCCTCTACCTACTCGGCGACAACACGCCCAGGCAGGAGTGGGGCATACTCGCAGACCTACAAGTCAGCGTCGAGGGCGGTAAGCACGGCTGGACCGCCGTCGCGACCTTCTACCCGTGCGACGTCCTCTGGCACACCGGCACTGACAACGTGTATGCCGTGCCCGGCGTCGTGCCCGCACCGCCAGAACCAGAGGAGGAGGAGTAAACGGTGGCCGAGTTGTACGCCGTCGAGCGCGACACCGTCGCCTGGTGGGAAAGCGACCCCAAGATCATCCCTCTGAACGCCATCGAAGGCGACACCCTCGTCCTCGGCGTCACCTGGTGGGCCGGCGACGACCCGGCCTGGTGGACCCTCCCCGCTGGTTGGGTTAACGCCATCGACCCCGACAATTACAACGCGCACGTGCAACAAGAGGACGACGACGGCCCGCGCCTGTACCCGTACCGCTGGGTTGGCGGCGAACCGCTACCGGACGACGTGAGCGTCGGCCTGGCGGCCGCGCCGTTCAGGGACGTCATCAGCGTGTTCATCCTGTACGTCGGTTTGCAGGACGGTGAGGACATCGTGTCTTGGCACGCTAACCGCCTGGTGTTGCCGGACCCGGGCGCGCCCATGAGCTTGCGTGGCAGCGCGCCGGCGGACGGGCTGTTGGTCGCGTTCGGTGAGGTTGACGTGCGGAGCCTCGGCTGATGGCGTGCGGCGTTCAGGAGTTCGAGCACCTGGTGCTGGAGTGGTCGGACGCGGGGTTCATCGCGTTCGATCGGCTCGTGAGCGCGGGCGTCCTGCCAGCGAACTTGTACGAGTACGGTCTGGCGTGCGTCCCGAACGATTACGGGGTGGATCTGAACTTGTTTGGGTTCGTGGTGAGTGGTGGCGGCGCGCCACCACAGCCGGTTGGTGACCCGCGTGACCGCCTGCGGTCCGCCGCGAGTGAGGACCTCGGCAGCCTCCTGGACGCGGTGGAGGCCATACCCGTCGACTTGGGCTTTGACGTGGCGTACACGAACGCCGTGCATCAAGAGCCTGCTGTGAGGACGCGGTACCGGGAGTTGACCCGCGCGACTGACAGTCCGGTGGTGGACCTGATGGTCTACCCGCGCCCGAGGCAGAACAGTCAGATGGAGGAGCAGTTCGATGGCGTGACCCTGTTGTCGCGCCTGGCGACCTGGTACCCACCCCGACTGTACGGCACCGTCACCGAACTAGGCATACCCAACGACGGTGGCACCAGCACCACACAACAGGTCATCACCGGCCTGCTCACCTGGTGGGCGACGCTGCAACCGTGGCTCACGTACAAGCCCGTGCCTGACCTGCGCATGCCCACTGGCGGCAACTACAGCGACCCCACCGAGGGCAGGGTTACTACTGACACCGTGACCCTGGCCCAGGAACGCGACGACCGCAGTACCGCCTTGGACATCCTGCATGACCTCCTCAGTCCGTTCCCCGGCACCGTCGTCAGGCAGGACAGTGATGGTGACCTGGTGATCGTGAGCGTGTACGGTCCAGACGCCGACGCTGCGCCTGTCGTGGCTGTCAGACCGTTCGACGCCTACAGCGTGTCTACCGGCAAGCCTGACCCGTTCACGACCATCAACCGTGCAACCTTCACCGCTGTCGGCGGCAGAGCACGCACCGACCACGTGCCTGTCATGCAGCCCGCGTGGTTCCAGGTCGGCAGCAACTATCGACTAGGCAACCTCGCGGGCTGGTTCGAGCCGCCCGAGGCGCCAGCCGATAGGCTTAACCTGCAACCGCCACGCCAAGGCCACGACATCCTGCAAGAGTCACTAAGCAGTGGCCAGTTCGGGCTGCAACGCCCCGACATCTGGCCCGTCTCACCCGACGCCATCCCCGCCGGTATCGGTATCGGACTCCGCGACGACCAACCAGCCCCGACCATCACCACTATGTGGCGTGTTTTCGGGCCCGGCGGCGGATTCGCGTTCGACGGCGAAGGCACCGTGACACAGATTCAGTCCATCGTGCCGTTCGACGGCACCTGGGGCGACCTCGTACACCTGACGTTCGACATGTACCGCCTAACTATCCGCGGCCGCTGGAACCAGAACGCCGGCGGCGTAGAGCTATCCCTCAGCAACGCGACGTTCGAGGCGAACTGTTGGGCGGGCTGCTGGACGGCCATAGTCGAGATAACCCTGAACGACAGCAGCACCGCGTACGCCGAGGCGGGCCAGACGAGCGTGACGTTCGGGCTGGTTGAGGATGGTCACAACCTCCCTAGCGAGTCGGGTGGTAACGCCATCCTGGAGTCGCAGGAAGCGTTCGGGATTCGGGAGCGCACCATAAGCGTGCGTGGTTACGCCTTGGATGCTGAGACGCTCACGGCGGCCGCCAGGGGGTACGTTCTGCATAACATCACACCAAGGGTCACCAGGGAGTTGGAGCTGAGCCTCGGCGCTCAGGGCGTGGTGTTCGACACCATCGGTCGCTTGGTCGAGCTGCCAAGTGGTGAGCGCGGCATCCTCTCTGGTCTGACGTACTCGGATGAGTTCACGAGCGGCGCGTGGAGTAAGACCGCGCGGGTGCAACTGAGGGATATGACCGGCCCTGGCGCCATCCCGCCCAACCCGTTCGAGAACGCCATGACCGACACCAGGGGTGCAGTGTTTACGGACACGAGCGGCGCACCCATCACCATCACGCTAGAGGAGTGAACCGTGGCTAACAGCGTTAGGGATTTTCCAGAGTTCAGCGGCCCCATCAAGCCCGACGACGTGCTGCACGTTATCGATAGCTCCGCTATCGACCCGCAGGATAGGCGGCTACCCGCCAACGCCGGCGCGGTGGTGGTGCTCCGCCGCGAAAACGCGCCCCCCACCGCCGGTGACGACGAAACAACCGGCGCCTGGATTGGGCTCCAGTGGCTAGACGAGACCGGCCCCGCCCTGTACCTGTGCACGGACGCCACCGAAGCTGCGGCGGTGTGGCGCACCGTAGCGGACTGGAGTTGAGATCGTGCTGCCACCCATCACAACGCTAGACCTCAAGGTCGGAGACAGCGAAACCCTCCGCTTCGAGGTCACGAACGACGACGACACGAAGATCGACTTGACCGGCTGCGAGGCGGAGTTCAGCGTGAACCGCTCCCGTAAGGGCGGCCTGGGGAACTGGACTTACCTCAGCACGGATAATGACCCGGTGGTGGGCGTAGAAATCGCTGGCCCTAGTGACCCGGATTACGTGGAAGTCAGGATTAGCCCAGGCATGACGCGCGAGTGGACGGGCGGTAAAGCCGTGCTCTTACAGGCTGAGGTGACGTTGACGGACACGCTGGGCGCTCGTCGGACGATCAGTGACTTGGAGTTGGATATGCGCGGGGAAGTGCGGTTCGAGCCGTGAAGGTCACGATACGGCGGGAGCGGCTGGGGGTCGTCACGACCCTGGGTAGCTGGGCTGTCACGACGATAGGCAGGCAGGGCCCGGCTGGGCCGGTGGGTCCGGCTGGGGCTGGGTTGAATCCGCGTGGCGCGTGGGATGCGGGCACGGCGTACGACGCGCCTGACCTGGTGGAGCACGGCGGCAGCGCGTACTACACGCTATCTGAGACCACGGGTGATGAGCCGCCCTCTGGCCCGTGGGTGTTGCTGGTGGAGAAGGGCGACCCGGGCGCGGATAGCGCGGTTCCCGGCCCGCCTGGCGATACTGGTCCGGCGGGCGCTGCGGCGACGGTCACGGTGGGCAGTGTCACGACCGGCGCGCCCGGCAGTAACGCTGATGTCACGAACGCGGGCACGAGCGCCGCTGCGGTGCTCAACTTCACCATCCCAAGAGGCGATACGGGCGCCGCGGGTTCTGATGGCGCTGCCGGTAGTGATGGCCGCGAGGTCGAGCTGCAAACCAACGCTACGCACATTCAGTGGCGGTACGAAGGCGCGGGGTCATGGACTGACCTCGTGGCGTTGGCTGACCTTGAGGGCCCACAAGGCCCCGCCGGTAACGACGGCGCTCAAGGCCCGAAGGGCGACGACGGCGCGGACGGTGCCGATGGCGCGGCTGGCCGCGAGGTGGAGCTGCAGGTCACGGGCACGCACATACAGTGGCGCCTTGACGGTGACTCCTGGCAGAACCTGATTGCTCTGAGTGAGCTTGAGGGGCCACCAGGAACGCCAGGAACACCGGGCGCGCCTGGCGTTGGCGTGCCCGCCGGCGGGAGCACCGGTCAGGTGCTCAAGAAAGCAAGCGGCACTGATTTTGATACGGAGTGGGCGCCCGAGTCTGGCGGCGGGAATCCCGCCTGGGGTGACCTCACCGGCACCCTGTCTGACCAGACTGACCTTCAGAACGCGTTGGACGCGAAAGCGGACGCGAGCAGCTTGGCGACCGTGGCGACGAGCGGGGATTACGACGACCTGAGCAACAAGCCCACCTTGGGTAGCGCCGCCGCCGCGTCCACCGGTGATTTCGCTACGGCAGCGCAAGGCTCCACTGCTGACACGGCATTACAGCCGGGTGACGAGCTAACCGACCTCGCGGCCACCGGCGTCACGGCAGGCTATGTGCCGAAAGCGGATGGCAGCGGCGGCATCGACTGGGCGCCCGAATCAGGCGGCGGCGGTGGTGGGTTAGCTGTCAGGCACGCTAACACCGGCGTTTACGATTACACGGGCGCGGCCGCAAGCGGCACGCCGGAGGCGTCCAGCGGGTGGAACGTCACGCGCGTGACCCTCAACACTAGCCCCGTCCTCGTCGAGCACGGCACTGGCGCGTGGGCGGACAAGGAGAACATCACGTATGAGTGAGCGTTACGCGGTACAAGACGGCCCGTGGCACTTGCCGAGCACCTGGGACGGCGGCGCGAGCGTGCCGGGTGACACGGATGACGTTCATGCGGGCGGGTTTGAGGTCACCATCCACACGTCGGTCAAGGTCAAGTCGCTCCGCCTCGCGGCCGGTGGCAGCGCTCCGGCTGGTGGTCGTTTCGTTGTCGGCCCGCCCGACCTCGACCCGGGCATCACGATCGAGGTGACGGACGGGATTCTCGCCACGCACCACCAGAGCGGTAACGCCAGCTCTAGCGCTCGCACTTACGTCTTGTGGGTGCTGGACCCGGGCACGCCGGTGACGATCGTAACGCCCACGATCGAGGGCGGCGCGGGAAACTACCGGACCGGTGTTGGGATGAACGTGACCGGCACGGCTACGGACGGCACCGGCGGCGGGAGCCTTATCGTGGACGTGGCCACCATCACCGGCGGCGGCGGCACGCAGTCGTACGGCATCCGCGTCGATAGCGCCGACAGCACCGTCACTATCACGGGCGACGTCACCAGCGGCGGCGCGTACGGGGTTTACGTCACGGGTGGCGCTGTGGATATCACGGGCGACATCACCGGCGGCAGCAGTAGCGGCGCGTCCGGGTTGCAGGTCACCGGCGGAACGGTGAGCATCACCGGCGACATCACCGGCGGCGGCAGCAGCGCGTACGGGGTTTACGTCACGGGTGGCGCTGTGGATATCACGGGCGACATCAC
>JBIQNJ010000019.1:0-19360 GCA_044462445.1 Truepera radiovictrix | reverse complement strand
GCGCGTACGGGGTTTACGTCACGGGTGGCGCTGTGGATATCACGGGCGACATCACCGGCGGCAGCAGTAGCGGCGCGTACGGTCTCGTTACTAGCGGTAGCAGCGTCGTCACGATCCACGAAGGCAGCACCGTCACCGGCGGCAGCAGCACCGCGCACGGGGTCCAACACCAAAGCAACCAACCCATCACCATCCACGCCACCATCACCGGCGGGCAATCCGGGAGCAACTACGGCCTCAACCTACCCGGCAACTACACCGCCAACACCACCGGCACCATCACCGGCGGAACCGCAACCAACGCGGCAGGCGTCAACGCCGCCAGCGACAGCACCCTCAACCACACCGGCGACGTCACCGGCAGCGCCACCCACAACGCGCCCGGCATCCTCGCCACCGGCAACACCAAAACCAGAATCGCCGGCACCCTTATAGCCAGCGAACACGCGCCCGCAATCACCGGCGAGAACACCATCCCCATCGCCATCAAACACGCGCAAAACCACCCCAACGGCCAAGCCGCCACCCAATGCAAAATGTGGATCATCTGGGACGCAGACGACGCCACCTGGGGCGTGTACACCGACCTCGCGTGGCCAGACGACCCCGAAGGGTCCGCCGCTGTCCTGACGCGGTTCGGCACGGACCTACCCGCCCAGGCTGACGTGCGGCTCAACACCACGTACGGGCCGGGCGGGAACCTCACCGGCACCCTCGAAGCAGGCGGCGCCAGCCTCGCTGACATCGCCGCCGTCACCGGCGCGCAAATAGCGGCAGCAACCAACCAAGACTGACCCCAGCCAACCAAACAACCTGACAAGCCCCGCCCCTCGGCGGGGTTCTTTCGTATGGGAGAGGAGAGGCAGATGTGACGGACCTAGAGTACTACCGTAAGCGCGCGGTGGCCGAGCTGGCGCGGGTGTTGGAGAGTGCACCAGCCAACGGCGCCGCCGACCAGGCACTGGACGCAGCCATTCGCGCCGCCAAAGGGCTGCCAGACCGGCCGGAGGGCGTAGCGCCGTACGTGCGGTTGTTCCCGGCGCCACCCGACCCGGTGCCGATGCCGGCGTTGGCCACGCTCGTGGGCGCGCACGCCACAGCCTGGCATGCGCCGCTCAACACCGCGCTGCGCGAGGCGTACATCACGAATCCGCTGGAGGTCGCGCACTTCCTGGCGCAGGTGCTGCACGAGACCGGCGGCCTCAAGTGGCTGGAGGAGATATGGGGGCCGACACCGACACAGGAGCGGTACGAGGGCCGCGCCGATCTCGGTAACGTGCTGCCCGGCGACGGGTACCTGTACCGGGGTCGCGGCCTCATCCACCTGACGGGCCGGCACAACTACGGCCGCGCCGGGCAGGCGCTCGGCTTGCCGCTCGTGGAGCAGCCTGACCTCGCGGCCCGCCCCGAGCATGCTGCGCGCATCGCGTGCTGGTACTGGAACAGTCGTGCGCTCGGGTGGTCGGCGTTGCGTGATGACCTCGAGGCGGTGACGCGTGGCGTCAACGGCGGCATCAACGGTATGGCTGACCGGGCTAAGTGGTTGGCGCGGGCTAAGGCCGCGCTCGGTCTCGAGTGAGGGCACACCGAATCGTCACCTGGTTGCAGCGTCGCCTTATGAGGCGGTGCGCCCGCACGGGCCGCTCTAAAAACTGAGTTTTACAAGATAGCGCTACTTTCTTGCAGAAAATTACAACGCTAACAACTACTCGCAAAGCTTTAGAGTTCCGACCCGCGCGGGGTGCTCTCGTCACCCTGCTGTTGGTCGTTAACGAGGCTCTAGGAGGGAGGTGATTTGAGGCCGATGCGACGGCCACATCGTGCCTCCGGCACGCTCAATCGTTTTCAAGGAACAGCGCCCCCAACCTCGCCTAACCGGAAGATATGGGGGCGCAAAACCAACCAACCACCTACGCCCCGCCACCAGCGGGGCTTTCTCGTGCCACATGGAGGACACATGCAAAGACTCATCCTGCTAGCCCTCACGACCATAGCCACCGCGCTCGGCCTCGAAGTCACCGACCCCGCCCTGTGGTTCGGGGAGACCGCCGTCCTCGCGGGCGTCGTGGTCGCCGTCATAGCCGTCATACGCAAGGGCCTGAATCTTGATGGTCTGGCGGTCATCATCGCCAGCATGGCCGTCGGGGGTGGCCTCGGCGGCATCGGCTGGGCTGCCGGTTTGTTCGAGGCCAGCACGACCCTCGTAAGCGCCCTCGTGTTCGGCTTCACCGCCGGGTTCCTAGGATCTGGTGGTGTGGACGCCATCAGGGGGTTGTTCCCAAAAGCCTCGGCGGCCACCTGAGTGCGCCGCCTGACCCTGCTCCTGGCCACGATAGTAGGGCTGACGCTACTCGGGAGCGCCAACGCAGACGGTGACACTACAGAGCCCGTAGCGAGCCCGTTCTCGGTGCTGGCCGGCAGCACCGTCAGTTGCTCGACCGCTTGGCCCAGCGCGACCGTCGGCTGCTTCATCGAGCGGCCCGTGCTCGTCGTTGGAGCTGTGGAGCTTGCCGTCGGGCTGGACGCCCAGACGGTGCTCACCGGCACCCTGGCAGACACGCACCTGGCGCCGTACGTGATTGTCGCCGCGTACCTGAATTCGTGGTCGGCGTGGGCGGAGGTGCGACTCCCCCACCTGGGGAGCATCCCGGTTCTGGGCAGCCCTGACTGGCTGAGGGTCGGGTTCTCCATACGCATACCGCCTTGAGAGGGGGTGACCTGATGGACTTTCACCTGTTGTCGTTCGTGCTCGGCTTCGCTGGCGGAGCGCTTCTCATTGGCCTCGCGGGCCGCATACGCCCCCGCGATTAACCAAACCACTTTGGGCTGGGGGCAAACTCGCGATTGGCGCGAGACCCCGTAACAGCGGTTGGAGGCGGGGTTAGGAGGTGCATCATGTAACCGCCACCAGGCCAACACCAACCGGGTGGCCGCGTTCTTCGCTAGGGACAGCGGGCGCGGCCACCGTATCTTGTCTGCACAACTATCTCCGAACCTAATACCCGAACGAACTCCATAAGCGAGAGAGGGGCGCCCGTGAGCATGAACCTCGAGGACGAAGTGCGACACCTACGCAAGATCCTGATCGGCAACGGCGAACCCGGCCTCGTCGGGCGCCTGAACGCCCAGGAGCACCTAGTGGCCGGCATCAGGGCAGACCTCAACGAGAACACCAAGACGCTGAACACGCTGGTGCGGGAGCGTCGCGACGAGGCCGCCAGGCGCGAGGGCACGGTGAGCACGCTCAACTGGATTAAGTGGCTCCTGAGTATCGTCTTAACGGTCGTGCTCATCGGCGGCGCCGTGGCTGGTTACCGGCTCGATCAGAGGTGGGAGCAGGTGCAGCAGCAGATACAGCGCATACCCGCGATTCCAGAGTGACCCGGTTAGGGGGTTACGTAATTGTTTGGGTTACGTCGATGTCCTTGTGGCGCTTGCCTTTGCGGTAGACCTCGTAGGGCCTGGCGGCTCTGACGATTGATGCGTTGGGCATCCAGTTGAGGGCGTTCCGCGCGGTCTGGCCCCTGCCGGCCTCGGCCGGGCTGGCGCCACCAATGGCGGCAAAGATGAATATGACGAAGGCGTAGCGGGCGGTGGTGGCCGCGATATCGGCGGCGCCGGCCTTTATGCTCGGGTAGCTGAGGATACCAAACGCGACGATGGTTACTGCCAACGCGAGGGTGACCCAGCCGATGACGCTGGCCAGGTGTAGCACGGTGAGGTAGAGGGACACGAACAGGCCGTATGTGAGGAAGATGCGGCGGAGGCGCCAGCCGAGGCCTTGCGCCAGCAGCACGGGCTCTGAGCGGTACAGCAGCAAGGTCAGGACGGCGGCGATCACATAGACGGGCGCCATGATGGCAAGCGCTGTTTGCTGGCTCACATCGTGTACGCGGAAGTAGTAGGCGCCTGCGAAGAGGGTTGTTGCGATTATCACGGTGACAATGACGCCCAGCCACTTGAGGAAGTAGAGTACGGTTCGCCATGGGCTGCCCATTAGGAGCGGCGCTAGATATAGTCCTTCACGTAGTTCTTGGTGCTTGTTACTCATCGTCGCCACCTCCTAGTTTCGTGATAGGTACGAATTGCTGCCAGGTGGTTACTATGGCTAGCTTAGCAGTAGACACGAGGCCAACGAGTAGCCAAAGGCCGGAAGTAAGTAGTCCACCTTCGACGATTAAGAACCTGACGGACTTGCTTAACCAGATCTCGCCAATACCGCCTATCCAGCGGTCTGCTGCGTCGAAGCCCAGGGAGGCAAGGCTCAGGACTGCGTAAATTACGATGCCCGCAACGGCGGACTCCACAATGTTGATCACAGAGCGAGCCTGTGGGCTTAATGCCGCAAACGCTCCGATGGCCCAGAGGCGTGGGCCTATGCGGATTAGTTTCGTGCCGTCAAACAGGGCGACTCGTAACTCGCCATTCGGTTTGGGTTTGTGCTTATCTTGTGCGCTCAAAGGTGACCCCCAAAGTTGCGTGTGTGGGCATTGTGAGGGTGCGCATATCACCGCGCTCTTACAAGCGCACATGTCGCGGCCAACAGGAGCCCCCGACCTGGGTTCGGGGACGAGCGGTGCCGAAAGCGCATTTCTCTTGCCATTCGCTCACAACAGAAAGCCCCAACCATCAGGCTGGGGCAGGCAACGGCCCCCGCGGGCCTCAACCAACCTACCCACCACCAGGTTGCGGCAGGGTTGACACCCCCCGCCCGGACCAGCTACCCAAGCCGGGTAGCTATCTAGTCCACGGGGTGCCGGAAAGGCCGTGGTGGACGCAAGCTCCGAGTGGACTACTTACGGCTCTGCTGCTGGCGCCTAGCCCCCTACGCGAACTGGTACCCCCCGCGCACCACCTGTATCGGTGCGGGCAGCTCGGCTAGGCGTACGGCCTTGAGCGTGAGTTGGTGGCCGGTGTCCTCCACGATGGCGTCGGCAACGATCACGGAGGCGTCGCGCAGTAGCACGCGGTGCGTCTCCCATAGGTCGGGTGAGATGATCAGTTGCGCGCGCACCGGGCCGTCTTCGAGCACGTAGAACGCGAAGCCCTTGGCGGTCGGGGGTCGTTGCTTGCCGATCACCAGGCCGGCCGCGCGCACTTGCGTCTTGCGTGGTGTGCGCCGGAGCTGGGCGAGTGGCGTGCAGCCGAGTTCACGCAGTTGGTCGCGTATGAAGTCGATGGCGTGTATTTCGAGGGTGCTGAAGCGTGTGGTGGTGAGGTCCCAGGCGTGCCGGTGGTAGGTGTCGAGCGGCTCCAGGTCGGGCGCGTTGGGCACGGCCGTGAACAGCGTCTGCTTGCCAGCCTCCTGTGTGTTGCTGAGGGCGCCGACGCGGTAGAGGGCGTCGCGCCGGGCTGAGAGGTGGTCGAAGGCTCCGGCGCGCACGAGCAACTCGAACGCCTCGCGCCTGAGCGGTAGGCGCTGGTAGGCGTCATCGACGCTGACGTAGGGGCCGTGCTGCAGGCGCTCTATCAGGATCTCGCGCGCGAGGTCGGTGCTGACGCCTATCACGGCGGAAAGTGGTGGCCGGACGGCTTTGACGGGTTCGGCGCCGTCCAAGCTGGCGCGCTCGACGCGGTAGTGCACGCCGCTGTGGTTGATGTCGAGTGGCAGGATGGGTACGCCCCAGGTGCGCGCCTCCTGGCGCTTGGTGGCGGGTGACCACATGCCGGGTTCTTCGGTCATGATGGCGGCGAGGTACTCGGCGGGGTAGTGAATCCTGAGCCAGCCGCTGGCGTAGGCGTGGATGGCGAAGGCCCAGGCGTGCGACTCGGCGAAACCGAACCCCTGGAAGCCCTTAACGGCGTCGAACACCTGCTCGGCCTGCTGGCGCGTGGCGCCCACGTGCCTCATGGCGCCGGCGATGAACGCCTCACGGTCGGGTTCGATATCGTCGAGCTCGGTCCAGCCGGAGACCTTCTTGCGGAACCTGTCGGCCTCTACCCAGCTCATGCCGGCGAAGTGCACGGCGATGCGGAGGACGTCCTCCTGGAAGAGCAGCACGCCGTAGGTCTTGCTGAGGAACGGCTCGAGGCTGGGGTGCCAGTAGGTGACCTTCTCGAGGCCGTTGCGTCTGCGGAGGTAGGGGTGGACGGTGCCGGACTGAATAGGGCCGGGGCGGATGAGCGCGATCTGGTGAGAGAGGTCGCGCATGTTGCGCGCGGCCATGACCCGACTGGTGTGCTGCTGGCTGGGGCTCTCCACCTGGAACAGACCCAGCGTGGCGCCCGCCGATATGAGGTCCCACACGCGCTCGTCATCGGGGAGGTCTGACAGGTCGAGCCATACGCCGTCTAGGCGCATGATCTCCTCGCGGGCGCGCTCGAGGGCGGAGAGGATGCGTAAGCCGAGCAGGTCGAGCTTGATGAGGCCCATGGCTTCGGCGTCGTCCTTGTCGAGCTGCAGGAGCTTGATGCCGCCGCTGGAGCGCTCCAGGGGCGAGTAGTTGGTGAGCGGGTCACGCGAGAGGACCACGCCGCCGGCGTGCGGTGCCAGGTGCCGCACGTGCTTACGCTCCATGCCGGCCAGCAGCGAGAGGAACGTATCCGCTACGGGGGCCTTGCCGAGTACCTCGCGGAACGCCACCTCAGCCTTACCGGCGCTGCCGGGTCTGAGGCCGCGGTAGTCGCGGCCCAAGGCCTTGGTGAGGTTGTTGCGCAGCTCCTGCGGTAGCCCAAGGGCGCGGCCGAGATCCTGCACGGCGAGTGGCAGGCGGTAGGTGATCTTGTTGCACACCATGGCTTCGGTGTCGGTGCCGAAGCGCTCCTCCACCCAGGCTAGTACCTCGTCACGGCGGGCTGAGGAGATGTCTATGTCGACATCGGGCATGCTGGTCTTGCCGGTGTGCAGGAAGCGCTCGAACAGCAGCTCGTACTTGAGCGGATCAGCAGCGGTCACCCCGAGTAGGTAGCAGATGATGCTGGCCGCTGCTGACCCGCGGCCGGCGGCGAGGATGCCGTGCCGCCGACAGTAGTCCGTCACCTCGGCCGCCACCAGGAAGAACTCGGCGAGCCCGAGGGCCTTGACGGTGGCCAGTTCCTCCTCCAGGCGTTCACGCGCCTGAGCGGCGCGCTCACCCTCGTAGCGCGCGATCAGCGCGGTGTAGCAGCGCTCTTGCAGGTGCCGCTCAGGGTCGACACCCTCGGGCAGGCTGGCGCGCGGCGGTACCAGGCGTTCGGGTAGCAGTTCGAACCATGCCCGCTCGGCGATCCACGTGGCGTTCTCGGCCGCGTCCGGGTACGGCAGCCGCTCTCCCGCGTCCTCCGCTGTCGGTAGCGCTTGGCAGGCGTTCTGCGGCCGCGCCGCATGAGGCTGCTGCACACTGATACCCAGCCGTGAGCAGGTCATGGCGTCGTACAAGCGGTAGTCGTCCGGGTTGGCGTAACGCACGGTGGGCGCGGCCACGGTCGGCAGGCCCAGGCTCTGTGCGAGGCTCCGCATGACTCGCGCGCGGCGTGCATCCCAGCGGTAACGGTCATGGAACAGCTGCACGTACAGCCGGCCGGGGAACGCCGCCTTCAGCTGCTGCATGAGCTGCTCGAGTTCGGGTATTCGGCGGTTGGCCAGGAGTTTGGCTACCACGCCGTCGCGTGGGCCGGTCAGGAGTATCAGGTCGTGCGAGTGCGCCAACAACGCCGGCAGCGGCACGTCACGCTCGTCTCTGGCGTGCGCCAGGCTGATGAGGCGGCACAACGTGCCGTAACCGGCGCGCGAGGTAGCGATCAGCACGAACGGGTACGCCTCGCCCTCGATGCGCACCGGCACGGTGGCGCCTATGAGCGCGCGAATACCGTGCTGCTTAGCCGCCTGGAACAGCTCTACCGCGCCGGTGACGTTCAGGTGGTCGGTGAGGGCCAGGTGCTGGTAGCCGAGCTCGGCAGCACGCTTGACGAGCGTGGTCGGGCTGGCGGTGCCGGCGCCGAGGCTGAAGTAGGAGTGCACATTGAGTAGGGCTGTCAGTCTCATGCTTACCTCGGCCGGGGGTGTGGGCAGCCGAGGCAGCCCCATTACCCTTAGTTATTAAGGGTAATGGAGAGGATAGGGCCAAGCTGTTCGGCGCGTCAAGCGACTTCAGCTGAGAGGCGTGTTGAGGGTTCTAGGTGCGAGCTGCCCCGCTCCTGCCCCGAGCCAAAGGATCAGGGACGGCTCCCGTTTTGCGGTTGCCGTCCCTGACGCGTCTTGCGTGGTGGAGCCGAGGGGATTCGAACCCCTGACCTTCTGAATGCCATTCAGACACACCGTTAGGCGCAACTAGGAGCCACTAGGCTCCGTGTGCGTTTGTGGCGACGTTCCTGCCCCCTGCTCACCCTGCTTCGGGGCGCCCGTAGGTGCTGCCGTTACAGGTTTGGAGCTACCTTCTGCCCCGCGGCTGCCTCGGCCGGCGCGGTGCAGGATCTGCCCAAACCGATCAGCGGCCTGACGGTGCGCCGTGCTGCTGCCACGGACGTACTTCTTCGCCGTGAAGTACCGGTTGGTGTGGCCAAGCCGTTCGGAGAGCAGGTGCAGGTTCTCGCCGTTGTCCGCCATCGAGCTGCCATGTGTCGAGCGCGTGGAGTAGAGCTTTATGCGCTCCACCCCTGCTTCGGCCTGCAGTTGGTTGTACTGACGACGCAGCGTGGTTCGGTCGAGAAGAGTGCCGTACCGGGTGCAGAACACCAGGTCGAGATCGACCCACGGCAGCGGGGGCTTCCCCTTCTTCGCGCGCTTCTGGTTCTCTTCCTCGCGGATCTTCGGCAGCTGCAGCACGAACTGGCGTTGCCGCTCGAACACCTCGGCCGTTAGCGGGTCGAAGGGCAAGGCCCTGAGCGCGGCCGGGCTCTTACCGCCGCGGCGTAAGGTCTTTGGTCCAGCGCTGGAGGCGACCTGCTCAACGTGCAGAATGTTCTCTTTGAGGTCCACCGCTGCCCAGGTGAGGCCGAGCATTTCCTCGATTCGTAGTCCTGTTCCCATGCCGATGAGGGCGTAGCGGCTGGCTTGATCGTCGCGCTCAAGGCCGCGCTGCAGGATGCGGCCCATCTCCTCCTCTGACCAGCGCTGCACTTCCGGCTCTGGCGGGGTGGGCGGCGTGACTTGCAGCGCTGGGTTCGCCTGGATGTAGCCCATGCGGACCGCGTCGTTGAGGACGATGGAGAGGTACGTGTGGGCGCGCTTGATGCCGGCTGGCCCTTGCTGCTTGGGTGGTTCGAGCGCCTTGCCCTTGGTCTTCGGGTTGGCGAGCTTGAGCCGATTCGGGTTCCGCACGGGCGCCCCTTCGGCCAGGATCGTGAGGAGAGAGCGCACCGTTGAGGCGCTCACGTCTTTGACTCTTACGTGCCCGAGGTACGGGAGTACAAGCAGCTCTAGCGTCGTCTGGTAACTGCGGATTGTGGCGGGCGTCCACGCCAGCATGTTGGTGCCGTGGGCCATCCAGGCGTCGTAAACCTCGTAGAGGGTTGCGTTGTTGTCGATGTTCAAGCCGCGGTGCAGCTCGGTCAGGCGGTCGTTGACCCAGGAGACTGCCTCCGCGCGGCTCTCGAAGCTCTTTCTAACGCGGCGCGGGTTACCCGCAGGTGTGACGCCGACGACTACAGCGCCCACGTACTTGCCGGTGTCGGCACGGAAGTAGACACTTCCCTCCCCTGGGGTGCGGCGGGACTTACGCCTGCGAGCCACGGTCAGTTCAGCTTCTTCTTGCCGTTGCCGTTCTTCCGGCGGCGCTTTCGCACCTCAGCTACTATGCCGTAAATCTTGAGGTCGCGCGCCCAGATCGGCTTGTGGGCAGGGTTGTAGCTTGTGAGGACGTACTGGTCGCCCTCGATCCGGTCGAGGAACTTGACGAGCATCCCCCGGTCTGGGACGAAGCAGACGATCTCGTCGCCGGGCTCCGCATAGTCCTGAAGCTTCACGACGACTCGGTCGCCGCTCTCAATGTCGGGTGCCATGCTGTCACCTGAGACTTCGTATGCGATGTGCTCGCCTTTGAACTCCTCGCTTATGGCGATGATGTCGATCACAGTCCCCCCGTCGGCCCCTGGCCCACCACTGAGCATGTCGTAGACCGATATATTCCGGTTCTTGCTGAAGTTCTCTGGCGAGAGTTCGACCTCGTTGTTCGACTCTCTTACGGGCACATGCAGCTTGGTTTCGGCGAACCAGACATCCTCAGGGATTCGGTAGACGTGCCGTAGGCCCTCTCTATACTCCAGTGAAGCGAAAGCAAGCGACCGTGCCCCAGCCTCGAGCTTGGCAAGGTATCCGTAGCTCATGTCGACTCCGAGTTTCTCCAGCTCGGTGATCACTTCGGGGCGTTTCAGTCCACGTTTGGTGCGCCAGGCTCGGAGGAACTGGCCGAGGCGTTTAGCCTCGTCCATGACGCGTCTTCGGGTCGTGGGCAAGCAAGGTCGTGGCACTGTGGCTGTACTGAGCACAACTCATATTGCCACAAAGCGTACTAGCTTGACACAGATACGGGACTGCTATCGCGCCCGGCGTTGCCCTAGGCTGGCCCAATCTGTACCCTCTTGACACTATCTTACCCCTAGGGCTAAGTTAGTGCCATGAATCAACAGATGCGCCCCATTGGGGAGATCAGGAAGGACGTAATCGAGGCCATGGCGGCCCGCGATATCTCGGCCCGCAAAGTGATGCGGGACACGGGTATAAGCCACAACACCGTAAACAAATTTCTGCGCGGCGAAGGAGATACGCGCCCGCAAACCGTGGTGAAACTATGCCTTCACTTGGGACTAGTTTGGCACCAGCCTCAGAATGCCGAGGCCTGAGCGTGGCAACCATTGACCGCATCCAATACCTAAACGCGCTTGAGTACCTCGACGCGCAGGAAGCCGGCGAGTTGTTGCGCACTGGCCGGCACGAGATCTACCGCCTTGTGAAGGCCGGTCGGCTCCACGCCACGAAGTTCGGCAGGAAGCAGGTCTTCTCCCGCGCCGAGCTGGACCGATTCATGGGCGCGCACGAACACCATGCGCCCGACCCCATCACGCCACAAGTCCGCCAGCGGCTCGCCCAGCCGAGACCGAACTAGCCCGCCAAGAAGAAGGCGCCCACAAGAGGCGCCTAGTCTCCTGCCCCGCCAGGCACGGCGGGAACCCTAGAAGAGGGAAAACCATGAACAGTTTACCAGCAACCAAGAACAAGCGCCCAACCCTGGACGAGAACCGCGCCAAGCGTGATGGGCTCCAACGGCAGATGGACGACCTCATCGCCGAAACGCATGACGCTGGCGACAGGGGAGACATGGACGCCTGGATGAGCTTGCGCCGCCGGCAGGTACTGGTAGCCAGGGAGTTGGCCCACGTGACGGCCTCCATAGCTCAACAGGAGTACGCGGAGCGCATCTACTTGGCGCGCCCGAACCGCCGGTTCAGCGAGCAGGTAGGGCGATGAGCAAGCCCGTCACTGTCATTTCGGTCACCGCGCTGCACGAGCTGTTCCGCGCTCAAGGTGTTAAGCGGCGGGAGGACATCGCGTTCAAGTGCGCCAGGTGCGGAACCGTCCAGTCACTCGCCAGCTTCGCAGCAATTGGCGTGCCTACTGAGTCAGCCGAACGCCAGATCGGCTTCTCCTGCATCGGTAGGCACGATCCAGACAGCCCAAGTGGGCTCCAACCTGGCGAACCGGGAAGAGGCTGTGACTGGACACTCGGAGGCCTGTTCCAGCTGCACACCCTCGAAGTGGAAACGCCTGATGGGCAGCGGCGCCCCAGCTTCTGGCCCGCGTCGGCGGAAGAGGCCCAGGCGCTCGCGCAACAGAACGCCGCCCAGGCGGTGCCAGCATGAACCCCCTAGAGCGCCTCCGGCAGCCGGGTAACGCGCGCAGGGTCATGCTCCGCGCCAAGCGTGATGGTGACCTGCTCCTAGCAATGGAAGCGGATGCTCTCGCTGTCTTAGACCGTAGCCGCACGTGTGGCCCCGCGCCGCTTCTTCCACGTGAGGACTACGTAGCTAACGAGTTGGCGCACAAGCAGCTGATGGAGCGGTACCGGAGGGCGTCGTGATCGCCTTCTTGCAGGACGTGTGGTTCGCGGCGTTCCCGTTCTTGTTCGTCGCGGTGTGCGTCATCGCTTTGGTGGCGGTCCATGACGGCATCGCCTGGTGGTGGAACCGCGGTGTTACCCGCCGACGCCAGCGGCTCGGGGGTCGGCCGTGAAGCGCGTCGAGCTGGTGAGCTTGAGGCTGGGCAACTTCAAGGGCGCCAAGGACTTCACTCTCGAGCTGGCTGGCGACAGCGCCGCCGTGCGCGGCCGCAACGCCAGCGGCAAGACCACCCTCTTCGACGGCTTCACCTGGCTGCTGTTCGAGAAGGACAGCCACGGCCGCAAGGACTTCGACATCAAGACGCTCGTGAACGGTAAGGCGCTCAGCGGCGTCGAGCACGAGGTGGAGGGCGTCCTCCGCGTTGATGGTGAGGAGATCACCCTGAAGCGCGTGTACAGCGAGAAGTGGACGAAGAAGCGCGGCGCGGCCGTGGCTGAGTTCACTGGTCACGAGACCGCGCATTACGTCGACGGTGTGCCCGTCACGAAGGGCGAGTACGTGAGCAAGGTGGCGGAGATCGCTGACGAGGCCACCTGGCGTCTCCTGTCGGACCCGGGCGCGTTCCAGGCGTTGCACTGGACTGACCGCCGCAAGGTGCTGCTGGCCGTGTGCGGCGACGTGAGCGACGAGGACGTGATCGCGTCCGACCCCGCCCTGGCCGACCTGCCGGAGATCCTCGGGAAGTACACGCTGGACGATTACCGGAAGGTCGTGCTGAAGGCGCGACAGAAGACCAACGAGGAGCTGGCCGAGCTGCCGGTGCGCATCAGTGAGGTGCAGCGCAACCAGCCGGAGACCCCGGAGCAGTCCCTTAAGCAGGTCGAAGCGGGCCTGGCTGCCACCCGCAAGGACCGGCAGGAGGTCAGTGAGGCGCTGGCCGCGGCAAAGTCGGGCGCTGGTGACGTGACGGCGGAGCGCAAGCGCTTGCGTGAGGTTGAGGACGCCCTGAGCGACCTGGACCGGCAGGCGACCCGCGCGGCTACTGAGGCGCAGGACGCCGCGCAGGGCAAGGTGCTGGCCGCCAAGCGCAGCCTACAGGACGCCGACGAGCGCCTGGCACGGTTCCAGGGCCAAGTCGGAGAGTTTAAGGCCGACCTAGAGAGCCTAGAGGAGCGCCTGGAGGGCCTGCGGGGTGAGTGGTCGACGGTGGCTGCTCGCAAGGTCGAAGCGGACGTTGACGGCACCTGCCCCGCTTGCCAGCAGGCACTCCCTGCCGACCAGGTGGAGGCCGCGCACCGCACCGCCACCGCGGAACTCAACGCCAAGAAGGCCCGGGAGTTGGCGCGCATCAAGGCTGACGCCGCCGAGCTGACCAAGCGGAAGGACGCTAAGGCCGCGGAGCTGGCGTTGACCGAGGGCAAGATCGAGTCTCTGACGCGGAGCCGTGAGGGCCTGGTGGTCGCGCTGGCCAAGGCGGAAGAGGAAGCCGCCAAGGCCGCGAAGGTTCCGGCGAAGAAGGATCCGACGCAGGGCCCGGAGTACGCCAAGCTCGCCGCCGAGCGGGATCAGCTCACGGAGCGCATCGGCAAGCTCACTAGCGGTGACGCTGCCGAGATCGAGCGCCTGACTGCCGAGCTGGAGCGCCTGAACGACCTCGTGAGCGCCTTCGAGCGCGACCTCGCCGCCTACCAGCAACGCCAGACCGGCGAAGCGCGCATCGAGGAGCTGAAGGCCCAAGAGCAGGAGCTGGCCGCGAAGTTCGAGGAACTAGAGCATCACCTGTTCCTGATGGACGAGTTCACCCGCCGCAAGGTCAGCATGCTCGAGGAGCGGGTAGCGGAGCACTTCGAGGTGGTCTCCTTCCGACTCTTCAAGCCGCTAATTAACGGCGGTATCGAGGAGGCGTGCGACACGACCGTGAACGGCGTGCCCTACGAGAGCGTGAACCACGCCGGCCAGATAGCCGCGGGGCTCGACATCATCCGCACCCTGCAGCGTCACCACGGCCTCTCGGCGCCCGTGTGGGTCGATCAGGCCGAGAGCATCCACGACATTCCCGAGACCGGCGCGCAGCAGATCGCGCTCGTCGTTAGCCCCAGTGATAAGCAGCTCCGCGTCGAGCTGCAGGAAGCAGCAGGTGTTGCAGCATGACGAAGGGAATCACCAAGACCGAGCAGACCGGGGAGCTGGCAACCGTCGAAGAGCTGGCCATGAAGCGCAACAGCGCCCGCTTCCTCGCCGAGGTTGAGCGCCAGTTCGTCGCCGAAGTCGGCAGCGAGCGCATGTTCACCCCGCTGGAGAAGCGCCTCGCGCAGCACATGTACCTGGCTGTCGACCAGGCCCTCAAGACCGCTGAGGCTGACCGCGTCCGCAAGAACAAGCCCGGCGCGGAGTACACCTGGACCACTATCGACCGGCAGAAGCTCGCGCTGGACACCGTGCACCGCATCAGCCTCGGGCTGGACGCCCTCATCCCGAATCACATCTGGCCCGTCATGTACTTCAACGGCGCCAAGAAGATGTACGACATCGACCTGCTCATCGGTTACGTGGGCCGCGATTACGTCTCGCGCACGCACGCGCTCGAAACGCCGCTGGCCATCGTCTACGAGCTTGTGCACGCCACGGACACGTTCAAGGCCCTGCCTCGCAGCAGCACCCGTGAGGTGGAAGGGTACGAGTTCGAGATCAACAACCCGTTCGACCGAGGCGACATCATCGGTGGATTCGGTTACGTCGTGCACGATGACCCCCGCAAGAACCGACTCATCCTCGTCACGCAGCGCGACTTCAAGCGCAGCAAGGACGCCAGCAAGAGCACTTTCTGGTCCGAAAACGACGTCGAGATGCACCTGAAGACGGTGTACCACCGGGTGGCGGCGAAGATCCCGATGGACCCGGAGAAGGTCAACGCCAGCGCTTACGCCGCCGTCATGGCGGAAGAGGGCGACCCCGTGGACGTCGCTCACCGCACCGTCGACGCTGCCGTGGCCAAGACCGCCAACAAGCAGCTAATGGACGTCGAGGCGCCACCCAAGCGCGTGCAGGCAGAGGTCGTAGAAGCCGAGCCTGAGGCGGCCGGTGGCCTGTTCGACGGCGAGACGGTCGAAGTCAAACCAGAGGCGCCGTTCTGATGCTGCAGTTCGAGTCGTTCGCTAGCGGCAGCGCTGGCAACCTGTACCAGGTCACGGCTGAGGGCCACTACCCGCTTCTTATTGAGGCGGGGGTGGCCTACAAGGTCCTGCAGCGCGCCGTCCGCTTCAGGGTCACGCAGCTGGCCGGTTGTCTGGTGTCGCACGCTCACAGTGACCATAGCCGCAGTGTGCCGGAGCTCCTGGCGGCTGGTGTGACCGTTTTCGCGAACGCAGAAACAGGTGAGACGCTCGGGGTAAGTGGCCACCACAACTTCTGCGCCGTCGAGAGCGGTGAGCAGTTCGGCTTCGGCGGCTGGACCGTGCGCGCGTTCGATCTCGTCCACGACGTGCCGTGCCTAGGGTTCTTGGTCATTTCGCGCACGGGCGAGAAGCTCCTGTACATCACTGACACCGCCTACTGCGCGTACCGCTTCGAGGGCGTGCACATCGCCGCTATCGAGGCCAACTACTCCAGGGGCATCCTCAACCGCCTGGTCGAGCAAGGCACCCTCAACCAGCACCACGCCGCCCGCGTCATCCGCAACCACATGAGCATCGAGCACGCCGCGCAACTCCTGCACACGCTGGCGGTACCGCCGCTGCAGGAGGTGCACCTACTGCACCTCTCCGGGGGTAATAGCGATGAGGCGGAGTTCCAGCGTCAGATAGAGCGCATCGTCGGCGTACCCGTGTACGTGGCAGGCGAAGGGGTGAGGGCGTGAGCCGCCCTGGCCCCACCTGGGCTAGGTACGCCCTCGTCGCGCTCGTAGCCGCCTCCCTGGGCGCCGCCATCGGTCTCGAGCTGGCACCGAAGCACATAGACCGCATCATCCACTGCTCCGTCGAGCACGCCCCGGGCTGGCCGCCATGCCCGCCCGACAACGGCCGGGTCGTGTGGGCCGCCTGGGACGGCGGCGTCAGAACCCTCGCCTCCTGGAACGGCCGCGAGTGGGTGTTCGCGCAACCCGTACTCGGCCGGCACTACACCTCAGAGGCTCCCATCGCCTGGGGTGAGCTGTGATGATCGGTTCGCTTTGCACGGGTGGCGGCGGCCTAGATATTGCCGTGCGGGCGTTGTTCCCAGAGGCTGAGGTCGCGTGGGTTAGCGAGACGGACGCCGCCGCATCCAGGCTCCTAGAGCAGCACCTGCCGGGCGTTCCGAACATCGGTAGCTGCAATCTCGAATCATTCGCGCACCTGCCGGCTGTGGATGTCGTCTGTGGTGGTGTGCCGTGCCAGCCGTACAGCAGCGCCGGGAGGCGCAAAGGAGGGTCCGATGAGCGCGACCTGCTACCCATCATCCCCCGAATCGCTCGCGATCTGGCACCCGGCCTCATCCTCCTGGAGAATGTCGCTGCCCTTGTTCGCGCCCCCGAGTTCGCCATGCTACTCGGGCAGTTGGCCGAGGTCGGGTATGACGCGCGCTGGACGACTCTACGAGCTAGCGACGTTGGGGCCTGCCATAGGCGCGACCGGCTGTTCGTTGTTGCCTACCCCGACAGCATCAGCCCACAACGATTCGGAGGCGCCGGAGTCGTTCTTGGCGCGCCGGGAGCAACTGCGGGCGAGGCACGGCAACAACGGGGCCGGCATTCCGCTGGCGGTAGCGATGAAGCTGCTGCCGACGCCGGACGGTGCGGCCGACAACCGGCGTACGGTGAGCATCAGCCCGACGGGCAAACGGCTGGACGGCAGCAAAGCCCAAGTGAGCCTGCGGAGCGCGCTGAACCTCATCGGGCAGGAGGAGTAGCCCTCCTGCCGACCCCCACGGCCGCTGACGGTCGTGGCCGCGATATGCAACGCGCCGGCTCCCCCAGCCTCCGCGAGATCGATCGGTTACTGCCAACACCCAACGCCAGCATCGGCCGCAACGCCACCGCCCGCAAGCCGGGCGACACGTTCACGCCCGGCTGGACACTACATGACGTCGCGTTCGCTAACCGTTGGGGTGACTACGCCCCCGCCATTGAGCGGCACGCGCAAACCATCGGGGGGGGTCCGCCACCCGAACCGCTAGACGCCCGCGGGCGCCTGAACAGCATGTTCGTTGAGTGGGTCATGGCCTGGCCGCCCGGTCACGTCACCGGCCGTGGCCTCGCCCGCTCTGCGGAGCTGCGCATCCTCGGCAATGGCGTTGTGCCGCCGCAAGCAATCGCGGCCTACGACTACCTCCTGAGCCTGGAGGTAGCGGCATGAGCGGTCACTCTATGACCCGTGAGCGTTGGCTCGTACGCGAGTTCAGATACAGGCGCGGCGGCGTAGAGCAGACCGAGAGGGTGCACGAGGGAACCCTCACGCAGCTCGAGTTCTCGCGGCGCCTGGAGTGGGTGCCGAGCGCAGACCGGAGCGCGCCAACCGGGAGCCTGGATGGCCTGTGGGGGGGGCGGCCCGCGGTGAGGCTTGAACCGATTAGAGAGCCCACCCAGCCTCGGGAAGATGGAGGGAAGTAGGAAGCATGGCACGCGGCCGGTTCATCAGCGCCACCCTTGGCGGCAGCCGCAAGTTCGCCAGACTAGCGAACGACAGGCACCGCATGATCTACCAACTGCTCATCCCTAGCGCGGACGCCTACGGCCGAATCGACGCGGACCCCATCACACTCGGCGGACGCGTGCTGACCCGGCTCGGCATTGCTCCGGACGAGATCAGCGCAGCTCTGGCAGACATGCACGAAGTAGGACTCATCCACCTGTACCAGGTCGGAGAAGACCAGTACGCCGAGATCATCAACTTCCACGAGCACAACGACATCGACCTCTCACGGGAAGCCCAGGCGGAGATACCCGACGCTCGAGGCGTCATGCCGCCCAAGAAACCGCCACGAGGCACGGCCCGAGCTGACGCAGACCCGCGCGTGTGGAGCGGAGATTACTTGGCCGCCAACGCCCACCCCACCACCGAGCCAGACAGCGCAAGTCCGGACACTGGCAGCCAAGTGCCGCACACTGCCAACCAAAGGCAGAGCAAGCCCAGCGCAATCCGGCTAGAAGTAGAAGGTGAAGTAGAAGAAGAAGAAGAAGTACTTAACCCCCCTACCCCCCAAAAGCCAGAACCCCGACCGCCACAGGTCGAGGCACTGCCTCGACGAGAGATGGAACCAGCCACCGGGGAGATCCAGAAAGGCAAGAACCGCAGCACCCCCGCCGTCCGAGCCATCGACCAGCCCTTCGTAGACGCCTGGAACGACAACCGAGGCCCACTACCCCGCGTCGTCTCAACCGACAAGAAACGCCAAAGGCACCTCGACCTCTTGCGCCGCGAGCTCGGCCACGAAGCCCTAGAAATCTTCACCGACGCCGTACGCCAAGTCGCGCAAGAACCCCACTACCGGCAAGGCGGCTACGGCTTCGGGAACCTCCTTGCCGCCGGCAACCTCCTCAGCTGGGCCGAAAAATGGCGCAGCACAGGCGGCATGAGCAACCAAGACCGCCGCCTCGCCGCCAAAGCGCAAGCTGTCGCCGACGCCATCGGAGGACTCGATGCCAATTGACCGCACCGTCTTCACCCGCGAATTCACCCTCCTCCTCGAACGCTTCGGCCGCGACCCACACCCCCTCATGACCCAGCGGTATTTCGAATACCTCAACGCCCGCCTCACCACACCGGAATTCGAAACCGCCGCCCGCCGCATCTTCGAGCAAGACCAATTCTGGCCAGCACCCGTCGCGTTCCTACACGCAGCCAAAGGCGACCCCGCTCAACTCGCGCGGCAGGAGTGGGACGCGCTGATCGAGAGCGCCGCCAAGAACGAACTGGCGGAACTGTCCGAAGCAGGCAAGAAGGCACTCCGAGCGCTCGGCGGCTGGAGCACCGTCGCGTACGCCGATCAGGCCCGGTTGCCGTCACTCCGAAGAGCCTTCCTCGAGTCGTACGGCGACCAGGGCCCAGCACAGGTACCCCATGAAGCTCTGCAACTGGAGGGGACCCCATGAAGCCCTCGCATCGGAAGAAACGGCGCGCGAAACTCACGCCTAAAAAGCTGGCGGAGTTCCTCGACCTCCTCAGCACCAACGGCAACGTCACCCTCTCGGCCGAAACCTGCAACGTCGCCAGGCGCACCCTCTACGACCTCCGCACCACCGACGAGCAGTTCGCTCAGGCGTGGGAGGACGCGATGAGCATGGCCGCTGACTACCTCGAGGCGGAAGCCCGTAGGCGCGCGGTGGAGGGCTGGGAGGAGCCCGTGTACTACCAGGGAGATGAGGTCGGGTACGTGCGGAAGTACACGGACACGCTCTTCATCTCCTTGCTTA
>JBIQNJ010000018.1:0-42591 GCA_044462445.1 Truepera radiovictrix | reverse complement strand
AGCGGCTGCAATGGTTCAGGTCAGTTGGGACACTGTGGAGGTTCCATCGTCCCTCATGCGAACGGGGGCGCCGCCAGCGACCTGGTGCGGCGGCACCGGTGGGCATTGGGTCAAATGTACACACGTTTCTGCCGCCTAGATGGTGGGCGGCCGTAACTGCTACCCTAGGGTCGACTATGAAGGCGCTAGACGTATTGCGCCCTGCGCTGCGGCAGTTTCGCACGCAGCGTCTCCAGGCGCTCCTTATATCGGTCGCTATCGCACTAGGAGTCGGGGTAGTGGTGGCGGTTGCTGCTCTCGCTGAGGCCGGCAACGAATCGTCCGCACAGTTCAGCAACTCTCTGACCGCTCGTGAGGTCAAGGTCAGCAGCGCTGCGTCCGGTATGCGGCGGGGGTTGGACGATCGGTTGGCTCCGGTTCGTCTGATAGGCGAGACGAGCGCTGAGCCGTTGACCTTCACTGTCGCGGATCTGGCGGCGCTGAAGGAAGCGCTGCCGGGCGTCAACGTGTACATAGACCAAACTGCCTTCCTGATGCTCAGTGGTGGTCAGGGGTTCGACGCGTCTGTCTCCGCCAGCCGCGTAACGGCCGACTACTTCGCCGCCGCCAACCTGAACCTGGTGGCCGGTAGCTTTTTCACCGAGAGCGATTACCAGGGAGACGGCAACGTAATGGTGGTGACCACGACGTTCCTGGAGGAGAGGGAGATCGCCGGCGACCCCATCGGTCAGGAGGTCGAGTTCCAGTTCGACGGCATTTACCGCATAGTCGGTGTCGTGGAGGACCCGGGTTCCAGGTTCAGCAGAGATAGGCGTGCCTACCTGCCTCTCACACCCATACACGTCCGTAGCAACGACGTGAACCTGGAACTCACGGCCGTCGCCGAGACGTCGGACGGTGTGGCAGACTTGACGGCCAGAGTCGACGAGTACGCAAGGAACAGGTGGGGTGGCAGGGCCGTTGTCACCAACGTTACGTTGCAGACGGCGCAGTCCGCAGGCGCCAACACCACGCTCCTGCTGATCGCGGGCTTCGCCTCGCTAGGACTGCTGATAGCGGCGCTTAACATCATGAACCTGATGCTGGCGCGGGTGCTCAAGAGGTACCGAGAGATCGGTATTCAACGAAGCCTTGGCGCTTCAAGGCGCATCATCGCCACTCAAGTGTTGTTCGAAGCGCTTGTGCTCGGCGCCGTCGGTGGAGTGCTAGGTCTCGCCGCAGGATACGGGCTCATCCACGCCTACCACTCGTATCTGGACTCTCTGTCTGCCGGCCTGGAGGTCACTTCAGTCGGGCCAAGCCTGCGGCTGGTTTCGTCGTTGTTGGGCGTGGGGTTGGCGCTGGTGGTGAGCCTGGTGTTCGGGCTGTATCCGGCGGCAGTAGCCACGCGGGTCAAGCCGGTTACAGCTTTGAGGAGCCTCTGATGGGCGGCTTGCTGACCAACGTGGTGAGACGCATGCGTGCCAGACCCATGCGAACCGCGCTTACGCTTCTCCAGCTTGTGCTCGGTGCGTTCGCCATGACGGTGGCCCTCTCTGCCATGTTCCGGGCACAGACAGGACCGACTGGCCAAGTGATGACCGAGAGGTTCGATGTCATGGCGCGCCAGGACGTGGAGGGTGGCGGCTACCGCATGTTCCCGATGTTCTCTGCTGACTCCCTGGGCCAGATCCTTGAGCTGGCGCCAGACGTAGAGAAGGTGGCTCTTGCCAGCCTGACCGGCCCTCAAGCGCGTGTCGCGTACCAAGGGGGCGTGTACGAGTTCAGACGTACCGCCACCGTGTCTCCTGGCTACTTCGAGCTTGCCGGCCTTACACCCACACGCGGATCGTTCTTCACTGCTGCTGACGAGGCGTCCGGCACCCCGGTCCTCGTTCTGTCGGACGATGCGGCGGCGGCTATGTTCGGAGACGTGGACCCGATCGGCCTGGAGGTCGAGTCTGTCATCAACGCTATGAGCGGTCTGCCGGCCGCCCTTGACCTTCCGACGGTCTCTTTCCGCGTGGTCGGAACCTTTGCGCCTAAGGCAACGGAGGGCTACGAGGCCTTGTCGGAGCCCAGCGCTTACTTTCCTATCTGGAGCGATGGCACCGGGTTCATGGGTGGCGGCGCGATGACGCTCAGCGTTCTGGCGAAGCCAGGGCGTGGCGAGCAGGCCAGAGAACAGGTCGTTGCGGCAGCCAGGACCGTCCTGACTGCGGAGATAGCTAGGTACGACCTTGACGCCTCCGTCATCAGGGTCGTGGAAGAGGGCCAACAGTTCGGCTCCAGTGCGAGCGTGAACCCGGCGGCGGTCATCCTTGCCGTGTTCGGTCTGGTGGCAGTCATAGTCGGCGCTATCGGTATCTTCTCAATCACCGTTGTAGACGTCATCGAGCGCACTCACGAGTTGGGTGTTCGCCGCGCGCTGGGAGCTAGCGGCAGGCGGTTGATCGGTGAGCTGACGCTTGAGGCTGCCGTTCAGGCTGCGCTAGGTGCCGTTGTCGGGGTTGTTCTGGCATGGCTGTTCATGCCGTCCGTGGCTCCCGTGCTGGGGAGCGGGGTGCTCTTCACCGGCGGTTTCGCCGTTCAACCTATAGTCGCCTTGATAGTGGTGGCGCTGACCGTTGTGCTGGGGGGTCTGCTGGCCCTGGTACCGGCGGCCCAGATCGGCAGGCGTAAGCCGGTGGCGGCGCTCCGTGATGTCTGATGCTGAGCCGGGGGTTCGCGAGGCTGGCCAGCATAGCTAGGCCCCTTAGAGCGTAGCCGTGTCGTGCACCGATGGCTTGCACCTGCGCAGGCGCCGACCGGAGCCTCAACTGACGATGTGGATGGACTTGCTGATGAGGAACTCCTCGAGCCCGGCGCGCCCGAGCTCGCGCCCATGACCTGAGGCCTTCCAGCCCCCCACGCTCACCTCGGGGTTCACGACGCCCCAGCCGTTCACCCACACGGTACCGGCGTGTAACCCTCGTGCTACCTGCATGGCTGTGGCCACGTCTTTGGTCCACACGCCTGACGCCAGCCCGAACACCGTGCTGTTGGCCAGCTCTATGGCCTCGTCTACGGTCTTGAACTTGAGCACCGCCAACAGGGGGCCGAACACCTCCTCCTGAGCGATGGTCATGTCCGAGCTGACGTTCGTGAAGACCGTGGGCGTCATGTAGGCGCCCTGGTCGAACTCGCTGCCCGCCGGCCTCTGCCCGCCGAACGCCAGGTGTGCGCCCTCCTCCAACCCGGCCGCCACGTAGCGCTGGACCCTGGACAGGTGCTCGGGAGAGATGAGCGGGCCCAGATCGACGTCGTCACGCGTGGGCGAGCCCAGCCGCATGCTCCTGGCGGTGGCGATGAGCCGCTCGACCACCTCGTCGTGCACGTCTTCGTGCACGAACAGACGCGAACCCGCCGTACATACCTGACCGACGCGCCAGAAGATGCCCCACGCGGCGGCGCTGCTGGCCGCCGCGAGGTCGGCGTCGGGGAAGATGATGTTGGGTGACTTGCCGCCCAGCTCCAGCGAGACCTTCTTGAGCGAGCGTGAGGCGAGCTCCATGATGCGCTTGCCGCTGGCCGTGGAACCCGTGAACGACACCATGTCGACCCGCGGGTCGGTTATGAGCGTGTCGCCTATGTCGTCAACGTCTCCCGTGACGACGTTGACGACGCCTGCCGGCAGCCCCGCCTCGGTCAGCAGCTCTGCCAGGGCGATGGTGGTAGCAGGCGTCTGCGAGTCGGGCTTGACGACCACGCTGCAGCCGGCGGCCAGCGCGGGGCAGATCTTCCAGGCGGCCTGGTTGAGCGGGAAGTTCCAGGGGGCGATGAGGGTGGCAACGCCTATGGGCTCTTTAAGGGTGAGCGCCAGCAGGTCGGTGCCGAACGTGGTGGTCTCGCCATGGATGTCTCGCGCCAGGCCCGCGTAGTAATAGAACAGGTCGATGACCCAGTCGATCATCTGCTGCGCCTGGCCGATGGGGGCGCCGCTGGTGACGCTTTCCCACTGAGCGAACTGAGGCTTGCGCTCGGCAAGCAGTGCTGCGGTTCTAATGAGCACCTCGGCCCGCGCGGCGCCCGCTGCGCGCGACCACACGCCGGCGTCGAAGGCGGTGCGGGCGGCAGCTATGGCGCGCTCGGCGTCAACCCCTAGGGCCTTGGCGAACGAGGCCACGAGGGTTCCGGTGGCGGGGTCGTGCCGTTCGTAGCGCAGGCCAGACTGGGCCGGCACGGTCTTACCGTTGATGAACAGGTCCATTGACAGCATCTGGGTTATTATATACGCTGTAAACGCTGTATACAACTAACATGAAGCGCGTCAGAGACGTGAGTAGCAGTCTTCGGGTCAGTCAGAGAACCCGCCGCCCACTAAGCGTGCGCTAGGCGCAACACGAGGTGCAACAGGTGAAGTCACAGCAAACCCTTGACGAGTCCGCGCGGCTGGCGACGGAGGAGGCGGGCCTCGCCTGCTACCGGCGGGGCAGGCGCCTCTGGCGCATACGGGCAGTGGCCTGCCGCACCAAGGCGGGCGCCTGGTACTCGGCCACGCTGCAGTCGCTCAAACCGGGCGGGCTTGGCGAGGTGGGCGGAACGGCCGACGGTTCTCTCGTGGGCGCCCGCCTGGCGTTCGGCAACGGGCTGGTCGGCAACTTCACGGCCAGCGAAGCCCGCGGCCGGGTTCACGTGGAACTGGACGTGCCGGGCGCGGCTTGGTGCTCGCTAGAACTGGAGGCCGAGGAAGACGAGCACTACTTCGGCTTCGGCGAGCGCTTCAACCAGATAGACCAGCGCGGAAGGGAAGTGAGCGTACGGGTGGTCAACGGCGCTTCGGGCAACCTGGCCTACAAGCCCGTGCCGTTCTACCTCTCTTCCTACGGCTACGGCGTTCATGTAGACACGGACCTCGAACTGAACGCCCGCATGGCCGTGGCCGACGACGCGTTCACCGCGTCGCTACGAGCCGAGGGCGACGCCCTGAGCGCCTGCTTCTATGCGGGAACGCCGGAGGAGGTCCTGGCGGCCTACACGGAGAGGGCGGGGCGCCCCGCGCTGCCGCCCGCCTGGGTGTTCGGGCCCTGGAAGTCGCGCGACTGGACCGTGGAGGACCAGAACACGGTGCTGGACGACGTGCGCCAGACCCGCAAACACGACCTGGCGTGCAGCGTGAAGCTGATAGACGCCAAGTGGGAGACGGCCGACCATAGCTTCGCCTTCGACCCGGCCAAGTACCCAGACGTGCAGGGCATGGTGCGTGAGGCGCACGAGGCGGGCATGCGCATGGTGCTGTGGGTCTCGCCCTGGATGGTGCACGACGCCGCCAGCCGTTCCACCTACGAGGAGGCCGCTGCCGCCGGCTACCTCATCAGGGACGCTGAAGGGGAACCTTACCTGCATAGGTTAGGCAACAGCCCAGGCTTCGTAGGTTCGTGCATAGACTTCACCAACCCGGCCGCGGTGGCGTGGTGGCAGGGCCACATACGGCGCCTGGTCGGTCTCGGCTTCGACGGTTTCAAGACGGACTTCGGCGAGCAGGTACCCGACGACGCCGTGTTCTACGACGGCCGCACCGGCCGCCAGGCGCACAACGTCTTCCCACGGCTCTACAACCAGGCCACCTACGACGCCATGCAGCAAGGTACCGACGGCGTGCTCTTCGCTCGCTCCGCGTGGCACGGCTCGCAGGGCATCTCCGCCATCTGGGCCGGCGACCAGGCATCGGACTTCGGCCCGGCCACCGGGCTGCAAAGCGTGGTCATCGCGGGGCAGAACGCCGCAGCCTCGGGCTTCCCCTACTGGTCCTCAGACATAGGCGGTTACTTCGGTGTGCCCACCGACGAGGTGTTCGTGCGCTGGGCGCAGTTCGGTGCCTTCTCGCCGATCATGCAGGTGCACGGCATGGGCCAGCGCGAGCCGTGGCTGTTCGAGCCGCAGACCCTCGACCTGTACCGCGCTTACGCCCAGCTTCACACCGACCTCTTCCCGTACCTGTACGCCGCAGCCAAGTGCGCCAGCGACACGGGCGTGCCGATCATGCGCCCCATGGCCTTCGCGTTCCCGAACGAGGACGTGTGGGACGACACCCAGGCGCACCAGTACCTGTTCGGCCCTGACCTGCTGGTGGCGCCCGTGTACTCCTACTCGGGGTTCAACACGGTCAAGAGCGTGTGGCTACCCGCCGAGTGCGACTGGTACGACGTGTGGACGGGCGAGCGCTACACAGGCGGTCAGACGGCGCGGGTCGGGGCGGCCATCGACAAGATCCCCGTGTTCGCCCGAGCAGGCTCCATCGTTCCGCTGCTCGCCGCTTCGCCCAGGACGCTCGTATGCGAGGGTGGTGACCCCCTGGCCACCTGGCCCGACCTCGACGTGCTCGTGTACCCGGGTGCCGACGCTGAACTTCAGCTCACCGACGGTACGCTCCTTACCTGGCACGACTCCGCGAGGCGCCTAGAGGTGAGCGCGGCCCCTAGTGGGCGCCAGGTGCGGCTCTTCGACATGAGCGGCGTCGGCCTCACCCTGAACCGACCTCAGTTCGGCACGCGCCGCCTGGACGGTAGGAACGCCGACGCTGCCGCCGGCCTGTCTAGCTCCTCTACCGGCTACTCAGCCACCATCGATCTGCTGAAGCGAGAGGAGGATTGAGCCCACTCCACCCCATGAGAAGCATCACGGACCTAAGCGTCTGACTGCCGCTACCGTTCGTGCCCGAAAGCCGCGTACACCGGAGGTTTTTAAGTGAAGAGGTTAACCAGGACCGCTGCCCTACTGCTGCTGTCGGCCGCCTTGGCCACAGCGTTCGCGCAGACGCGCGTGAACGTCTGGATCTACGAGACGTTCGCCGGTGATAACTCCCCCATCAGCAAGGCCGCCGCCGACTTCATGGCGCAGAACCCCGACATCGAGATCAACCTGATCCCCACCGCCTACAGCTCGTCCTCGTACCGCGACCCGTTCGTCATCGCGGCGCAGGGTGGCGGCGGACCCGACGTGATCATGGCCGACATCGCCTGGTCGCCCGAGTTCGCGGCCATGGGCATCGTGCTGCCGCTGAACGACTACGTGGCCGGCGTGGAAGACAACTACTTCCCCGGGCCGCTCGACACCGTGCGCTACGAGGGCAGCATCTACGGCGTGCCGTTCTACACGAACGCGCTAGGCATGGTCTACAACAAGACCGCCTTCGAGAACGCCGGCCTGCCCCTGCCGCATGACGGCTGGACGTGGGACGACTTCCGCACGGCGGTAGATGCCTTGTCGACCGACAGCGACCACTACGGCTTCGGCCTTCAGGGCGCCTGGGGCGGCACCTTCGAGTGGTACCCCTGGCTCTGGGCGGCAGGCGGCGAGCTGCTGACCGCCGACGGCACGGCCCCCCTGTTCAACTCCGAGGCGGGCCTCGAGGCTACCCGCTACTTCCTCGACATCGTCACCAACCCGCGCTACGTGCCCGAAGCGGCCAAGACCTGGCGCGGCTGGGCCGAGCTTGGTGCCGCCTTCACGAGCGAGGTCATCGCCATGTTCGAGGCGGGCGACTGGATCATCTCGATCATCGACGGCATGGACCCGAGCTTCGAGTGGGGCATAGCGCCGCTGCCGCAGCACCGCGAGCGCGCCAGCCTCGTCGGCGGCGCCAACTGGGTCGTTAACGCCAACACGCGCGTAGCCGACGCCGCGTGGCGCTGGCTGGAGTACATCACCGGCCCGGCCTCGGCAGAGGTCATGGACGGCTACAACCGCGTGTCTGCCAACCGCACTGCGGCCGCCGGCCAGAGCATCGTCACCAGCGACCCGCGCATGCAGGTGCTCACCGACAGCCTCGAGTTCGCCCGTGCGCGCCCGACCGTGCCCCTCTGGACCACCGTGGACTACGACTGTGTGCAGCCGGCGTTCATGCAGGTCATCCTCGAGGGCAAGGACGTAGTGACCGCCATGGCCGAGGCCGAGGTCTGCGCCGTCGGCGTTCTGAACTGGTAACGAGCAGATGACGAGCGGCTCGACGAAGAAAGGGTTGGTGGCGCCCACGGGCGCCACCAACCTCCGCTCGCGCTTAGCGACGCGTAACCTGCCCGGCTACCTCCTGATACTGCCGGCCATGCTGGCGCTGCTAGGCGTGATCGGTTACCCGCTGGTGCGGGCGTTCATAATGAGCCTGCACAAGATGATCCTCATCAGGCCGCAGCTCGGGCAGCCGTTCGTGGGGCTCGAGAACTACCAGACCGTTATCAACTCGCCGTATTTCGGAAACGCTATCTGGCAGACGTTCGTGTGGACGTCGGTGAACCTCGTGGGTCAGCTGGTTCTCGGCCTCCTCATAGCTCTCTTGCTGAACGCCTCGTTCCCCGGTAGGGGCCTGGCCCGCAGCGTCATGCTCATTCCGTGGGTAACGCCCTCTGTGGTGGCCGTGCTCACCTGGAAGTGGATGTACGACGGTCAGTTCGGGGTCATCAACTCGTGGCTCGTTCAGCTCGGCATCATCGAGCGGGGCGTGGCCTGGCTGGGCAACACGGGCACCGCCATGGGGGCCGTGCTCATCGAGAGCATCTGGAAGGGCACGCCTTTCGTGCTGGTGATGCTGCTCGCGGGTCTGCAGGCCATCCCGGCCGAACTGCTCGACTCTGCCAGCGTGGACGGCGCCAACCGCTGGCAGCGCTTCCGGTACGTGACGGTGCCGTTCCTAAGGCCCACGCTCGTTATCGCGGCCACGCTCACCACTATCTACTCGTTCAACAACTTCAACTCCATCTGGCTCATGACGGAAGGCGGACCGCTCAGGGCCACCGAGACCCTGACCATCCTCACCTACAAGCTGGCGTTCCGTAACTTCGACATGGGCAGCGCCACGGCAGCAGGGGTGCTCACGTTCCTGATCCTGCTGCTGTTCGTGGTCATATTCGGGCGGCAGTACATCAAGTCGCAGATGGACCTCTGACATGGCCGGCCCCCGCTCTCGCCAGATGCGTAGCCGGCTGACCTTGAGCCTCGTCGCCCTGGTCGTGTGCTTCTTCTTCGCGGCGCCGTTCCTGTGGATGATCCTCACATCCATCAAGCTGCCCTCGGAGCTGTTCACCAGCCCCGTGCAGATCTTCCCTAAGAGCGGCGTCTACTGGGAGGCGTACACCCGCATCTGGACGGCGGGCCAGTTCGGCAGGTACTTCCTCAACAGCACGGTCGTGTCGCTCATCGCCACGGGCGCTTCGGTGGTGCTGTCCGTGTTCGCCGCCATCGGCTTCGCCCGCTACAAGCTCTTCGGCGGGCATTACCTGCTTCTGGGCGTGCTGCTCAGTCAACTGTTCCCGCTGGTGCTGCTCGTTCCGCCGTTCTACACCGTGCTGCGCGAGATGCGCCTGCTGGACACCCACCTGGCCCTGATCATCGCCTACACCAGCTTCGCGCTGCCGTTCAGCATCTGGATGCTGACCGGTTACCTGCGCTCCATCCCCGTAGAGCTGGAGGAGTCGGCGATGATCGACGGCACCACCAGACTGGGCGCGCAGCTACGGGTCACACTGCCGCTGGCCGGTCCGGGCATAGCGGCCACCATCATCTACTGCTTCATCCTCGCCTGGAACGAGTTCCTGTTCGCCACCACCTTCATCAGCACGCCGGAGCTGCGCACCCTGCCCATAGGGCTGCAGTCGTTCATCGGGCAGTACAGCACCGACTGGAACCTGCTCATGGCCGGCGCCGTCGTGACTACAGTGCCGGTGATACTGCTCTTCGTGTTCCTGCAGCGGTACCTGGTGGCCGGTCTCACCGCCGGGGCGGTGAAGGGGTGACGGGGGTAGAGCGCCATGGGCGGCGTCACCGCCGCGTGGGGGCAGCGCGGTCATGACCGTGAAGGCCATACCCCTCGACTGGACGGCCGCGCTCGCCGTGGAGGGCAAGCAGATCGGCGTGTCGCAGAGCGAGCACGCGCGTTCGACGCTCTTCCAGGCCATCGTGCAGGGGCGGGTGCCGCCGGGGCAACACCTGTCGGAGCAGCCCATCGCCGACGCCATCGGCGTCAGTCGCATCTCCGTCAGAGACGCCATCAGGCAGCTGGAGGCGGCGGGCCTCGTGAGCATCTACCCGCACCGCGGTGCCTACACCGTGCGGCTAGACCCGCAGGACATAGAGGAGATCTTCAGCCTGCGCACCTCGCTCGAGGTGCTGGCCATCAAACTGGTGGCGCGCAACGCCAGCCGCACTGACCTGGCCCGGCTGGAGGACGTGGTAGACAAGATGCGCACCATCGAAACGGGCGACGACCGCTACTCGGCCTCGCAGGTAGACACCGAGTTCCACAGCATCCTCATGGAGGTGTCCGGTCACGCGCGCGCCTTCGATGCCTGGAAGCGTATGAACGCCCAGATAACCATGGCCGTGTACCAGGCGGCCTCCTACTACGAGGCTCTCGGCAGCCTGGCAGACAGGCACGTGGCCATCATCGACACCCTCAAGACGGGCGACACGGAGAAGGCCGAGGAGGCCATCGTGGCCCACATCATCCATGGCAGCCACCTGCTCCTGAAGGCGGTGGGCCGGCAACGGCTGCTGTCCGAGGAGCCTCCCAGACGGCACCACACCGAGAACATCACGCAACTGGCGGGCAAAGGACCATCATGATCATCGACCGCATCACAGCCGCTGTAATCCGCTACCCGTTGCCCCGACCCTTACGGCCCTCGTGGGCCCCCGGGCGGGAGTTCAGCCATAGCACCTGCACCCTGATCGAGGTGACCACCGACGAGGGGGTTACAGGGTTCGGTGCCGCCCCGGACACTGGACAGATCGGTCTCTCCACCATCTCCGATATGGTGGCGCCGTACGTTCTCGGCAAGGACCCGTTCGAGACGGAGAGCATAAGCCCCATCCTGCGCAACGCCTCGCGTGACGGCTCGTACCCGTGGGGTTTCGAGACGGCGTTGTGGGACATCATCGGCAAGGCGGCCGGCCAGCCCGTCTACCGGCTCTGGGGGGCGCACAAGCGCCGTATACGGGCGTACGCCAGCCTGGCTGAGCTGACGGATGTGGAGGAGCAGCTGGACCGCCTGGCGCAGCTTAAGGCGTTAGGCTTCACGGCCGCCAAGCTGCGGCTGCGGCGGCCGAGCATCAAGCAGGACATCGACTTCGTGGCCCGCGTGCGCGACGCCATCGGCGACAGCATGGACCTCATGGTCGATGCCAACCAGGCCCACGTGATGCCCAGCCCGGGCCCACACAACTTCTGGCGTTTCGAGGACGCCCTGCAGGTGGCCCGTGCCATGGAGGAGCTGGGTGTGCTATGGCTCGAGGAGCCCCTGCACCGCTACGACTACGACAACCTGGCGCGCCTGTGCGACGCCGTGGACATACCCATAGCCGGCGGTGAGCTGAACCTGGGCCTGCACGAGTACAAGCACCTGGTGCAGCGCGGCTGCTACGACATCATCCAGGCCGACTGCGCGTTCTCGGAGGGTGTGTTCCAGCTGCGCAAGATAGCGGCGCTGGCGGAACTCGATTACAAGCAGTTCATCCCCCACACCTGGTCGAACGGCGTAGGCCTGGCCGCCAACCTCCACCTGGCGGCCGCCACCCCCAACTGCCACTGGTTCGAGTACCCGATAGACCCACCCGCCTGGACGCCGGAGGCGCGCGACTACATGCTGGACCGGCCGTACCTGATCGAGTCCGACGGCTTCATCACGGTGCGCGAGGAGCCTGGCATGGGCATAGCGTTCGATTACGACGCCGTGGCGCCCTACGTGGTGACGCAGTGGGACAGCTACGAGGCGCGCCCGTGAGCGCGCCGAGCAGCGGCGCGCTGAGCTCGGGTGAGTGGGAGGCGGCCGCCCGCAAGGTGGCTCAGACGGCGCCCGAGCGGGCCCCAGCTCTGGCAGCCGAGCTGCTGGCCGAGTGCGCCGCGGCCGGGGTGCGGCCAGCCGCAGTAGCGCCCATCTACCGGGCGCTGGCTCAGCGGTCTATCGAGCCCCTCACCGTGCCGGCCTTCAACGTGCGCGGCCTCACCTTCGACATCGCCAGCGCCATCTTCACACGGGCCAACGAGTTGGGCGCCGCCGGCATCATGTTCGAACTGGCGCCCTCCGAGGCGGCCACCGGGCACCAGTCGCACGCCCAGTACGCTGCTCTCGTGTGCGCAGCGGCGGCGAGCGCAGGTTACGAGGGGCCGGTGCTGCTGCAGGGCGATCACTTCTCCCTGGAGTCAGCCGCCGCCGCTGAAGAGCAGGAGGTCATAGGTCTCTCGCTGGCGGCGCTGGCGAGCGGCTACCGCCAGGTGGACCTGGACACGGCCGCCCTCGCGGCCGAAGGCGCTGACCCGGTCTCGCGGCAGACACCTAACGCGGCCGCCACCGCCAGACTGCTGAGCGCTCTGGCGCCGTGCTCGCCAAGGGGCACGATATTCGGGGGAGAGGTCGGTGAGATCGGCGGCGCCAACACCACCCCCGAGGAGCTGGCGACCTTCATAGAGCTCGTGCGCCACCTGGCGGGCGAGCACGCTGCAGCGTTCGGCAAGGTGAGCGTGCAGACCGGCACGCGCCACGGCGGCATGTCCGACGCCTCGGGCAAGAGCCTGCGCATGCCGCTCGACGTGGTGCTGGCGCGCCAGCTGGCCGATGTCGCTCAGGGCTACGGCTTCGGCGGCATCGTTCAGCACGGCGCCTCGACCCTGCAACTCGATCAGTTCGCGGCGCTCCCCGGCAGCGGCGTGATCGAAGTGCACCTAGCCACCAACCTCCAGGACCTGGTGTTCGACTCGCCCCACTTCCCGGCCGACCTCAGGAGCGAGATGCTGGCTGCGGCGCTCACGGCAGCGGCGGGCGGGGTCGAGGCGGCCGAGCGGGGCGCAGACACCTCGGGCGAGAGCGCAGCCCAGGTGTTCAAGCAGCAGCGCTGGAGCATGTGGGGCCCTTACAAGGCGCGGCTGCTGGACCTCGAACCGGAGGTGCGCGCGGCGCTGGCCGCGGGTGTGGCGGACTGGGCAGGCCACCTGATGACGGCCTTCCAGCTTGCCGGCAGGGCCGGCGAGGTGCGCGCCCTCTACTCGGCTGATGCGCGGGCTCTTTCCAGAACCGAGCGGCGCTGAGCATGGCAACGGCGCCCATCGTCTTCCTGGGCATGGCCACGCAGGACTTCGTGTCGGTTGTTCCGCATCTGCCGGCTGCCGATGAGGTGATCGAGGCTCAGCACGTTGGCGTTCATGGTGGAGGACCGGCTGCGACGGCCGCCGTAGCCTGTGCCAGACTGGGCGGCAGCGCAGAGTTCATCGGCGCGGTCGGCGCCGACGCCATCGGCAGCGGCATCGCCGCCGAGCTGGAACGTGAGGGTGTCGAGGTGGCCCGGTTGCAGGCGGTCGAGGGCGGCAGCTCGCCCGCCGCGGTCATCCTTGTGGATGCCCCCACCGGTCGCAGGTCCATCCTTTACACGAAGGGTTCGGGTACGGAGCTCGAGTACACCCCCGAGATAGGCGCAGCGGTAAGAGGGGCCGCGCTCCTCCACCTCGACGGCTACCACATAGAGCCAGCGCTACGCGCTGCCGCGGTTGCCCGCGAGGCGGGGGTGCTCGTGTCCCTGGACGGCGGGGCGGGTCAGTTGTGGCCGCGTATGGAGGAGTTGGCCGCCCTCGCAGACCTGCTGGTGGTGGCGCGCGACTTCGCTCACCGGCTGACCGGTGAGGACGACCCGTTGCTGGCGGCCAGCCAGCTCCTGCAGTTCGGGTCGGCGCAGGAGGTGGTGGTGACCGACGGCGCGAACGGCGCGTGGTACCTCACCCGCGCCAACTCGGGCCATGTGCCCGCCTTCGCCGTAGGGGTGGTGGACACCACGGGTGCCGGCGACGTGTTCCACGGCGCCTACGCGCTCGCCAGGGCCGAGGGGCTCGACGTTCCGGCGGCGGTGCGTATGGCGTCGGCCGCCGCCGCGCTCAAGTGCCGGCAGGCCGGTGGCAGGCGCGGCATACCCACCAGGCAAGAGCTGGAGGAGTTCCTCGCCGATGCCGGCTAGACGGATAGACGGCTTCGTGACCTGCACCGTACGCAGGGGTGGCGTGCCTTCGCCGGCCGGGACCTCGGAACGACGAGCGTGATGGAACAGGCGACCCAGGCGGCCGCCCCTACGGCCGCAGCCCAGGTGCGCGGCAGGCAGGTCCTGCCCACCATCATGGCCAACCGCCTGTTATCGGACTCGGCCAACCAGATGTTCAACCCGTTCTTGGCCGTGTTCGCGGCCGGCATCGGGGTGCCTTTGCAGCAGCTCGGCGTGCTGCTCAGCCTTCGCAGCCTGGCGGGCCTCGCGGGCCCGGCGTTCGGCGCGCTGGCGGACCGCCATGGACCGTTGCCTGTCGCGCGCCTGGGCCTTACCCTTCTGGCCGCAGGGCTGGTGGTGCTGGCGGCGAGCAGCTCCTGGCTGGCGGCGCTGCTCGCGTTCCTGCCCATGGGCGTCGCCCTAGGGTTCATCAACCCCGTTCTACAGGCCTACCTGGGGCGTGTCATCCCGGAGCGCCGGAGGGCGCGCGCGCTCAGCATCGCGGAGTACTCGTGGGCGTTGGCCGGCGTGTTCGGGCTGCTGGCGCTCGGCTGGCTCATCACTCTGATCGGCTGGCGGGCCGCCGTGCTCGTCCTGGCGGCGGCATTGGTGGTCGGCCAGTTCGGGCTCAGGTACCTCCCGGATGCAGGCCTGGAACCGGCTACGCGGGCGGGTCGCTCGGGACGCCTGCCCCCTCTGGCATGGCTGGGCTCGGCGGTCGTGGCGCTGCTCTTCTTCACCATGCTCAACGCCATGGTCGTCCATGGCGTGTGGTTGACGGACGCGTTCGCGTTGAACCCGCAGGGGCTCGGCACGGTGGCGCTCGTGCTGGGGCTGGCCGATCTGACCGGCGCGGTACTGGTGTCGGTACTGGGCGGCCGGCTCAACGTGGCCCGCCTGGCACTGGTGACCAGCGTGCTATGCGCGGCGGGCTACGCCTGGCTGGCCCTAGCCGCTCCGGCGACGCTGCCGGCCGCTGTGGCGCTGCTGGTGGCGGTGCGTGCCGGTATGCAGGCCAGCTTCGTGGGAATGGTCACCCTGCTGGGCGAGACCGCCCCGCAGGCGCGCGGCCTGGTCATGGCTACCATGGCCGCCTTCGGCCAGGTGGGCATGGCGCTGGCCGCACTGGTAGGCCCCGCCGTTTACGCGGGGCTGGGCTTCGGCAGCGTGGCGCTCGTCTCTGGTGTCGGCATGGGCCTGGCCGTGGTGCTGCTGGTTATGTTCGAGCGGTCGTTCAGGCGGTCGGTAGGGCCCGTGGATGCGCGAGCGCCACACTCCGCGAGCGCCGAGAGGGAGAGACACACATGAGCAAGAGCAAGATCGGCCTGGTTTCCGTAGGCGTGCCGTGGTTCGACGTCGAGCTGGCGCAAGCGTTCCTTGGCGCCACCCGCGCGGCCTTGGCTGAGCGCTTCGAGGTCGTAGGCCCGCCCAGCGTCGTCACGAACGAGCCCGAGCTGGCCGAGGCCCTGGCGGCTATGCAGGCGGCCGGCGTGAAGGCCGCGGTGTTCCAGCTAGGCACCTTCCCTGACGGCAACACTCCTGCCCAGGCGGCGGAGACCCTGGGAGTACCCATCGTGCTTAGCGGCTTCCCGGAGCCCCTTGACGGCGGACGGGTGCCGAACAACAGCCTGTGCGGCCTGAACATGGCCACCTACACGCTCACGGAGCTGGGTCACCCGCATAGCTATGCTTTCTGTGACCCTGGCACAGAGGCGGGAGCCCGCAAGCTGGTCGGCCACGTGGTGGCCGCCGTGACGCTGTCCGAGCTGCGGGGCAGTGTGGTGGGCCTGCTCGGCTACCGTGCACCCGGCTTCTACCCGGCCACCTTCGACGAGCTGCTGCTGCGGCGCACGTTCGGCGTGCGCGTGGAGCATGTGGGTATCCAGGAGGTCACGCACCGTGTGAGGGACGGCTCCTTCAGGCAGCCGCCGGTGAGTCGCTTCCCGACCATCGAGGGGGGAGAGCTGGGCGCAGACGCTGTGGAGTGGCTGGGTCGCTACTACGGCGCTCTCTACGAGGCCGTCAGCGCCCATGCCATCAGCGCCTGGGCCGTCAAGGACTGGCCGGAGATGGCGCCGTTCGACCCCGACATACCGGCGGGCATCTGGCCGGCGCTGAGCTGGCTGCAGGACGACGGTTACAACGTGGCGCCCGAGGGCGACGTGAACGGCGCCGTGACCCTGGAGCTGCTGGCCAGGTTGAGTGGCAACCAGCCGTTCTTCGCCGACATCAGCGGCTTCGACGCCGAGCGCTCTACCCTCGAGCTGTGGCATTACGGCGGCGGCACCAAGGTGGCGCGCTCTCAGGACGAGATACGTTTCGGCGCCGACGGCCGCGAGCTGGAGTTCTGCCTGAAACCGGGCCCGGGCGTGCTCGTGAGGCTGGGCTACAGCAAGGGCGCCTACCGCCTGCTGCTCATAGATGTCGAGGTGCTCGACGAACGCGTGACGCTGCGCCGGGCCGGCGGACGCGTGGTCACCAGACGCACCAACGCCGCAGACGTGGTCGACGCCATGCTGGGCCGCGGCTGGGAGCACCACGTGTCGTTCGTGCACGGCGAGGTGAGCGAGGAAGTGAGGGCGTTCGCGAAAGTTGCGGGGCTCGACCTCACCTGGTTGTGACGAGAACGCGCTTACCCGTCTGGGCTCAACCCCGGTCGATCACGAGCGCGCGGTAGTCGTTGAGGTTGTTGCCCGTGTGTCCGGTGACGACGCTGGCGCCGAGGCGTTCGAAGAAACCGAACGAGTCGTTGCGAGCCAGGTAGTCAGCGATGTCCAGGCCGAGGTCGGCGGCCCGGCGCCGCGAGTCGGGGGTCAGCACCGCGCCGGCGGCAGGGCTGTTGCCGTCTATGCCGTCGCTGCCCGCTGATATGGCCCACACGCCCTCCGCAGGCAGTACGCCGGCCTGCCCTTCGCCCAGGTACTTGAGGAGCCAGAGAGCGAACTCCTGGTTCCTGCCCCCGCGGCCTGAACCGCTGACGGTGACCGTCGCCTCGCCGCCCGACAGCAGCACCAAGGGGCCTCCGTCGTGCCGGAGCGCCGCCAGCGCGGCTAGCGCCTCCTTACCGGCGGCGCTGGTGGCCAGAGGCGCCGCCCGCAGCCCGCCTAGGCGCGCCGTGCGCACGGCCAGCACCGCCTCGGCGTGGAACCGAGCCACGTCCCGCGCCTCGCCATCGAACCGGTCGCTGAGGATGACGGTCTGGTAGCCGCGGTCCTCCCAGTACTCCTTGGCGGTCTGCAGTAACAGCCTGTTGGAGCCTACGACCTTGGTCTCCACCCGGCGCCATACCGGGCTCTTGGGGGTCGGGTTGTCGTCCACCTCGCCCCGCGCCCCGCGCAGGAGGTGGCCGCGGACCCGTGGCGCGTCCAGGCCGTACTTGTCTAAGAGCGCGAGCGCGTCGGAGAAGCTGGTGGTATCGGGCGACGCCACGCCGGAGGCGATGACGCTCAGGTCGTCGCCCAGCACGTCGGATATGACCAGGTTGAGGACCCGCGCCTGCGTGGCGGCGGCCAGGCGGCCGCCCTTGACCCTGGAGAGGTGCTTGCGCACGCAGTTCAGCTCGAAGATGTCGGCGCCCCTCCGCATGAGCTCGTCTGCCACGGCGCGCTTCTCCGTAAGCGTCACGCCGTGTGGGGCGCATAGGAGCGAGCTGCCGCCACCTGAGAGTAGTAGGAGCACGCTGTGGCCCTCTCGGAGCTCCTGTACCGCCTTCAGCACGGCCTCGCCGGCTGCGACGCTCTTCTCGGTCGGCAGGGGATGCGAGCCGGGCACTATCCGGCCCTTGCCGGCATGCTCGTTCGCCCGTAACTGCGCCAGTCGTTGCGGCTCAAGCTCTGCCAGCTGCGCCTCCGGCGGCACAGCCAGCCACCGCGCTTCGGGGAACCGGGCCGTGGCCGCAGCCAGCATCGGCATGGCGGCCTTGCCGACCGCCACGATCAGCGTCGGCGCGCTTCCCGGCAGGTGAGGCCGAACGAGGTCGGCGGGCTCCAGCTTCGCGAGCGCATGGCGCAGGCTGTGCTCTAGCAGCTCTCGCATGTCAGTCGTCGCCGCTCATCGGCTGCATTATCGCCTGCCGCCCCGCCCATGACGAGGTCCGCGCGGGGCGCCCGGCAGGGCCGCCACGGGTGCGCGGTCGTCGAGCCCGATATGAATCGCACTCACAAGGCTAGGGGAGGGCCAAGGGTGCGCCGTCGTCGGACACACGTCCCGGCGCCGCCGAGAGCCTCACGCTAAACTCAGGTTGTTGTGGTCTATGGACCGCTGGTACTATAGTTAGGAGTTTGGTTGTGAAAACGCGCACGAAGTCGCTGGCCGCGACCCGGTGCGCGGAACACGCCGCACCGCCGCGCAGGTCACGCGCGGTGCTCCGAAGGGAGTAGGGCGCCTTGTACTTAGAAGTCCTCATGATGTTCCTGGCGGCTGGCTTCATCGCGGTCGCCGCCCTCATAGCCGGCAGCCTCCTGGGCCCGCGCAAGGGTGGCGAGGCCAAGCTGTCGGCCTACGAGTCGGGCATACCGGCGGTGGGCACGGCCCGCGAGCGCTTCCCGGTGCACTTCTACCTGGTCTCGATGATCTTCATCATCTTCGACCTCGAGACCGCGTTCTTCTACCCCCTAGCAGTCAAGTTCGGCGCCGCTCCGCAGTTCCTGTTCGTGAACGCGATTCTTTTCGTGACGATCCTCGCAGTGGGTTACATCTACCTTCTGCGCAAGGGCGTCCTGAACTGGAAGTAAGCATGGGTCTACGCGATCTCTTCGAGAAGGACGTTCAGGAGCTCGAGGCCGAGGGCATCCTCTTCTCCAGCCTGCAGAAGCTCGTGGCCTGGGGCCGCTCCAACTCCCTGTGGCCTGCCACCTTCGGCCTGGCGTGCTGCGCCATCGAGATGATGGCCTCCACCAACCCGCGCACGGACATGGCCCGCATGGGCTCCGAGGTGTTCCGCGCCAGCCCCCGCCAGGCCGACGTGATGATCGTGGCCGGGCGCCTCAGCAAGAAGATGGCTCCTGTGCTCACCCGCGTGTATGAGCAGATGCCCGACCCTAAGTGGGTCATCAGCATGGGCGCCTGCGCCAGCTCCGGCGGCATGTTCAACAACTACGCCATCGTGCAGAACGTCGACTCGGTCGTTCCCGTCGATATCTTCGTGCCCGGCTGCCCGCCACGCCCCGAGGCGCTGATGTACGCGGTGATGCAGCTGCAGAAGAAGGTCAAGGGCGAGGCGTTCGACGAGCGCGGTGTGAAGCTGCCCATGGTCGAAGGGTGGTCGCGCTGATGAGCGAAGACACTGCTCTCAGCACCGGCGGCCCGCTAGCCGATGCGCTGGCCCTCCTCACAGAGATGGGCGGGCGGGTAAGCGAGTTCAAGGGCATGACCAGCATCACGCTCGCCAAGAGCGCGCTGATCGACGGTCTTGCCGCCGCCAAGCAGGCGGGCCTCGTGATGATCACCGACATCGTCAGCGTGGACTACCTCACCTACCCCGGTCATCGCGGCAAGCGCTTCGCCGTCATCTACAACATCCACGACGTAGGCGGCCGCGAGCGGCTGTTCGTGCGTGTGGAGGTGGACGACGGCGAGACCGTGCCCACCGCGACGGGCGTGTGGCGTGGTGCCGACTTCCTGGAGCGCGAGACCTTCGACATGATGGGTATCGTCTTCGACGGGCACCCCAACCTGCGCAAACTGCTCACGCCCGAGGACCTCGACGGCCACCCGCACCGCAAGGACTTCCCGATCGGCGAGACGCCCACGCTGTTCAACGACGGCCGCTTCCTCGACCCTGCGGCTTTCCGCGCCGGCCTCTCCGGCCGCAGCTCCGGCCTCACCGGCTGGAAGGGCGGGGCGCGTCACGGCGTAGTGAGCAGCCAGGGCGCTCTGCCAGGTGAGGGGGGAGAGCAGTGAGCGTCAAGACCCAGACAAGGCCCGACACCGGCAGGGAAGGCAGCTTCCACACCGAGTACATGCGCATCAACGTGGGGCCGCAGCACCCCAGCACCCACGGCGTGCTGCGTCTGGTGGTCGACCTGGACGGCGAGCAGATCATCTCGCTCAAACCGCAGGTGGGCTACCTTCACACGGGCTTCGAGAAGACATTCGAGCACCGCACCTACCAGCAGGGCGTCACGTACTCCAACCGCATGGACTACCTGCACGCCTTCGCGCACGACCTGGCCTACGTGCTGTCGGTCGAGAAGCTCATGGACGCGCGCGTGCCGGTTCGCGCGCAGCGCGTGCGTGTCATCCTCAACGAGCTCAACCGCATCGCCAGCCACCTGATCTTCTTCGGCACGGGGCTCCTCGACATGGGCGCCCTCACGCCGTTCTTCTACACGCAGCGCGAGCGCGAGAAGATCCTCGACATCTTCGAGATGGTGTCGGGTGTGCGCATGAACTACGGCTACTTCCGGGTAGGCGGCCTGTACCAGGACACCCCCGAAGGGTTCGAGCAGCGCGTGCGCGAGTGGTACGACGACTTCCTGCCGTACCTAGACCAGTACCGCAACCTGTGGGCCGGCAACGACATCGTGCTGGCGCGCACCAAGGGCGTCGCCATCGTCACGCCGGAGATGGCGTTGGACAACGCCCTGACCGGCCCCTCGCTCCGGGCCAGCGGCATCGACCTCGACTACCGCAAGGCCCAGCCGTACTCGGGCTACGAGGATTACGACTTCCACGTGCCCGTGTACACCGAGGGCGACGTGTGGGCGCGCATGATGATCCGCTTCGACGAGATGATCGAGTCGGCGCGCATCGTCAAGCAGGCGGTCGAGATGCTGGAACCCGGCCCGGTCAAGGACCCGGACCGCCGCATCAGCCTGCCGCCCCGCCAGGAGCTCGAGAACTCCATGGAAGCGGTCATCTTCCACTTCAAGCTCGTCACCGAGGGCTTCCACCCGCCCAAGGGCGAGGTGTACGTGCCCACGGAGTCGGCGCGCGGCGAGCTCGGCTACTACATAGTCAGCGACGGCGGCTCGATGCCGTACCGCGTGAAGGTGCACGCCCCCAGCCTTGCCAACCTGCAGTCGTTAGAGCCGTCCAGCATCGGGGGGCTCTTCGCAGACATGGTCATCAACATCGCCAGCTTCGACCCGGTACTGGGCGACGTAGATAAGTAAGTGAGCCGATGATCGAACTAGATACCACAACCCCGTACTTCGCCGACAAGCAAGAGGTGGTAGAGGAGATCCTCTCGCGCTACCCCAAGGAGGGCCGCCGCAGCGCGCTCATGCCGCTCTTGTGGGAGGTGCAGCGCAACGAACGGTACATCTCCGAGGCGCGCATGCACGAGATCGCCGAGATCGTGGGCCTAACCGCTACCGAAGTGAAGGGCGTGCTCAGCTTCTACTCCACCTACCACGAGCAGCCCGTGGGCAAATACCACATCCAGGTCTGCGCCACGCTCAGCTGCGCCCTCAAGGGCGCCAACCAGATGTACGACTACCTGGTCAACGAGTTGGGCATCGTCAACGGCGAGACCGACCCCGAGGGACGCTTCTCGCTCCAGAAGGTGGAGTGCCTGGGCTCCTGCGGCAGCGCACCCGTGCTGCAGGTGAACGACACCTACTACGAGAACGTCAGCCAGAGCCGCTGCCGCCACCTGCTCGACGCCCTCAGGCGCGATGAGGAGCCGGAGCCGTGGAACGCGCGCAGCGGCGATAACGAGGGTGCGGCCAAGGCCCTGGCCTTCGGGCGTGAGGGAGGCGAAGCGTGAGCGACCAGGCACAGGGCGTCGCAGAGCGTCCTGCCAACATCACCAGCCGCCACGACCCCCGGTACGAGGTGACCATGTACCGGCACATGGGGGTGGCAGGCTCGCACACCCTCGACTATTACCGTAGCCACGGCGGCTACCAGGCGGCCACCAAAGCGCTGACCAGCATGACGTCGGCGACCGTGATAGACGAGGTCAAGGCCTCCGGCTTGCGCGGCCGCGGGGGCGCAGGCTTCCCGGCCGGCGTCAAGTGGTCGTTCATGGGCCCGCCGGACGGCGGCCCGCGCTACCTGGTGTGCAACGCCGACGAGTCCGAACCCGGCTCCTTCAAGGACCGCTACATCCTGGAGGACGACCCGCACCAGCTGATAGAAGGCATGATCATCGCCGCGTTCGCCATGAAGATGACGTACGGCTTCATCTACATCCGCGGCGAGTACTACCTGGGCTTCGACCGCACCGCTGCCGCCGTCAAGGAGGCGCGCGCGGCCGGCCTCCTAGGTAACAACATCCTCGGCACGGACTTCTCCTTCGACATCACCGTTCACAGGGGTGCGGGCGCCTACATCTGCGGCGAGGAGACGGCCCTCATGAACTCGCTCGAGGGGCTGCGCGCCAACCCCCGCCTCAAGCCGCCCTTCCCGGCCGCGGCGGGCATGTACGGGCGCCCCACCACCATCAACAACGTCGAGACCTTCGCCAGCGCCGTGCACATCATCAACAAGGGCGCGGCCTGGTACAGCGGTATGGGCACCGACGACAGCAAGGGCACCAAGCTGTATCAGGTCTCCGGTCACGTGGCCAGGCCCGGCGTGTACGAGATGCCCATGGGCGCCACCTTCCGCGAGCTCATCTACGACTTCGCCGGCGGCCCCAGCCTCGAGCCCAAGGCGTTCATCCCCGGCGGCTCCTCAACCCCGATGTTCCCGTGGGAGGACCGCTTCCTGGACATGCCCATGGACTACGGCACGCTCGCCAAGAACGGCTCCATGCTGGGCACGGGCGGGGTCATCGTCATCCCGCGTGAGAAGTGCATAGTAGACGCCCTTTACAACCTTGTGCGCTTCTACGCCCACGAGTCGTGCGGCAAGTGCACCCCCTGCCGTGAGGGCGTAGGGCACTGGCTGCCGCGCATGTACCAGAAGCTGGTGGCGGGCCTGGGCCGACCCGAGGACGTAGACCTGCTCGAGGAGGTGGCCGGCAACATCCGCGGCACGGCCTTCTGCCCGCTGGCCGACGCCTGCATCATGCCCGTTCAGGCTAGCCTCAAGTGGTTCCGCGACGAGTACGAGTACCTGGCCGAGCACGGCAAACCCAAGTACCAGAAGAGTGACTGGTGGCGAGCATGAAGGTTGTGGTTGAGGTAACAGTCAACGACGTCGAGCTTGGTTTTGCGCCATACCGGAAGAGTGGCTGGTGGCAAGCATGAAGGTTGTAGTCAACGATGTCGAGCTAGACCTGGCGCCGGGCACCAGCGCCATCGACGCCGTGTTCTCCGCCGGCGACGATGTGCCGTACTTCTGTTCGCAGGAGTACATGAGCCCCATCGGCGCCTGCCGCATGTGTCTGGCACGCGTGGGCTCCCCCCGCAAGGACCCCGGCGGCAACTGGATACTGGACGAGGAGACTGGCAAACCCAAGATCTTCTGGTTCCCGAACCTCATGGCCACCTGCACCACGCAGATCAGCGAGGGCATGGTCATCGACACGCAGTCCGAGGCGGTCAAGAACGCCCAGAACGGCATGGTCGAGTTCACGCTCATCAACCATCCGCTCGACTGCCCCGTGTGCGACAAGGGCGGCGCCTGCGAGCTGCAGGACCGCTCTTACGAGTACGGCACGGGCATCTCCCGCTTCGAGTTCGACAAGCGCCGCAGCGAGAAGCACCACGAGCTGTCTGAGCTCATCACGCTCGACCGTGAGCGCTGCATCCACTGCAAGCGCTGCGTGCGCTACTTCGAGGAGGTGCCCGGCGACGAGGTGCTCGACTTCATCGAGCGCGGGTCGCACACCTTCATCGGCACCCTCGAGGGGGGGCTGCCCAGCAACTTCACGGGCAACATCTCAGACATCTGCCCCGTGGGCGCGCTGCTCGACGCCTCCAGCCGCTTCCGGGGCCGCAACTGGGAATACGACCACACCCGCAGCACAGGCATGGACGATGCCACCGGCAGCGCTGTCATCCTCGACGCCCGGACGGGCAGGCTCGAACGGGTTAAGGCTGCCCTCAACCCTGACGTCAACAAGACCTGGATTGACGACGGCACGCGCTTCGGCCACGAGTACGTGGACTCGCCCGACCGCCTGACCCACCCGCTCATCCGTCGCGCCGGCGAGCTCAGGCCCGCCACGTGGCAGGAGGCTGCCGCCTACATAACCGAGCGCCTGGCCTCCTTAGGCGGCAAGGACGTGGGCGTGGCCATCCGCGCCGACGCCACGCTGGAAGAGGGCGTGGCGGCACAGGCTCTGGCCGAGAAGCTGGGCACCGGCCAGGTGGACCACGCGCCGCGCCCCGCCGCCTCGGTCATCGCCGCGCGGCCGGCCACCATCACAGAGCTGGCCACTGCGGACGCCATCCTGGTGCTAGGCGACGTCACCGAGGAGGCCGGTATCCTCGACCTGCGCATCAAGGACGCCCTCAAGGGCGTCACCCCGCCCGAGCTGCTGCCGCACGGTGTGCCCATCGCCGACCTGCGCCTCAAGGAGCGCATGCCGCGCCGCCGCAACATCCTCACCGTGGCTGCGCCGTACCGGGTGGACCTCATGCGCCACGCCGGCGCCGCGCTGCAGTACCCCGTGGGTGGCGAGGCGCGCTTCTTCCAGGCCCTCAGCGCCATAGCTCAGGGCGAACAGCTCAAGCCCGAACAGGTGGCCGACCTGGGCGGCAACGAACAGGCCGCCAGGCAACTGGTCAAGAGCCTGCAGGAAGCCAAGAACGGCGTGCTGGTGCTGGGCGGTTTCGCCCTCGCTCGCCGTGAATCTGCCGAGGCGGCCCACAACTTCGCCAAGGCCGTCAACGTCAAGGAGCTGCCCGTAGGGCCCATGGCCAACAGCTACGGCCTGGAGCTTCTGGGCGTGCTGCCCAGCCACGAGCGCTACGCCTACCCGGGCATGCTGCGGGAGGCGCGGGCGCTCATCCTCTCGAGCCTAGACCCGGCGCAGGACCCCGACATAGCGGCTCAGCTCAAGGACCTGGAACTGCTGGTGGTGCACGACCTGTTCCTCACCGAGACCGCCCGCCTGGCCGACGTGGTGCTGCCCGCACGGAGCGTGTACGAGAAGGAAGGCACCGTCGTCAACCTCGAAGGGCGCTTCCTGCCCGTGCGCGCCGCCCCGATCGAGGCCGGCAACGCCGAGGACTTCACGGGGGTCGTGCGTTACCTGGGTGAGGCTATGGGCGAGCGCATGGAAGGGCGCAGCGTACGCAGCGCCAGGCGCCTCATGAAGCGCCGCTTCGATACCGACCTGGCCGAGGTGCCCGACTACGGCACCATCCTCAAGCTCAAGGGCGCGGGCAAGCCGCGCGCGAGCACCAAGGAGGGCCCCGCGCAGAACGGCAACCTCCTCATAGTTCCGAGCATGGCGCGCACCGAGTACCTGAGCCGTAACCCGCACCTGAACGCCGCCCTCGGCGGAGCGAAGCTCCGCATCAACCCTGTCGACGCGGCGCAGCTGGAGCTGGTGAGCGGCGCCGAGGTGCGCCTGCGGGTGGGCGGCATCTGGCGCGACGCCGTGGTGCTGGTGACCGCCGGCGTACCCACGGGCCTCATGACCCTACCCACCCTGCCCGAGCAGCCCGTGGGCCTCACCAAGGCTGACCTTGAGAGCATCGTCGTCAGCCAGGTGCGACTAGAGGTGGCCTCGTGAGCATCAACGATCCGCTCTGGGTCACGTTCATCAAGGCACTCGTCCTCTGCGTGGTGCTGCTGGGCGCCTTCGCCTACATGACGCTGATAGAGCGCAAGCTGCTGGGCCGCTTCCAGCACCGTTACGGTCCCAACCGCGTTGGCCCTCTGGGCCTGCTGCAGCCCATCGCCGACGCCATCAAGGCCATCTTCAAGGAAGACATCACCGTCACCGCCGCCGACAAGGTGGTGTTCGTGCTGGCCCCGGGCATCAGCATCTTCTTCGCGCTGTCGGCCTTCGGCGCCATCCCCGCAGGGCCGGCCGGCAGCCTGTTCGGCTTCAACCCCTGGGTCATGGACCTCGACATCGGCTTGCTGTACATCCTCGCCGCCACCGGCATGGGTGTATACGGCATCTTCCTCGGCGGCTGGGCCGCCAACAGCAAGTACGCCCTCCTGGGCAGCCTGCGCTCCACCGCGCAGATCATCAGCTACGAGCTCGGCCTCGGCCTCTCCGTGCTGGCGGTCATCATGGTGGCCGGCACGCTCAACCTGCGTGAGATCGTAGAGCTCAACATCTGGTCCGTGAGCCCCTGGCTGTGGCCCGGGCTGCTCCTGGCCTTCAGCACGTTCGTCATCTCGGGCACCGCGGAGGTGAACCGCACCCCGTTCGACCTGCCCGAGGCCGAGCAGGAGCTGGTGGCCGGCTACATGACCGAGTACTCCAGCATCAAGTGGGCCCTCTACCAGATGGCCGAGTACGTGAACATGATGACGGCTTCCGCCTTCATCAGCACCCTGTTCCTCGGCGGTTACAAGGGCCCCCGGTTCCTCGACGCGGTCATACCGGGCATATCGGAGTGGCCCATAGTGTGGCTCATCCTCAAGATGGCCATCTTCATGTTCATGTTCATCTGGCTCAAGGCGACTCTCCCGCGCCTGCGCTACGACCAGCTGATGCGTTTCGGCTGGCTCTACCTGTTCGAGTTCGCGCTGGTCAGCGCGCTCATTACCGGGGCGGTGATCGCGTTTGTTCTCTAACCTACGTCAACCAGCTAGCAAGTCATCCAAGGGAGGTAGACCATGAGCGTCCTCGACATCGCCAAAGGCATGGGAGTAACGCTTGGTCACCTGTTCAAGCGCCCGTACACCGTGCTGTACCCCGAGGAGAAGGTAGACATCAAGCCGCGCTTCCGTGGCCGTCACCACCTGCTCCGCCACCCGGACACCGGACTGGAGAAGTGCATCGGCTGCAGTCTGTGCGCCGCAGCCTGCCCCGCCTACGCCATCTACGTGGAGGCGGCCGAGAACGACCCCAGCGACCCCACCTCGGCCGGTGAGCGCTACGCCAAGATCTACGAGATCAACATGCTGCGCTGCATCTTCTGCGGCTTCTGCGAAGAGGCCTGCCCCACCGGCGCCGTGGTGCTGGGTCACGAGTTCGAGCTGGCCGACTACCGCTACGAGGACTTCGTGTACCGCAAGGAAGACATGCTGGTAGGCGTCAAGGGCAGCAAGTGGCAGAGGCGCGAGGCCGCAGCCAAGGGCAAGGACGTCAACATCGGCGTGAAACCTTCCCACCGGCCCGAGCTGGAAGGCGTGGAGTACTAACGTGGTCGCCTTCACCATCCTGGCGCTGCTGCTGATAGCTGCCGCGGTGGGCGTCGTGACGTTCCGGCAGCCCGTGCACGCCGCGCTGTCGCTGGTGGCCGGCATCCTCGCCCTGGCCGCCATCTACGTCACGTTGGAAGCGCACTTCCTGGCCGCCATCCAGGTCATCGTGTACGCCGGCGCGGTCATGGTGCTGTTCCTCTTCGTGATCATGCTTCTGAACGTGGGCCAGACCAGAACTCCCAACCTCAAGTGGCTCAAGCCCGTCGCCTGGGCGTCCGGCGCCCTGACGGCGGCGGCCGTGGCGACCGTGGTGTTCATGGTGCAGCGACCGCTGCCCGAGTTCGAGGTCGTAAGCGCCGCTCTGCGCGGCGGTAACGCCGACGCGGTGGGCGAGGCCATCTTCAGCGACCACCTGCTGAGCTTCCACCTGGTGGGAGTGCTGCTGCTGGTCGGTGTGCTGGGGGCCGTGGCGCTGGTGCAGCAGGCCGCCCCGGAGACGCGGGCCAAGCGGGCGGCGTCGAAGGGCGACCAGCCGGACGCCGACCATGGCGCTCCGGAACTGGTGACGGTGGGGGAGGGGCACTAAGTGGTACAGACCGAGTACTACGTGGCCCTGTCGGCCATACTCTTCGCCCTCGGCGGCATAGGTGTGCTCACGAGGCGCAGCGCTATCATGCTGTTCCTCTCTATCGAGCTGATGCTCAACGCCGCCAACCTCGCCATAGTGGCCTACGCCAGACAGTGGACGGCCGCGGGCGCCCAGCATGCGCTGGACGGCCAGGCGGCCGTGTTCATCGTGCTGGCCATAGCCGCCGCCGAGGTGGCAGTGGGCCTGGGCATCCTGGTGGCCATCTTCCGTAACCGCGTCAGCACCGACGTGGACGAACTATCCGAGGTGCGAGCATGAGCGACCTGGTTCAGTGGGCAGCGCTCGCGCCGCTTCTGGCGCTTGCCGGTGCCGTCATCAACGGTGTGTTCGGTCGTAACCTCAAGAACGACGCTCCGGGCGTCATCGCCAGCCTGGCCGTGGCCGCCGGTTTCGTGCTCTCGTTCATCGCCTTCCTCGGGGTTGGAGCCGATGGCGCGGTGCGCGTGCGGCTCGGGGAGTTCCTCGTAGCTGGCGACTTCAGCGTGGGCTTAGGTTTCCACATCGACCAGCTGAGCGTGCTGATGATGATGATCATCACCGGCGTGGGCCTGCTCATCCACATCTACTCCATCGGCTACATGAAGGGCGACGAGGGCCTCTCGCGCTACTTCGCCCTGCTCAACCTGTTCGTGGCCGCCATGCTCGTGCTGGTGATGGCCGACTCGTTCCCGCTCATGTTCGTGGGCTGGGAGGGGGTGGGCGTGTGCTCCTTCATGCTCATCGGCTTCTGGTACACGGACTTCGCCAACACCAACGCGGGCCGCAAGGCGTTCATCGTCAACCGCGTGGGCGACTTCGGTTTCCTGCTGGCCATGTTCCTAACGTTCAAGGCGTTCGGCACGCTGGATATCCAGGCCGTCAACGCTGCCGCCCCCGGCTTCGCTTACGGGGCGGCCATCCTCACCGGCATCGGCCTCTTCTACCTGCTGGCCGCCGCCGGCAAGTCGGCGCAGCTGCCGCTGCACACCTGGCTGCCCGACGCCATGGCGGGCCCCACGCCCGTCTCGGCGCTCATCCACGCCGCCACGATGGTCACCGCGGGCGTCTATCTCATCGCCCGCACTGGCGGCATCTTCGCCAACGCGCCGGCCGCCGCCGCCGTGGTGGTCTGGGTGGCCGTGCTCACAGCGCTCATGGCCGCCATCGTGGCCATCGGTCAGACCGACATCAAGAAGATCCTGGCGTGGTCGACCATCTCGCAGGTGGGCTTCATGATCGCCGCCGTGGGCGCAGGCGCCTACTGGGCCGGCATATTCCACGTGCTCACCCATGCCTTCTTCAAGGCGCTTCTGTTCCTCGGTGCCGGCTCCGTCATCCACTCCCTGGGCGGCGAGCAGGACGTGCGCAAGATGGGTGGTCTCGGTCGCAAGATGCGCGTCACCGGCACCACTTCGCTCATCGCCACGTTGGCCATAGCGGGTGTACCGTTCCTGTCGGGCTACTTCAGCAAGGACGCCATCCTGGGCGCGCTCCTCACCAGCCTGCCGCTCGGTGGTTACGGCGGACCCGTCCTGTTCGGCCTGCTGCTGGTCACCGCCGGCATCACCGCCTTCTACATGTTCCGCTGGTACTACCTCGTGTTCGCCGGCGAGTCGCGCAGTAAGACCCAGTACGATCACGCGCACGAGTCGCCGCGCGTCATGACGATTCCCCTCAGCATCCTGGCCGTAGGCAGCGTGCTCATAGGCTATCTAGGCCTGCCCGCCTTCCTCACCACCAACCTCATACAGCAGTGGCTGGCGCCCGTCATGGCGGTCGTGGAGTTCGAGCACCTGTCCGCCAGCGCAGAGTGGCTGCTGCTGCTCGGTTCGGTGGTCGTGGCGGCTGCGGGACTCGGTCTTGGCTACTGGGTCTACGTGCTCGGCTCGGGCGCGCTATCGCGGCGTATCGGTGCCATGCCGGTGGCCACGGTCTCGCGCTCGGCGTTCGGGTTCGACAAGCTTTACCACACTCTCTTCACCGACCCGGGTGAGGGCATGGCCGAGGGTACGGCCGCGCTCGATCGCGACGTGCTGGACCGCGGCCTCACAGGTACCAGCGGGCTGGTGCCGCTGCTGGGCAGGGTGCTTGTCAAGCTGCAGTCGGGCTACGTGCGCGCCTACGCCTTCGCCATGCTGCTGGGAGTCCTGGCGCTGGCGGCTGCGGCCGCGCTGATCGGGGTGCTCGCATGATCTCGCTCTTCGTCATACTGCTGCCCGTCGTGGTCGCGCTGCTCGTTAGCCTGGGCCGCGGCAGCTCGCAGTTCGTGCGGGGCATGGCGTTCTTGGGCGGGGTCGGCACCTTCGCCTTCGCGCTCTTCCTCTCCGGCTCAGAGCCCTTCAACGCCGCCTGGTTGCCCGGTATCGGCGTGAGCTTCGCGCTGGACGCCACCGGCGCCGGTCCGGTGCTGGTGCTGGTGGCCGCGCTCGTCATGATCCCCACGCTGCTCGTGGCCGCCACCAGGGTGGAGCAGAACGCGGCCAGCTTCGTAGTGCTGCTGCTGCTGGCGCAGGCGGGCCTCAACGGCATCTTCCTCGCCAAAGACCTGATCGTCTTCTACATCTTCTGGGAAGCCACGCTCATCCCAGGCCTGCTGCTACTGGGCCTGTTCGGTGGCGACAAGCGGCGGGAGGCGGCCACCAAGTACCTGGTGTACGCGGTCGCCGGCTCGTTCCTGATGCTCATAAGCATCCTCTCGCTCAAGGCGCTGTCTGGGGCGGCCAGCTTCCACATCACCGACCTGATGATCGCCACTCCGGCGCTCTCGGCAAGCGTTCAGACCTGGCTGTTCGTAGGCATGGCCATCGGCATGGCGGTCAAGCTGCCGCTATGGCCGCTGCACTCGTGGCTCATCGACCTGAACGAGCAGAACCACCACTCCGGCGCAGCAGATGTGCTGGGCTCGCTGTACAAGGTGGGCGCCTTCGGCTTCTTCGCCTGGGCGCTGCCCCTGCTGCCGGCGGGTGCAGAGCGCGTGGCCCCGATACTGCTCATCCTCTCGGCCGTCACAGCCGTGTACGGCGCCTTAGCCGCCATCGGCCAACAGCACCTCAAGCGCTTCCTGGCGTACGGCTCGCTCTCGCACATGGGCATAATCGGTGTGGGGCTCTTCGGCCTGCACATCGCCGGCCTCAGCGGTGCCATCTACTTCCTGGCGGCGCAGATGGTCTCGACCGGCGCGCTGTTCCTGGTGGCCGGCATGCTGTACCACCGCCGCCGCAGCTTCATGCTGCGCGACTACGGCGGCCTGGCCAAGAGCGCCCCTGCCCTGGCGGCTGTGTCTCTGTTCATGATCTTCGCCTACATAGGCGTGCCCGGGCTCTCCAACTTCCCCGGCGAGTTCATGGCGTTGCTGGGTGCGTTCCAGACGAGTGCCTGGGCGGCCGGCTTCGCTACGCTGGCCGTTATAGCCGCCGGCGTGTACGGGGTGAACCTCTTCCAGAAGCTGTTCCAAGGGCCGACCACCGTGCCCACCCGCGACCTCAGCGCGCTGGAACTCTACGTGCTGGTGCCGTTCGTGGCCGGCGTGCTGTGGCTGGGCATAGCGCCCGCTCCGCAGTTGCGCCAGATAGAGCAGCAGGCCTCGCTGGTGACCCTGCAGATGGACCGGCTGGCGCAGGCGGCCACGGCCGACACGCAGATGCTTGCGGCAGTGCCCGGAGGTGAGCGGTGACCTTCCCACCGGTACTAGACATCGACTGGAGCACCCTGGCACCGGCGCTCACCCTGCTGATCACCGCCGTCGCCGCCCTGTTCTTCGGACTGTTCCACAAGGACTCGCGGCATGTGGCTATCGCGTCGCTCATCGGCGTGGGTACGGCGTTCCTCTTCGCGCTGTCGCGCTTCCTGCAGCCCAGCGATTCGGTGGCCAGCTTCGGACTGCGCTACTACGGCGACACCGCCGCGCTCGGCTTCACGTTCATCATCCTTCTGGGTACGGCCCTCGCCATCCTCGTAAGCTTCGACCAGTTGCGGAGGCAGGACCTCGAACGCCCCGAGTACTACCCGCTCATGCTGCTGTCGGCGCTGGGCGCCATCGTCATGGCCTCGGCCGGCGACCTGATAACGCTGGTGCTGGGTCTCGAGATCATGAGCCTGCCTGTGTACGCGCTATCCGCGTGGCGCACGGGTGACAGGCAGTCGGAAGAGGCGGGCATGAAGTACTTCCTGCTCGGCGCCTTCGGCTCGGCCATGCTCATCTACGGCATAGCGCTGCTGTACGGCGCGGGCGGCACCTTCGTCTACGAGGGGCTCTCGCAGGCCCTCGCGGCTGGTCAGCTCACCCTGCTCGCCACCCTGGGCGGCGGCCTCGTGCTCGTGGGCCTCGGCTTCAAGGCGGCTATGGCGCCGTTCCACCAGTGGGCGCCGGACGTGTACACGGGTGCGCCCACTCCGGTCGTCACCTTCATGAGCGTCGTCATCAAGGTGGCTGCCTTCGCCGCCCTGCTCCGCGTCATCGGCACCGTCTTCCCACAGCTTGGTGCCTGGGTCCTCCTAGCGTTAGCCATCATGGTTGCCGCCACCCTCATCATCGGCAACTTCAGCGCGCTCATGCAGCGCGGCGTGAAGCGCATCCTGGCGTACTCTGCCGTGGCCCACGCCGGCTACCTCGGTCTGGCCCTGCTGGCACCCGACAACGGCGGCACGGCGGCGGCGGCCTTCTACCTCACGGCCTATGCGCTCATGAACGCGGGTGCCTTCGCCGTGCTCTCCCTCATGACCGATGCCAACGACAGGGGAGACGACCTGGAGCGCTTCGCCGGCCTCGGCCGCAAACGCCCCTGGTTGGCTGCCGCCCTCACCTTCTTCTTGCTGAGCCTCGGCGGCATCCCGCCGCTCGCTGGCTTCGCCGGTAAGGTCCTCGTGTTCCAGGCCGTCATCGAGGCGGGCTGGATCTGGCTGGGCGTTCTGGGCATCCTCACCAGCGTCGTGGCTCTCGTGTACTACTTCCGCATAATCGGCTACATGTACTTCCGCGAGAGCGAGTACGAGCCGCCCAGGCTCAGGTCCACTGCCACCAACGTGGCCATCGGCTTCGCCCTCGTAGGCACGGTGCTGTTCGGCCTGTTCCCGGGGCTGTGGCACGACCTGTTGCGTGTGAGCCAGACCCTCGTAGCCGGGCTGTAGCGCCGGGCCGTTCGTTCGTGTGCGGGCCGCGCCTCCTTCAAGGGCGCGGCCCGCATCGTTGTGCATGGGCCTTGGCGGCAGCTCAGGCTCGTTCCTCTTTCCCCGTAAGAGACCTGTAAGCCTCTCCCGCATAGCATCAGTTCCAGCTATAGGCGTGCCTACCACTGGAGGGCGCCGCTTCGGCCGGGGACCGGAGGAAGGGGAGCAAGGTGACCACAACCATTACCACTCGCGGAACCGACGCGCCGAGCGCAGCCTTGGCTGCCATGCGCATCCTCCTCGTCGACGACGAGCAGGCCAGCCTGGTGATGATGAAGAGCATGTTGGTTCAGGCCGGCTACAGGAACGTGCACACATGTGATGAGCCGCTGATGGCCGCGGCCGAGTTCGAACAGCTCAGACCCGACCTGCTGGTGCTCGACTTCCATATGCCGCGCCGCGACGGCCTCGGGGTGCTGGAGGACCTGGCCCCCGTTCTGCCGGAGGCCTTCCCCGTGCTCATGGTCACGGGCGATGACCGCCAGGAGCTGCGCGAGACGGCTCTTGCCAGCGGCGCCAAGGACTTCCTGACGAAGCCGGTGAACCCCAGCGAGGCGCGCCTGCGCATACGCAACCTGCTCGAAAGCCGCAAGCTGCAACTGGAGCTCCAACGTCACAACGAGCGCCTGGAGTCGGCCGTCAAGCGCCGCACGCAGGAGCTGGAGCACAGCCAGCTGGAGATGCTTGTGCGCCTGGCACGCGCAGCCGAGTACCGTGACGACGACACCGGCCAGCACACCTGGCGCGTGGCGCACCTGAGCGGGGTCATCGCCCAGGAGATGGGTATGCCGCGCGACCGGGTGGAGATGCTGCTGCGGGCCGCCCGCCTGCACGACGTCGGCAAGATCACCATCCCCGACGGCATCCTCATGAAGCCGGGCAAGCTCACGCCCGAGGAGTTCGCCGTGGTGAAAGGTCATGCCAAGGCCGGTGCGGAGCTGTTATCGGGCAGTAGGTCGCCTCTCATCCGCCTGGCGGAGCAGATCGCTCTCACCCATCACGAGCGCTGGGACGGCGCCGGTTACCCCAACGGTCTGAGCGGCGAGAACATCCCGCTCGAGGCCCGCATCCTGGCCGTGGCAGACGCCTTCGACGCGCTCACGCACGACAGCTCGCACCGCAAGGCAGTGACCCAGGACGAGGCTGCGCAAGAGATACTCCGGCACACGGGAACGCAGTTCGACCCGGCGGTCGTGGCGGCCTTCCAGCAGGTGTACGTTAAGGGGCTGCTGGTCGTTCCCGCCCACGAGGCGTAGGCGCTGAAGCTCATCGGCTACAGTGGGCGGCGATGAGCTACCCCAACCTGACCCCAGACGACCGCCTGGCCGGCCGCGACCCCATCGAGGTGCTGCAGGCCACGCCGTCGTACCTGAACGAGCTCTTCGAGCTCATGACCGAGGACGCGCTGGAGACGCCTTACGCGCCGGGCAAGTGGAACACCAAGCAGGTGATGGCCCACCTGGCAGACGTAGAGCTGGCGTTCGGTTGGCGCATACGGCAGACCGTGGCCGCGCCTGGCGTCGAGCTGCAACTGTTCGACCAGGACGTGTGGTCGCAGCGTTACGCCCGCCTGGACGCGGCCCTGGCGCTGGAGGCGTTCAGAGCCCAAAGGGCCTGGACGCTCGCCCTCTTGGCCTCGCTCTCTATGCAGGACTGGCTGGCCGAGGGGTACCACCCGGAACGCGGTTTCGAGAGCGTCGACTTCATGGTGCGCTACCTGGCCGCCCACGACCTTAACCACCTAGCGCAGCTCGGTGTTCAGGTGCCGTTGCCGTAGGCTAGCCCTCTCCCATACCTGACCGCGCACGCTCGTGGCCGGTGCGTCTACACCAGCCGGCCCGCCTTAACGCCGCCCCGAAGGCGCCTCTGACGCGTGGTAGACTCGCGCCGATATGGCTACTGAACGTACCTTCGCGATGGTAAAGCCCGACGGCGTCAAGCGCGGGCTAGTCGGCAACCTCATCTCCCGCATCGAGTCCAAGGGCCTCCGCATCGTGGGCCTCAAGCAGATGCTCATCTCCCGCGAGCTGGCCGAGCGCCACTACGGCGAGCACAAGGGCAAGCCCTTCTTCGAGGGCCTCGTGGGCTTCATCACCTCCGGTCCTGTGGTGGCCATGGTGCTCGAGGGTGAGGGCGCCATCGGCGCTTGGCGCAACATGATGGGCGCCACCAACCCTGCCGCTGCCGCCCCCGGCACCGTGCGCGGCGACCTCGCCACCACCATCGACGAGAACGTGGCGCACGGCTCCGACGCGCCCGAGACCGCGGTGCGCGAGATCGACATCTTCTTCGAGGCCAACGAGCTGCTCGACTGATGAGCACGTCGCTCTCGCGGTTGGTTCAGGGGCTCAAGGCATCGTCGACGCTGGCGTTCTCCAACCGCGCCAAGGAGCTGGCGCAGCAGGGCGTGAACGTGGTCGCCATGACGGCGGGCGAACCGGACTTCCTGCCGCCCCCGCACGTGCTGCAGGCCGCCCGCGAAGCGATAGACCTGGGCCTCACGAAGTACACGGCCCCGGAGGGAACGCCGGAACTGCGCAAGGCCGTAGCTGCCAAGTTCAAGCGCGAGAACGGCCTGGACTACGCCCCTGACCAGATCATGATCAGCACCGGGGGCAAACAGGTGCTGTACAACGGCTTCTTCTCCGTGCTCGACCCGGGCGACGAGGTGGTGCTCATCGCGCCTTTCTGGGTGAGCTACCCCGCGCAGGTGGAGCTTGCCGGTGGAGTGCCGGTGGTCGTCACGGCCCCGGCCGACGCGGGGTTCGTGCCCGACCTGGCCGCCGTGAGGGCTGCCATCACGCCACGGACCAAGGTCCTGGTCGTCAACTCGCCTTCCAACCCCACGGGTGCGGTGTACCCACCGGAGCTCATCCAGGGGTTCGCGGAGCTGGCGCGCGAGTTCGACCTGTGGCTCTTCGCGGACGACCTCTACGAGCACCTCGTGTACGAGGGGCAGTTCGTGACGGCTGCCACCTTCGCGCCCGAGCGCACGCTCATCATCCACGGCGCCAGCAAGGGGTACGCGCTCACGGGTTGGCGCATCGGCTTCGCCGCCGGCCCGAAGCCGCTGATCGGCGCCATGAACCGCCTGCAGGGGCAATCGACCAGTAACGCCAACGCGTTGGCGCAGCACGCCACGGTCGCGGCCCTGAACGAGGTGGAGAAGACGGCCGCGTTCCAGGCCGAGACCAGGGCCGCCTACAAGGAGCGCCGCGACGTTCTGGTGGACGGCCTGAACCGCCTGGGCCTCGCCACCCCCAGACCCCAGGGAGCGTTCTACGTCATGGCAGATGTGACCTCCATAGACCCGGACGAAGAGAAGGCGGCCATCCGGCTGTTGGAGGAGGCGCGTGTAGGTGTGGTGCCGGGTACCGACTTCCTGGCTCCCGGACGCGTGCGGCTGAGTTACGCCACGAGCCTGGAAAACGTGCGTGAGGCCCTTGCGCGTATCGAGCAGTTCCTGGGCTAGAGGCGCCGGCGCTGTCCGTACTCCATCCAACGCGCAGCCTTAACCGCACCATCGCCGGCCTGGCATTGCCGGCCCTGGCGACCCTGGCTACAGACCCGCTCGTGTCGCTCGTAGACACGGCGTTCGTGGGCCGCTTGGGCGCAGCCCCGCTGGCGGCGCTCGGTGTGAACACGGCGCTGTTCGGCATGGTGTTCATGGTCTTCAACTTCCTGGCGTACGGCACCACCCCGATGGTCGGCCGCGCGCTGGGGCGGGGCGACAGACGCGCGGCGGAGACAGTGGTGGCGCACGCGTTCGTTCTTGCCCTGGGTGCAGGGGCCGCCGCGCTGGTGGCGCTTCAGGTGTTGGCCGTGCCGCTGCTGCAGGCGATGGGTACGGCGCCGGAGCTGATGGGCGATGCGCTCACGTACCTGCGCATAAGGGCTTTCGCTGGGCCGGCGCTGCTGCTTATCACTGCGGGTAACGGGGCCTATCGCGGTTTCCTGGACACCAGGAGTCCACTGAAGTTCGCCCTGTTGCTGAACGTCGTCAACCTCGTGCTGGACCCGCTGTTCATCTTCGGGTTCGGCTGGGGGCTGGCGGGTGCGGCGTGGGCCACGGTCATCGCCCAATGGGTAGGTGCGGGCGCCTTCGTGCTCGGCCTGGTGCGCGGCCCGCAGCGCGTTGCCGTACCCCGCACCCTGCCGACCTGGCGCGAGCTGGCACCCTTCATGCGGGTCGGCGGAGACATGCTGCTGCGCACGAGCAGCCTCGTCGGCACGCTGACCCTGGCTACGGCTATCGCAGCGCGCGTGGGCGTGGTGGAGGTGGCCGCTCACCAGGTGGCCTCGCAGCTATGGCTGTTCCTCGCACTCACGGTCGACTCGCTGGCGGTGGCCGCTCAAGCGCTCATTGCCACGGAGGTCGGCAGGAGCGCTCCCGGTGGGGCCAGGCGTGTGGCAGACAGGGTGCTGGCCTGGGGCTTCGGTCTCGGCTTCGTTCAAGGTGGGCTGTTCTTGCTGGCCAAGCCGCTGCTGGTGGGGTTGTTCACGAGCGACCAGTCCGTGGTTCAGACGCTCGACGCCGTGTACGTGTTCATCGTGGTCATGCAGCCGCTCAACGCGGTGGTGTTCGTGCTCGACGGCGTGTTCATGGGAGCAGAGCAGTTCGGCTTCCTGGCGCGGGCCATGCTGGTGGCGGCCCTCGTGGCCGCCTCCGTTCTCCTGCTCGTTGTACCCCTGGGGTGGGGGCTCATGGGCGTGTGGTGGGGCATGATCGTGCTCATGCTGGTGCGCGGCGTGACTCTCATATACCGCTATCAGGCCGGTCGCGGCGCCCTCGCACGGGGGTAGACTCGGTGCAACGTTCAACTTAGGGGGCCTGCTCGTGGCCAACGGGCTGCGGCGTGTGCTCCGGAGGAACCATGTCTTTAGCCGACGTTCCCTTCAACACCATAATCGAGCCCTTCCGGATCAAGGTCGTCGAGCCCATCCGCTTCACCACGCGTGCGCAGCGCGAGGAGGCGCTGGCGGCCGCCGGCTACAACGTGTTCAACCTGCACTCTGACGACGTGCTGATAGACCTGTTAACTGACTCAGGCACGGGCGCCATGTCCAGCGAGCAGTGGGCGGGCATCATGCGCGGCAACGAGAGCTACGCGGGCAGCCCGTCTTTCTACCGCTTCGAGCGCACGCTGCAGGCCATCACCGGCCTAAAGCACATACTGCCGACGCACCAGGGGCGTGCGGCCGAGCGCATCCTGGCTGGGGTAGCTCTGCAGCCGGGCAACGTCGTGCCCAGCAACACCCACTTCGACACCACGCGCGCCAACGTCGAGGCGGTGGGTGCCACGGCGCTGGACCTGCCCATCCCTGAAGGCCGGCAGCCCGCCACCATCCACCCCTTCAAGGGCAACATGGACGTAGAGGCGCTCAGGCAGGTACTGCAGCAGCAGCGCGGCAACGTGCCGCTGGTTATCCTCACCGTCACCAACAACTCGGGCGGCGGTCAGCCCGTATCGATGGTCAACATCCGGCAGGTAAGTAGCGTGTGCCGCGAGTTCGGTGTGCCCCTGTTCATGGACTGCTGCCGCTACGCCGAGAACGCCTACTTCATCAAGCTGCGCGAGGAGGGGTACGCCGGCAGGACGCCGCGCGAGATCGCGCAGGAGATGTTCTCCTACGTGGACGGGGCCACCATGAGCGCCAAGAAGGACGGCATGGCCAACATCGGCGGCTTCCTGGGGTTCAACGACGACGCCCTGGCGGAGAAGGCGCGCTCCATGCTCATCCTCACGGAAGGCTTCCCGACCTATGGCGGCCTGGCCGGTTACGACCTTGAGGCGCTGGCGGTAGGTTTCGAGGAGGCTCTGGAGGAGCCCTACCTGCACTACCGCCTCCGCAGCATCGAGTACCTGGGCGAGAGACTGGTGGCGGCGGGCATCCCTATAATCCAGCCCACCGGCGGCCACGCCGTGTACCTGGATGCGGGTAGGCTGCTCTCGCACATCCCCTGGCAGGAGTACCCGGCATGGGCCCTCTCGTGTGCGCTCTACCTGGTAGGCGGTGTGCGGTCCGTGGAGATCGGCTCGGTCATGTTCGGCGCTGGAGCTGGTGCGGCTGGCGTTCCCGCGCCGCATGTACACCCAGAGCCACGTGGACTACCTGGCCGAGGTGCTACTACGCGTCGCCGCCATGAAGGAGAGCATCCGCGGCATGAAGATGGTGTACTCGCCGGCCGTCCTGCGGCACTTCAGCGCAAGGTTCGAACCCAGCGGCGGGTCGTTGTTCGGTTAAACGGTTAACCTGCGCTGGTAAGGGCGCTATATGGCGCCGGCATGCCTACGAGCGGTTGCTTCTCGACTCGTTAGGGACGCGCGCCTACCAGCGCCCGACGCTGCGGCCGCGTCCTATCAGCCAGAAGAAGAGTGGACCGCCCACCACGGTCATCAGCACTCCCAGTGGCATCTCCATGGGCGCTATGACGTTGCGAGCCAGCGCGTCGCCGACCGTCACCAGGATCGCGCCGCCCAGCAGCGCGGCCGGTAGCAGCGTGCGATGGTCGTCGCCCAGCAGCAGACGCATGAAGTACGGCACTATCAACCCTACGAACGCGACCGTGCCGCTGTAACCGACGACCGTGCCGGTGAGCACCCCGGCCAGAGCGACGATGTAGACGAGAGTGGCTCCGACCCTCACCCCGAGCGCCTGCGAGGTGCCCTCGCCCAGCAGCAGGATGTTGAGTACCGGAGCCATGCGCCAGAGGACCGCGGTAGCTATGAGCACCACGGGCGCTGCCACGTAGACATCGCGCCAGAAGGTGGTGGCCAGACCGCCCATGGTCAGAACGCTGGCGTCTGGCATGCCTGGCACGCGAAAGGCGTTGACCAGCAACGTGGCTACGCCCGCCAGGAAGAGCTGCAGCGCCACCCCGGCCAGCACGAGCGTCAGCCGGTCGGAGCGTCCATGGCGCCACGAGAAGCGCATGAGCCAGTACGCGCTGAGCAGGGCGCCTATGACCGCGAACAGCGGCAGTGCCCAGCGGCCGAGGCTCACCGACCCGACGATATACGCCAAGGCTACGCCGACCGTGGCCGCCCCGCTCATGCCTAGCAGCGTTGGGTCGGCCAGCTGGTTGCGAAAGCCCACCTGGAGGGCGGCGCCGGCCAGCGCGAGCGCGGCCCCCACGAGCACGCCCATGAGCACGCGCGGCAGGCGGATGTTCCACAGCACTGCGTTCTGCTGCTGGGTGAACTCGATGGCGGTGTCGATGCCTGCCCGGTCCAGCAGTATGCCGACGATCTGGTCTGCCCGGATGCTGACCGAACCCCAACCCAGCGACAGCAGAAGGCTGGCAACGAGGACCGCAGCCAGTACCAGAAACACGTTGCGCTTAAACGTAGAGGCCCCTCGCGGGACCTCTACGCCTTCTTTCCTGCTCACTGGTTGACGATTATTGCAGCGAGTACAGGTAGTCGACCAGCTCGGTGAGGGCGTCGCCGCTTCTGAGGCCAAGACCCAGGAAGTAGAGATCCTCGAACACGATCACGTTACCTGCGGCCGCAGCCGGGGTGTCGCTCACGCCGGGGATCTCCAGCACGGCGTCCGTGCTGCCCATAACGTTGATACCGCGGTCGGTGACGATGATCACGTCGGGCGCGGCGGCCACGATGGCCTCAGGGGTGAACGGCACGTTGCCCACGAAGCCGATCTCGGCGCCTACGTCGATACCGCCTGCGGCCTCGATCATGACGTTCGAGGCGGTGTTGGCGCCGCCGGCGAACTGCATGGTGGTGCTGCCGAGGTAGAGGAAGAGCACGCGCGGGGTCGGGTTCAGCTCGGCGCCGCGGGCGCTGGCAGCTTCGAGCTTGGCGGTGAGTTCGGCCACCAGCTGCTCGCCCTGCTCCTGAGCGCCGACCAGCTCGGCAACGAGGCGGATGTTCTCGACCGGGGTTTCGAGCGATACTTCACTGCCCACGTGCACGACCTGCACGCCGGCGGCTTCGAGCTGCTCGAGGGTTTCGGCGGGGCCGGCCTGGTTGTTGGCGATGATGAGGGTGGGCTCGAAGGCCATGAGCGCTTCGGCCGAGAGGCGACCGTAGAAGCCCACGTTGGGCAGCTCGGCGGCGGCGGCCGGGTAGTTGGAGGTGGCGTCAACCGCCACCAACTGGTCTTCTGCGCCGAGGGCGAAGATGATCTCGGTGACTTCACCGGCCAGCGAGATGATGCGCTGGGCGGCGGCTTGCGGAACGAGCAGGAACGCGGCGGTCAGCAAGGCGAATGCAACTCTGCGTAGCTTCATGGGGTCTCCTTCTTGGGTGGCCGTTCGGGCTTTTCGTGTGTGTTTGGCAGCGCTTTCGCGTCGCGAAGGCAGCACGTGCCTGCGGCTCACCCGCGCAGCACGCATTATCGGCCTGCTCCTTGGGAGAATTGTCACAAGACTGTCATTCTCGGCGTAGGTTCAGGGACGGTTAACGAGCAGCGCCAGCGCGGCTACCGCTATCATGTTGCATGGAGAACGAAGACATGCAGACGGAACCGCAGGGCGCAGGGTCGTTGACCGACCTGGAACGCCCCAAGGGGGGCCAGCCCACAGCGCCGGTCGAGCGCGGCGAGAGCACGCCCCACATAAACCGCAACCTCATCTACAACAACCCGAAGAAATGGGCTATCGGCCGCGAGATCCTTGAGCGCTACACGGGCGCCGCGCCCGAGGAGATGCAGAAGCAGGTGCTGTTGACCAACTTCCAGTACTACCTGGAGCGGTTTGAGGGCATGTCTGACGACGTGGTAACCACCCGCGGTTCGGCCATGATGGCGCGGCACAGCAAGAAACTGGGCGTATCCATCATCAACTTCTCCGTGGGCTCGCCGGTGGCGGCGTTGATCATCGAGGTCCTCGCCACCGCCGACCCTAAGGCCGTGCTGTTCCTGGGCATGTGCGGCGGCCTGCACCGTTCGCTACAGATAGGCGACTTCGTGCTGCCCACGGCCGCCATCCGCGACGAGGGCGCCTCCAAGCACTTCATGCCGCCGCAGGTGCCGGCGCTGCCCACGTTCAAGGTGCAGAAGTTCGTCTCGCAGATAATCGTCGAGAACGGCCTGGACTACCGCACGGGCGTGGTTCACTCCACCGATTACCGCTTCTGGGAGTTCGACGAGAAGTTCAAGCAGCAACTCTACGAGGAGCGCGCGCTGGGCATAGACATGGAGACGGCCACGCTGTTCTCGGTAGGCTTCGCCAGCAAGGTGCCCATCGGCGCCCTGCTACTCGTGTCCGACCTGCCGCTCCGGCCCGGTGGCATCAAGACCAAGGCGTCGGCCAAGGCCGTGTTCAAGGAGCACACCGACAGGCATATAGAGGTGGGTATTCAGTCGATGAGTGAGATCGCCGAGCGTGGGGAGCATATTCGGCATTACCGCTGGTAGAAAACCACTGGCGGGAAATGGTTTCTGCCCTAGGCCCGGGAACGCTGCGCGTTAAGCTTCACCTGCTCGAAGTGCCTTGACCAAGCGGTTTAGCGACGTCGCGGCGTCGTGGACCGTGGGCGCGTAGGTCGTCAGGTCGAGCGTAATTGCGAACCTCTGGTACTCCACTTCCCAGGCGTCTAGCGGTACGTAGATTGCGACCGGCAGCGTGTGTGTAGCTCGGCGTGCGAAGGTCGCTGTGGCTGCGCTTCGTAGCGCATCTATGGGCGGGAGTCCGC
>JBIQNJ010000017.1:0-43099 GCA_044462445.1 Truepera radiovictrix | reverse complement strand
GCCCAGCCGACCCGCCGGCGACCACGCTAGGCCGCCCCTTCGTGCCGTTACTCATTGACAGAACTAGCCTTGAACCTTTACCTTTAAGGGATGCTGTCTCGTAGTGACGCGACTCTCAACCTGTCCTCCCTACTCACGCACAGCCCGGGCGCAGCGCTCGACGTGCAGGGTGAGGGGCTGTTGGATCCCGACACCGAGCTGCTGGACGCCGACGGCATACGCCTCCGTGGACCCATAAAGTGGCGCCTGCTGGTGGTGAACACCGGTGGCGACGACGACTTCGTGCTGGAAGGCTCCGCTCGGGGCACCACCGTGCTCGAATGCCGCCGCTGCCTGACCGACGTAGACATCGACATCAAGACGTCGTTCGTGTACCCCATGAAGTACCGCCCCTCCGACCACCCCTTGGAGCTAGACCAGTTCGACGAGGACGGTAAGGAAGACGTGCTAGTATTCGGCGCGCCACAGGTGGACTTCGCCTCGTTCATCACGCAGATGCTCGCCATCGAGCAGCCCATAACGGCTCTCTGCAAAGACAACTGCCTGGGCCTGAACGAGGACGGCGTCAACCTTAACGAGCACCCCGAACTCGCTCCTGTAGCTAAGCTGGAGGAGCTTAAGACCGCGTCGCCGTTCGAGGCGCTGAGAGACATCGACCTTAACGCCTGAGCCTCAGGCCCACTAGAAGGAGATTCATCAAGATGGCCAAGCATCCCGTACCCAAGAAGCGCACCTCGAGCTCGCGCCGCGACTCCCGCCGTGCGCATGACGCGCTGACCGCGCCCACGCTGGTGGCCTGCCCGCAGTGCAAGAGCATGAAGCCGCCTCACGTCGTGTGCCCGGAGTGCGGCACCTACGATGGTCGTCAGGTGATCGCCGAGGCCTGAGAGAGGCCTTCAGCGCGCGGATGGCCCCGGTTACGCCACTCGCACGCGCAGCAGCACGGATCATCGGCCTGGAAGTTAAGGCCACTCAGGGCGGCCGCGTGGCCGCCTTTCTCTTTCCGGCACAGCCGCGAATGCGCGGCAGCCTGGCCACCGACCTAAGAGGCAGGACTGACGCGTGACCCAACCCTTTAGCAAGCCCACCGCCGGCATCACGGCCCTTGGCGCCTACGCTCCACAGAAGATCGTCTCGAACTTCGACCTCGAGAAGATCATGGACACCTCCGACGAGTGGATCACCACTCGCACCGGCATCAAGCGCCGGCACGTGGCCGCCGATGACGAGTTCACCAGCGACCTGGCGTTCCGCGCGGTGGAGGACCTGCTGGCGCGCCACGGCGACGACGCCCTGGCGGGCGTCGACATGGTCATCATCGCCACCAACACCCCCGACGCCCTGTTCCCGGCCACGGCCGCGCTGGTGCAGGACCGTTTCAGGCTTAACGCCGGAGCGTTCGACCTGCTGGCCGCCTGCCCCGGCTGGATCTACGCGTTGGGCATCGCCAAGAGCCTGGTCGAGTCCGGGCAGAACAAGCGCGTTCTCGCCATCGGCGCCGAGGCGCTCACCAAGATCGTCAACTGGGACGACCGCAGCACCGCCGTGCTGTTCGGCGACGGCGCCGGCGCGGCCATCGTGGAAGCCGTGCCCGAAGGGTTCGGTATCAGGTCTATGGTCATGGGCGCCGATGGCGGCGGGGCGCAGCACCTGCACCGCAAGGCCGTGGGGCGCTGCCTGCCCAACGGCGAGCCTCTGAGCGACGACCTCTACATGAACGGTCGCGAGGTCTACAAGTTCGCGGTGCGCGTCATGAACACCGCCACCATCGAGGCCGTGGAGAAGGCCGGCCTGGTGTCGGACGACATCTCGCTCTTCGTACCCCACCAGGCCAACCTGCGCATAATCGAGGCCGCCCGCGAACGCCTCAACCTGGCGCCCGAGCGCGTCATCGTCACGGTCGACGAGTACGGCAACAACTCTACGGCCAGCATCCCGCTGGCCATCCAGCACGCCCTCGACGGCGGCCGCATACAGGCTGGGGACAACCTGCTGCTGGTGTCGTTCGGCGCCGGCCTCACCTGGGCCGCCTCGGTGCTCACCTGGGGTCCTAAGTGAAAAACGCGCGCCTAGCCGCCCTCTTCCCCGGCCAGGGCTCGCAGAAGGTAGGCATGGCGCGCGAGCTGTACGAGGCGTCTCCGGCGGCCAGGCGTGTGCTGGACGAGGCCGAGGCGGCGCTGCCGAGCCTGCTCAAGCTCATGTGGGAGGGCCCGGCAGAAGAGCTGCAGCTGACGGCCAACCAGCAGCCGGCCCTCGTGGCCGCGGGCGCCGCCGCGTATGCGGCCTGGCTCGAGGCGGGCGGTCAGCCTGCCGTGTTCGGGGCAGGCCACAGCCTGGGTGAGTACACCGCGCACGTGGCCGCAGGGTCGCTCTCCGTGACCGACGCCGTGCGCCTGGTGCGCCGGCGCGGCAGCTACATGCAGGAGGCCGTGCCAGAGGGGCAGGGCGCCATGGCAGCCGTGCTCAAGCTGGACGATGGACCTTTAGGCGAGGTGCTGGCCGACCTTACGGCTCAGGGCGAGGTGGTAGAGGTGGCCAACCTCAACTCACCGGGCCAGACCGTCATATCGGGCAGCGCTGCAGGGGTGGAGAAGGCCGCCGCGGCGCTCAAGGAGCGCGGCGGGCGCGTCATCCCGCTCAAGGTAAGCGCGCCCTTCCACTGCTCGCTCATGCGGCCCGCCGCCGAGAAGCTCGCGCAAGACCTCCGCGCTACCACCTTCGCCCAGCCGGCGTTCACGATCGTCTGCAACGTCACCGCCGAGCCGCTCCCGGCCGCCGACACCGCTCCCGAGCTGCTGAGCCAGCAGGTCACCGCCAGCGTGCGCTGGGTGGAGTGCGTGCAGAAGCTTCATGGCCTAGGCGCCACCCGCTTCGTCGAGTTCGGTGCGGGCAACGTGCTCACCGGGCTGGTGGGGCGCATCCTGCCTGGCGCCAACGCCGCGGCGGTGGACTCCCCCGCGACTCTCACGGCAGCCTTGCAAGAATAGACCCGCAGGAGGGCAACCTTATGAGCAGCACTAACGCAGACCCGCGCGTGGTCCTCGTGACCGGCTCGAGCCGCGGCCTGGGCCGCGCCATGGCCGAACAGTTCGGCCGGCAGGGCTACAAAGTGGCCGTGCACTACGTGAGCTCGGCCGGCCCCGCCGAGGAGGTGGTGGCAGGTATCCGCGCCGCGGGTGGCGACGCGCAGGCGTTCGGCGCCGACGTCTCCGACGCCGCCGCCTGCCAGGCGCTCATCAAGAGCGTCACGGACCACTTCGGGGCTATCGACGTGCTGGTCAACAACGCCGGCATCACCCGCGACGGCCTCGTGCTGCGCATGAAGGACGACGACTGGAACGCCGTTCTGACCACCAACCTGAGCAGCGCCTTCTACCTCGCGCGTGCCGCCCTCCGCGGCATGCTCAAGAGCGGCACGGGCCGCATCATCAACCTCACCTCCGTGGTGGCGCTGCGCGGCAACGCCGGCCAGGCCAACTACATCTCTTCGAAGGCCGGCGTCATCGGGCTCACGAAGGCGCTGGCCACCGAGTACGCGGGCAAGGGTGTCACCGTCAACGCCGTGGCGCCCGGCTTCATAGAGTCCGACATGACCGCGTCTCTCAGCCCGGAACTCAAGCAGTCCTACCTCGCGCAGATCCCCGCCGGCCGCTTCGGCGCGCCCGAAGACGTGGCCGCCGTGGTGGCGTTCCTGGCCAGTGTGGAAGCTGGTTACGTGAACGGTCAGACCGTGGCAGTTGACGGTGGCATGGTCATGCATTAATGTTTGCAGGGCCCGCCAGCTTGTACGTAGCTTGGGCGAGGGCAGAAAGCATCTGTACACGGTGCCGCGAACAGCCTTGAAAAGGCTGTGAGAAACGCAAATCCCCCGTGCTACAATCTGCCAAACTTCAAACCAGCGTGAAAAACAGGGCGCGCTGCCTAGGAGGAAAGTCGTGGACGAGCACGAGATACTCGAGAAGATAAAGGAAGTCGTAGCCGACAAGCTCGACGCCGACCCGGGCGACATCACCGACGAGTCCCGCTTCATGGAAGACCTCGGCGCCGACTCGCTCGACGTGGTGGAACTGATCATGGGTCTCGAAGACGAGTTCGGCGTCGAGATCTCTGACGAAGAGGCCGAAGGCATCCGCACGGTCGGCGACGCCGTCAAGTTCATCAGCGAGAAGCAGTAACCCTCACACCCTCACGGGTGACGAAAGACCGCCGATTCTCACCTCGGCCGGTATCCTAGGTCTGTATGAGACGAGTCGTAGTCACCGGGTTGGGGCCAGTGACGCCCATCGGCGTCGGCGCCGAAGAGTTCCTCGCTGCCCAGCACGAGGCGCGTAACGGCATCCGCCGCATCACCAACTTCGACGCGTCCGACCTGTCGGTCAAGATCGCCGGCGAGGTCGACGTGAACGTCGAGGATTTCATCGAGCGCAAGGAGGCCAAGCGCCTCGACCGCTTCGTGCACTTCGCGCTCATCGGGGCCGATCTGGCCCTCAAGGACGCCGGCCTGACCCCCGAGGAGGTCGCCGGCGACCGCACGGGCACCAGCGTCGGCTCGGGCATCGGCGGCCTGGGCACGTGGGAGGATCAGTCCGGCATCCGCTTCGAGCGCGGTGCCATGCGCATGAGCCCCTTCTTCATCCCCATGCTGATCGCCAACATGGCCAGCGGTCACGTAGCCATGCGCTTCGGCCTGACCGGCCCGTCGTCCAGCGTGGTCACGGCCTGCGCCACTGGCTCCAGCAACATCGGTGAGGCGTGGCGCATGATCCAGCAGGACGACGCCGACATCGTGTTCGCCGGCGGCACCGAGGCCCCGATCACCTCCATGGGCATCGGCGGCTTCGCCGTCATGAAGGCGCTGTCCACCCGCAACGACAGCCCTGAGACGGCCAGCCGCCCGTTCACCGCCAGCCGCGACGGCTTCGTGGCGGGCGAGGGCGCCGGCATCCTCATCCTCGAGGAGTACGAGCACGCCAAGGCGCGCGGCGCGCGCATATATGCCGAGGTCGTGGGCTTCGGCTCCAGCGCCGACGCGCACCACATCACGGCTCCCGCCCCCGGCGGCCGCGGCGCCATCAAGGCCATCGAGGCGGCCCTCAAGTCTGCCAAGCTCAACCCCGAGGAGGTGGGCTACATCAACGCCCACGGCACCAGCACGCCGGCCAACGACCTGAACGAGACGCTGGCCTTCAAGGCCGTGTTCGGCGCCAAGGTGCCCCCAGTCTCCTCCACCAAGGGCATGACGGGCCACACCCTGGGCGCGGCCGGCGGCATCGAAGGCATCGCCACGGTGCAGGCCCTGTACACGGGTGTGCTGCCGCCGACGCGCAACTACCTCGATCCCGACCCCGAACTGGACCTCGACTTCATCCCCAACGAAGCGCGCGAGAAGCAGGTAGACGTCGCGCTCTCCACCAACTTCGCCTTCGGCGGTCAGAACGCCGCCGTTCTGTTCAAGCGGGTCTGAGCCTTACCGCCCTAGGGGCGGCTTGCCGCTGCCTGCGTCACGTCGGTCTTGGCTGATGGTGGAGTGACCGTTGCCTTCCGGCGGTCACGCACCTGCTACCTTCTCGAAGGCGGCCTCTCACGGCTACCTCCGGAAGAGCCTGCCGAGGGCAGCCAGCTCCTGTACGCGCAGCAGCGCGCCCAGCCCTGCGTACACGGTAACCACGACCACTCCGCCTACCAGCAGCCGGCCCACCTGCCCGAACCAGCTTTCGGGCAGGTTCACGGCCTGCAGCGCCAGGTGGGCCAGCACCACGGCCACCAGGCTCGCCAGCCACACCCGCATGGCCTGGCGCCCCCAGTCGCCGAGGTCGAACCGCTCGCGGCGGGCCACGAGGAACCCGGCCGCCAGCAACTGCGCCCACGCGGCGATGACCGTGGCCCAAGAGATGCCGGCGATGCCGTAGGGCCGCGAGAGCAGCACGTACAGCACACCTTGCAGGGTAAGGAAACCGAGGACGAGGAGCACCGGAGTGCGCACGCTGCGCCTCACGTAGAAGGCTCGCACGAGCAGGTTGAACGCGCCGATCGGGAACACTGACAGCCCTAGGGGCAGGGTGGCGGCTATGGTGAACGCCCGTAGATCTTCGTCCATGGACGTACCGAACAGGGAGCGCCAGTTGTACACGGCGTCAACGGACGGCGCCGCCAGAAGCGTGAGGGCCAACCCGGCCGGAACGGTCAGGAAGGTTATGAAGCGCAAGCCCTCCGCCAGTGTGGGCCCGAACCGGTCGCTGTTATCGGCCGCATGCTGCGAGAGCCGCGAGTAGTACGCCAGCGCGGGTGAGATGCTGAAGAGCCCCAGAAGCAGGCTAAGGAACAGGTCTGCCAGGTAGAAGGCGCCCTGAGCGCCCGCATCTATGCCCGTGATGACGTTGGACGCCACCACGTTGAGCACCTGCCTGCCACCCGCCGTGAAGGTGAACGGCACCATGAGCAGCAGCACCTGGCCCAGGGCCGGGTGCCACAGCGAGCTCGGCCGCGGCATCAGCCCCGCTCGCGCCAGCGCCGGCACCTGCACGAGGAGCTGCGCCACCCCCCCGAACACGTGCGCCAGTGCCAGCATGACCGCCTGGCCAGGGAACAGCGCCATCAGCGCCACCGTCACGACGTTGAGGGCCACAGGCGCCCACGCCGGCGCGAGGAAGCGCTCCTCTGCGTTGAGGATGCCCATGGCCAGGGCCGAGAACGAGATGGCCGGTAGAAACGGGAACACGATGCGGATGAGCCGCGTGGTGAGCTCCACGTCCACGTTGCCCGCGCCGGAGATCAGCAGCCTGGCCAGTAACGGGGCCGCCAGGAAGGCAGCCAGCATGAGCACCCCGTTGGCCACCGCCAGCAACGCCAGCAGCGCGCCGGACATACGCCGCTGTTCTGCGGGCGCCAGGCTCTTGTACACGGGGATGAACGAGTTGGTGAGCGCGCCCTCCGCCAGCAGCTCCCTGAACAGGTTGGGAACCTTGAAGGCCGTGACGAACGCGTCGATGACGGTGGTCGGGAAGAACTGCGCCAGCAGCGAGTTGCGCATGAGCCCGGAGACGCGGCTGGCGAGCGTGCCGACCATCAGCGTCAGCGCGCCGCGGCGCGTTGAACGAGCAGGGCTGCTCACAAGCGCCATAATGGCACGCTGCCACCAACGGGGCTTATCACTCAGGTGATCCGCATGAGCGGCGCTATATTAGGGGTCATGAGCGATCGACCCACCCGCAAGAGCATCGTCGCGCTGTTCGAACACCCATCGGCAGGCCAGGACGCCGCCACTGCGCTACTGGACGCCGGCTTCGACCGCGAGGGCGTCAGCCGCCAGCCCGGCGCGTCCGATGAAGTGCTTAGGACCGAACGCAACCAAGACCCCGACGTCATCCAGCGCGGCTTCATACCGGCCGAGAAAGGCCTCGGCATGGGCTTCGCGCTGGGCTTCCTGGGGGGCGGTTTCTTCGGCCTCCTGCTCGGCTCCGGTAGCCTCAACTTCCCCGGCATGGAGCCCGCCATGGCCGCCGGCCCGTTCTGGTCGGCCGTGATAGGCGCCGTGGCCGCCGGCTTCGCCGGAGCGTTCGCCGGTTATATGATCAACACGCCCCTGCCGGCACCTGAGCCTGCGCATGGTGGGCACCACCGGCAGTCGTACCCGACCATCGTGTCGGTCACTACGACCAGCGACGACACCACCAAAGCTCGAGAGGTCATCGAGCGCTCAGCGCCTGCCTCCGTGACCGTGTGGCAGGCTGACGACGGAGATTGGACACCCCTTGCCTCAAACTGAACGAATCGCCGTGATCGGGCAGGGCTATGTAGGCCTGCCCGTCACTCTGGCGTTCGGCGAGAAGTTCGCCGACGTCGTTGGCTTCGACATAGACCGCAGGAAGATCGACCAGCTACGCGCCGGCCATGACATCACGGGCGAGGCCGACCCTGAACAACTGGCCAGGACATCGGTCAAGTTCACGCATGACGAAGACGACCTCAAAGGCGCCACCTTCTTCGTGGTGGCCGTGCCGACACCGATCAACGTGGCGCGGCGACCGGACCTAAGGATGGTCGAGTCGGCTTCGGCCATCGTCGGCCGGGCTCTACAGCCTGGCTCGGTCGTAGTGTACGAGTCGACCGTCTACCCGGGCGTCACCGAGGACGTGTGCGGCCCCATCCTCGCCCAGACTTCGGGCCTGCAGCTAGGTCGCGACTTCACACTCGGCTACAGCCCCGAACGCATCAACCCTGGTGACAAGGAGCGCACCCTCACGAAGATCATCAAGGTGGTCTCCGGCCAGGACGAACCCACCCTGGAGCGTGTCGCCAAAGCTTACGAGCAGATCATCGAAGCGGGCGTCTACCGCGCCTCCTCTATCAAGGTGGCGGAGTCTGCGAAGGTGATCGAGAACACGCAGCGAGACCTCAACATCGCCCTCATGAACGAGCTGGCTCTGATATTCGACCGGCTCGACATCCCCACCATCGAAGTGCTGGAAGCCGCCGGCACCAAGTGGAACTTCCTGCCGTTCAGGCCGGGCCTCGTGGGCGGTCACTGCATCGGCGTCGACCCGTACTACCTGACGAGCAAGGCTGAGGAAGTGGGCTACATCCCGCAGGTCATCCTTGCAGGGCGCCGCATCAACGACGGCATGGGTGAGGTGGTGGCCAAGAAGGTCGTCAAGCTGCTGGCCGCGTCCGGCGGCCTTGAGAAGGCGCGCGTAGGCGTCCTGGGGCTGACCTTCAAGGAGAACGTGCCTGACCTGCGCAACAGCCGCGTGCCCGACATCATCAACGAGCTCGCAGACTATGGCATCCAGGCGCTCGTTCATGACCCGATGGCCGATCCTGCCGAGGCGGGCCGCGAGTACGGCGTAGAGCTGGCGAACCTGAGCGAGTTTCAGAACCTCGACGCCCTGGTGCTGGCAGTGCCACACCGCAGCTATCTCAGCGAGGGTCTAGGCTTGATTACCAGCCTACTGAAGCCCGACGGTGTGCTGGTCGACATAAAGTCCGTCTTCCGGCCGAGCCAGCTGCCACCAGGCGTACGCTACTGGAGTCTATGAGGCACGGCGCCCGCATACCGTTGGACCACAGAGTAGGCTGGGCCCGATGACTCGCTTCCTAGTCACCGGCACAGCCGGCTTCATCGGATATCACGTCGCCGAACGCCTCCTCGCCAGAGGCGACCAGGTGCTCGGTGTTGACAATGTTAACGACTACTACGACCCGAACCTTAAGCGGGCCCGGCTGGCGCGTCTGACCCCGAAGCAGGGTTTCCGTTTCGCCGAGATCGACCTGTCTGACGGTCCCGCGCTGGACGCCGAGTTCAAGGGCTTCCTGCCCGATGTGGTCATAAACCTGGCGGCGCAGGCCGGCGTGCGCTACTCCCTCGTCAACCCTCACGCTTACGTGCAGAGCAACCTGGTCGGCTTCATGAACATCCTGGAAGGCTGCCGCCACAACGCCGTGAAACACCTCGTGTACGCGTCGTCCAGCTCCGTCTACGGCGCCAACACCACCACGCCGTTCTCTGTTCATGACAACGTCGATCACCCTCTGAGCCTCTACGCTGCCAGCAAGAAGGCCAACGAACTGATGGCCCACACCTACTCACACCTGTTCCGGCTGCCAACGACCGGCTTACGGTTCTTCACCGTTTACGGCCCCTGGGGCCGGCCTGACATGGCACTGTTCCTCTTCACGAAGGCCATCATCGAGGGCCACCCCATCGACGTCTTCAACTACGGTGACATGCGCCGGGACTTCACCTATATAGACGACATCGTCGAGGGCATCGTGCGCGCAGCCGACAGGCCCGCAGAACCGAACCCGGCGTGGAGCGGCGCCGACCCGGATCCCGGCACCAGCAACGCGCCGTTTAGGGTCTACAACATCGGCAACAACCAGCCCGTCGAGCTCCTGCGCATGATCGAGATCCTCGAAGAGAAGCTAGGACGAACGGCCGAGAAGAACCTGCTGCCGATGCAGGCCGGAGACGTTCCGGCGACGTTCGCTGACGTGGACGCCCTGGTAGAGGACGTGGGCTTCAAGCCGGCCACCCCACTGGAGGTTGGTATCGGGCGGTTCGTGGAGTGGTACCGCTCTTACTACCACGCGTGAGAGCCTTCACTTTCCCGTTAACGGTCGTATAGCTTCGATCGAGAACGGGGCGGCTCTCACTTTCCAAATACACAGTTAGCTGTACTGTTAGCGGAACCTACGGCGCCGCACGCAATCCTCGCGGCACCAAGCGATAGGTGTTCCTAGCTCAGACCCCACGTGACTGGAGAACCCGATGCCACGCGACACCTTCCTCCCCTACTCTCCGCCATTCCTGGGCGACGAAGAGTTGAAAGCAGTAGCCGAGACACTCCGCACCGACTGGATCACTACAGGCCCTCAGACCAAGGCCTTCGAGAACCAGTTCGCAGAGTTCGTAGGTGCTCCCGGCGGCACATCCGTGATGCTCAACTCCTGCACTGCCGGCCTGCACGTAGCCCTCGTCACCTTGGGCATAGGTCCCGGCGACGAGGTCATCGTGCCCACCCTGACGTTCACGGCTACCGCGAACGTGGTGGAGCACGTAGGCGCTCGGCCCGTACTCGTTGATGTGGAGGCTGACACCCTGTGCATCGACCCAGAGGCCGTCAGGCGCGCCATCACCGAGCGCACCCGGGCCATCATCCCCGTCCATTACGCCGGTCACCCCGCAGACATGGACCCGCTCGTCGAACTGGCAGAGCAGTACGGACTCGAGATCATCGAGGACGCGGCTCACTCGGTGCCGGCGACCTACCGAGGCGTCACGGTAGGAAGCCGCAGCAACTTCGCGGCGTTCTCGTTCTACGCCACCAAGAACCTCACCACCACAGAAGGTGGCGCGCTCACCGGCCACCCGGAGTTACTCGACCGCGCCCACGTGATCGGGCTCCACGGCATGTCTCGGGACGCCTGGAAACGCTTCGACAAGGCGGGCTCATGGGACTACGACGTAGAGCTTCCGGGATTCAAGTACAACATGACCGATCTTCAGGCGGCCATCGGCAGTCAGCAACTGAAGAAACTGCCTGAGTTCCACGCCCGGCGTCAGCAGATCGCCGCTGTCTACCAAGCAGCTTTCGGTGGCGACGACGGTTTCCAGATACCCACGGAGAGGCCGGACGTCGTAAGCGCCTGGCACCTGTATGTGCTGCGCCTCGACCCTGAGCGGCTCGGCATCCAGCGCAACGACTTCATGCTTGCCCTCAAGGACCGCAACATCGGCACCAGCGTGCACTTCAGGCCGCTTCACATGATGTCCTACTACGCCAACAGGTATGGCTACCGGCCGGAGGACTTCCCCGTGGCCCGGGACGCCTTCGACCGTATCGTGTCCCTTCCACTCAACCCACGCCTTACCGACGAGGATGTGAACGACGTGGTGGAGGCGGTTCGCGCTGTCACCGCCAACCGCCCCAAAGGACGACTAGCTGGGCAGTCGCTCGCAGCAAGTGGATGAGTAGCACCCTCATGGCTTCGTTCTCCGAGCCCTCCGGGCAGAGGCTGTTCGATGTGACCATGTCTGCCGTCGGCCTCGTGCTCCTCAGCCCCCTGTTACTTGTAGCGGCGCTTGCCGTCCGGCTCTCCTCGCCCGGCCCCGTCTTCTTCAAGCAGGTACGCGTGGGCCGTGGAGGTCAGGAGTTCGAGATTCTCAAGTTCCGCACCATGGCCGTTGACGCAGAGCGGAAGGGCGGCCAGCTCACGGTCGGCAGCGACCCGCGCGTCACGCGTGTCGGGCGTTTCCTACGGGCGTCGAAGATAGACGAGTTGCCCCAGCTCGTGAACGTGCTCAGGGGCGAGATGGCGTTGGTAGGGCCCCGCCCTGAGGTGCCACGCTACGTAGCCCTCTACACGCATGATCAGAGAAGGGTGCTAGACGTGCGTCCTGGCATAACAGACCCCGCCTCGGTGGCGTACCGTGATGAAAGTGCCGTTCTGGCCAACCACCCTGATCCGGAGCGACTCTACGTGCAGGAGATAATGCAGGACAAACTGCGGCTGAACCTCGATTACCTTGCTCGTCGTACGTTTTCGTCGGATATCAAGGTGATACTTGGTACCCTTGCAAGGATTGTCGGATTCGGTAAGCAGTGATGAGGTAGATCGTGGACAACCACTCCAATCCCCTCCCAGAGGCCGTGCCGGTACGAGCGAAGCGCCTCCAGGGCCGGCGAAGGCGACATAATGGGTGAGCAGCTAGAGTTACGTTCGCGAGGCACACGGCGCCTGTCGTCGCCGATGACGCTCAACGGGGCCGTCAAGCTGGCCGTCGATACCGGGCTGTTCATACTCGCGACGCTGGCAGCCTTCGGCCTGCGCTTCGACGGCGTCGTACCCGCCGCGCAGCCGGTACTCATAGCGCTCGCGTTCTCGCTCCCCATGAAGCTGATGATGGAGCTCGTTCTCGGGCTACCCGCGAGGTCGTGGAGCAGTCTTACCTTCCGCGACCTGGGGGCGCTTCTCGCGCTGGCAGCGGTTGTGGCGGGTCCCGGCACCTTGATGCTGATCGTATTCGGCCCTGCGGCCGGCATACCTCGCTCGATAGCGCTGCTCGACGGCGCCATCACGTTCTTCTTCATGGCCGGCATAAGGGCGCTTGTCCGCTACCGCCACGAACAGACCGTAGCCAGCCTGATAGGCCCTGACTTCCGCAAGCGCGTGCTCGTCATCGGCGCCGGCGAAGCAGGCGCCCTTACCGTGAGAGAGCTGCTCCGCCACCCCGAAACGGGCATGAAGCCGGTCGCCTTCCTCGATGACGACGTCATGAAGCACGGCAGACGCGTCTCCTCCGTACCGGTGCTGGGTCCCGTTGCCCTGGCCAAGGAGGTTATCCTCGAGCAGAAGATCGACGAGGTGCTGATCGCCATGCCGTCCAAAGGCGGCTCTACCGTGCGCCAGGTCATCGAGCATGTGCGCGAGGCGCGCCCCAACATGATCTACAAGATAATCCCCGGCGTGTTCGAGGTACTCTCCGGCCGGGTAGACGTGAGACGCATCCGCGAGGTCGACATCGACGACTTGCTAGGGCGCGAGTCCATCCGCCTAGACACTGACGCCATCCTCGGCTACCTCGCCGGCAAGCGCGTGATGATCACCGGCGCAGGCGGTTCGATCGGCTCTGAGCTGGTACGCCAGATATGCCGTTTCGACCCTGGTGAGCTCATCCTATTCGGGCACGGCGAGAACTCTATCTACTCGCTTGAGCGCGAGCTGGAGCGCGACTGGCCCCACATCAAGTACCACGGAGTGATAGGTGCCATTCAGAACGGCGCCAGGCTAGATTACGTGTTCACACGGTATCGCCCCGACATCGTGTTCCACGCCGCGGCCCACAAACACGTGCCCCTCATGGAGGAGAACCCCGAAGAGGCCGTGTTCAACAACATCATAGGCAGCCGCAACCTCATCGGGTTGGCGCTCAAGCATGGCGTGACCCACTTCGTGAACATCAGTACCGACAAGGCGGTCAACCCGACGTCGGTCATGGGCGCCTCCAAACGTATGGTCGAGTACCTCGTTCAGGACGCGGCTGGGCGCGCCGGACCGCACCAGACGTTCGTGTCGGTACGGTTCGGCAACGTGTTGGGCAGCCGCGGCAGCGTCATACCAATCTTCAAGAGCCAGATCGCCGCCGGCGGGCCGGTCACGGTCACCCACCCAGACATGGTGCGTTACTTCATGACCATCCCGGAGGCGGCGCAGCTCGTGCTCCAGGCGTCGGGGCAGGGCCAGAACGGTGAGGTCTACATCCTCGACATGGGTGAGCCCGTGCGCATCGTCGACCTCGCGCGCGACCTGATCCGGCTCTCCGGCCTCGAGCCAGACGTAGACATCCCCATCCGCTTCTCGGGCATGCGGCCGGGCGAACGCCTCGTCGAGGTGCTCATGACCGAGGCTGAGCGCACCGATCAGACGCCGCACGAGAAGATCTTCGTGGCGCGGGCCAAGCCGGCCGACTCCGAGGCGCTCATGGCCACGGTAGAAGCGCTCCAGAACGCCGCCATGCGCTCAGATCATTCCCGCATCCGCACACTGCTCGAAGGCTTCCTCGAGGGCTGCAACTTCGCGCCGACGGTCCCGACCGTTGATGCCATCGACACGTCCAGCTCCTCCACGTCGCCCGACCTGACCAGCTGATGCCGCCTCGCACGCCACCGCACACTACGCCCCGCCACGACGCCGCCCTGCGTCGACCCTAAGCCCATGAAGGTACTGGTAACCGGCGGAGCCGGCTTCATCGGCTCTCACCTCGTCGAACAGCTGTTGCGTGACGGTCACGTCGTCAACGTGCTCGACGACCTATCGACCGGGCGGCGTGAGAACCTCCCTGTCGACGATGCCGACCTGAACCTCATAGTCGCTGACGTCACCGATCCGGACGCTCTAGAGGCTGGGCTTAAGGGGGCTGACGCCTTTGTGCACCTGGCGGCTGTCGCTTCGGTCGAGGCGTCCGTTCGAGACCCGCTGGCAACGCACCGCACCAACCTCGAGGGCAGCATCCGCCTGTTCGACACGGCAGCCCGCCTGGGAGTCAGGCGTGCCGTGTTCGCCAGCTCTGCTGCCGTCTACGGAGACAACCCCGCACTGCCGCTGAACGAGGAGGCAGAGAAGCGACCGCTCTCACCCTACGCAGCCGACAAGCTGGCCGGCGAACACTATCTCGCCTTCTACCACCGAAGCGGTCGGCTGAACGCCACGGCCTTCCGTTTCTTCAACGTATTCGGGCCTAGACAAGACCCGACCAGCCCGTACTCAGGCGTGATAAGCATCTTCCTTGGCCGCGCCAGTCGCGGCGCGCCCATAACCGTCCACGGCGACGGCATGCAGACGCGCGACTTCATATACGTCTCAGACGTGGTTAGGGCCATAACCCTCTCTCTATACCAGGGCGGCTCGCTTGGCCCTGAGATGCCCACCTACAACGTCGGCCGTGGAGAGCAGGTCAGCCTCATTCGGTTGCTCGAAACGGTAGAGGGTCTGCCGGGAGTGAACGGTCTGAGGGTGGCTCATGGGCCAGCACGTGAGGGCGACATCGCTCATTCGCTGGCAGACATGACGAGGCTGCTGGCTACCGGGTGGCGCCCGCTCACCAGCGTCGAGTCCGGACTGCGATTTGTGCTCGAGGACATGCGGACGCGCGTATAGAGTCTGCGTGCTTCGGCGCGGAGACAACAGGCGTTACTGATGAGCTACTCGATCACCTTGGAATCGAGCGCCCACCAGTACCAGTTCTCGCCCTGCAGGCGGCTGTAAGCCAGACGGCCAAGCTGAGCTTCGGTCATCAGGGTCGGGTCTTTCGAGTGAACCATCTGAAGAGAGCCCTTCGAGTACACGATCTCTGTGTGCTGGGCCGCGATGCGTCTGAGGCGCGGCTCCAACCGACCGATAAGGGCGCCGGCGCCACGCGAGTCTGCATCGATGATCAGTGCGCTCATGACCGTTGCCAGATAGCGCTTGTGGCCTTCGATGGCGAACACGCGCGAGACGCCCCCGGGCTTCATGTAGTACACGAACCAGCCAGCCACCTGACCGTTGTGCAGACGCACCAGTCTGGCCGTGAACTCACCCTGCTCGGTGATCTTGGCCATGGCGGCGAACTGCCACTCCATGTGCACACGGTCGTACAGGGGTCTGAGACGGGCGCCCGCATGCATGGCCGGGGTCACCTGTGCGATGTCGGACGGGGTCAGGTTCTCCAGAGTGTAGGGCTCTGCTTCGTCCTGTCGCGGCTTGAGGCCATCAACGCTGGGCGGCGCCTTGAAGCGCTGCCCTTCTAGCCGGCGTAGAAGCGCGTCGCCTCCCTTAGCGAACGGGCGGGCAACGGGCGCGAGAGGTCCAAGGCGCTTGCGGCCCCTCCCCGAGCTCACGACCAACTCTAGTGGGCGCAGCAGCTTCACCCACCTGAGCGACGGCAGGTGGGCTATCTGCCCTCCCAACGCCTCCCATATCCTCTCGAACTTGGCGTGGCCCCCGTCCGAGAACGTGAAAGCCTGCGACCCTCCCAGGAAGCGCCGCAACAGGAAGCTGGCCACCGTCGTAGACGCATCGGGATCTACCACTGACGGGAAGATGCCGGCCATCTTGGCCATCCTGCCGTCGACCTCTACCGGCATTATGTTCGCGCCCAGGAAGCCGAGCATCTTGCCGTCGTCGCCCTCGGCCACCAGTGAAGGGATCTCTTCGTCTACGTTAGGATCCTCCACGTAGACGCGCCGGACGAGGGCCGCGAGTGCGGGGTCGGGGTTCCGGGTCTTGTCCTTGAACCAGTACTGCCACAACGAGGCAACAGCATCGGCGTCCTCCGCTACGAACGGTCGGATATTCACCGGCTCACCTCATCAGTTGCTCTTAAGCGTCCGCTGCAGTCACTAGCTGCGGCGCCGCATGCAGGTAGCGGCTCATGCGTCGTTTCGACATGATATCGGCGACAACGCGACCGACCTGGTCTTCGGTCAGGCCAAGGGCGCGCGCCACGTCGGGCTCCGGGACGTGGTTGTCGACGGCATAAAGGCATAGGTCCATGCGATCATACGGCAACGAGAAGTAGAATTCCTCCTGGCTTTGCGGCATCGAGTACGTATCGGTAGTAGGCGGCCTAGACCGTATCTCGGTCGGTACGCCGAGCGTCTCTGCCAGCTGGTAGACCTGCGACTTATATAGATGCGCTATCGGCTTGACGTCAGCAGAGCCGTCACCGTTCTTCACGAAGAACCCCTGGTCGTACTCCAGCCTGTTGGGGGTGCCGAGCACTAGGTAGTTAAGTCGATCGGCGTGATAGTACTCCATCATCTTGCGGGTACGCTGCTTGAAGTTCGTGGCGGCCACGACCTGCATATACTCCGCCAGAGGCAGCCTCTCCTTGATGATAGTTCCGTCAGGCGCCTGAGCGACGACAGAGAAGATCCGGAAGCTCTCCGACTCGACCACGCTCGGCAGCACCAACTTGGCCTTCCAGCCGGGGCCGTACTCAGGTATCACGCGCTTGAAGGCCTCGTCGCGGCGCTCATACGCCCTGGCGCCTTCGAGTATGGGCGTGATGTTCTCGAGCACCGTATCTATGCCCGCGCTGCTAGCAGCCAGCCGGCTAAGAGCCAGCGTGTCGTCAGACGAGTCGGTCTCAGGCATGAGGACACCAAGCACGTTGCCCGGTCCGAAAGCACGCGCGGCCAGCGCAGCTACCACGGTGGAATCGATGCCGCCTGACAGGCCGAGCACGCCACCCTTACGCCGGAAATCGCGCGCTACGCGCCTCATGCCATCTACGATCTCGACAACCGTGGCTTCCGGGTCCTGAAGCACCAGTACGTCAGGGCCGAACTCTCGGTCTGCGCTCACGCCGCGTTGACTCCCGCCAGGCGCCGCTCCACGTAGTTGACGAGCCTAGAGACGCTGTCGAGGTTCTCGGGCAGCGTGTCCTCATCGGGTACGGAGACGCCGAAGTTCTCCTCGATGAACGTGATCAGCTCCAGCACGCCCATGGAGTCCAGAACACCGGTCTCGGTCAGCGATTCGTCGGCGCCTAGGCCGGCGCCGTCGTCGTCAAGGATGAAGTTGTCTGCCAGGAACTGGCGCAGTTCGCGTTCGATGGTCTGTCTGTCTTTGCTCATTCGGTGCTCTCCTACTTGAGTCCACCAGGGCCTCTGCTATGGGGTTGGTCGCGGTTCGTCTGTATACGGCCAGTGTCCGGCCGACGGGGTCAACTCTGTTCTATCAGGCTCTTCTTCCTCACCTTACCCGTGGCGGTCTTCGGCAGGTCGTCCACGAACACAATGTCGCGCGGCACCATGAAACTCTCCAGCCTTGCCAGCGCCTCACGCTTGAACGCCTGCTCCGTGTACTCAACCCCGCTGTCGAGGACAACGTACGCCCTGACCGCCTGACCAAGGAGCTCGTCGGGTACGCCGATGACTGCTGCCTCGCGAACGCCACTGATGGTGGCGAGCATGTTCTCGACCTCAACGGGGCTCACCTTCTCGCCACGACTCTTGATGATGTCGTCGCTGCGGCCCATGAAGTATAGAAAACCGTCCTCGTCCTTGCGGAAGAAGTCGTGGGTGCACAGTACACGCTCGCCCGGGTACTTTCCTTCCTTGAGCATGTGGGCGGTCTCCTTAGGCAGGTTCCAGTAGCCCATCATGACGTGAGGCCCGCGAACGTACAGGACACCGGTCTCCCCCGCAGGCACCTCGTTGCCGGCATCGTCCAGGAGGTACGTCTCTGTCCCGGGTATGGCCTTGCCCACCGACATGGGCTTGCTCAGTACGAGTTCCGGCTCCAGGTAGCACACGCGCTTGCACTCGGTCAGACCGTACATCTTATATATGAGCGCGTGGGGACTCATCTCCAGCAGGCCTGGGACGTACTCGTCGGGCAGGTGGGCAGCAGTGTTGGTGAAGCGCCGCACGCTGGGCATGGAAATGGGCGAGTTGCGGTGCAGCGAGAGCAGCGTGGCGAAGACAGTCGGTACGCCCGGGAACACGGTCACCCGCTCGTCTATCACGCGCTTGACGATGGCAGCAGGGAAAGCGAACGTCTTCTCGAGGATCAGGGTGGCGCCCAGGTGAACCGTCATCAGCGCCTGGTAAAGGCCGTAGTCGAACGCCAGCGGCAGCAGGTTCAGTATCCGGTCGTCCGCGCTAAGGCGCAGGTACTCGACTAAGCTGCCTTGTGCGAACACCATGTTCTGATGGCTGAGCATGACCCCCTTGGGGTTGCCCGTGCTGCCCGACGTGTACACGAGGGCCGCCATGTCGAGCGGGATGACCCCAACGTTGACCGGGGTCGGCCCATGGGCGGCCAGAAGCCCTTCTAGGCTCAACGACGCGTCACTGGCCTCTCCTGTCTTGATGAGAGCCCTAAGGCTCGGAGCGCTGGGAGCCGCCTGCTCAGCGAGCCTGTAGAGACGAGCATCGCTGACGATGGCCGCTGCGGCCGAGTCGTTCAGCATGTACTCCAGCTTGTCTTGCTTGGTCTGGGGGTTGACGACCATGAAGGCGGCCCCCGCATACAGCGCCCCGTAGATGCCCACGACCGTCTCAAGCGAGTTCTCGAGGAACAGGGCCACGCGGTCGCCCCGCTTCACTCCCAGCGCTTGCAGCGCGTTGGCGAGGCGGAGCGCCTGGTCGCGGAGTTCGCCGTACGTGATCGTTCCCTGGCCTTCGACCACTGCCGTCTTATCGGGGAACGCGGCGGCGCTGAGCGTGAGGCTGTCGTGTAAAAGACGTGGATACCTTGGGTGCATTCTGCAAGACCCTTCTTCTCGGTCCCGTTAGGCGCTTGACTCAAGCCCGGTCGACCTACGTGCTCCAATCACTCTACTTGCGGACTGTCACAAGACACACACATTTGCTGCTGCCGCCGGCCGCTCCGCACCGCGTACCTCAATCATGGTCGGCTTCGGCTGCTGGCTCGGCGCTGCCCATGAACTCCGGTGCGGTGGCGTGACCCTCAGTGTTTATGCCATCGCGCTTGAGCACCGTGACCACTGTCTCGAACAGGATCCTGACGTCCAGCCATAAGCTCCAGTTGTCCACGTACTCCACATCGAGCTCGAAGCGCTCCTCCCACGAGAGCGCGTTGCGACCCCGCACCTGAGCCAGGCCGGTGATACCGGGCCTGGCGAGGTTGCGGCGCGCCTGTTCCGGCGTGTAGCGCGAGAGGTAACGCATGATCAGAGGCCTGGGGCCTACGAGGCTCATCTCACCACGCAACACGTTTATGAGCTCTGGTAGCTCGTCCAGGCTGGTGCTCCTGAGCAGCTTGCCGAAGGCGGTCAGCCGAACCTCGTCGGGAAGCGGGTCGCCGTTCTCGTCTACTTCGTTTGTCATGGTTCGGAACTTGAGGATCTCGAACGGTTCGCCTCGCAGACCCGGGCGCGTCTGGCGGAATAGCACGGGCGTGCCTATACGCGACCGCACGAGCCAGGCCGTCACCAGAAGCACCGGTGACAGCAGGACGAGGGCCAGCACGGCGAGGATGAGGTCGAACGCGCGCTTGGCGAGGGAGGTTGCTACTGGTGGCAGGTCGCTTGACATCGGCTCCTCGAACGTTTCTATGCCCCGCTCTACTTGACTGGTGCGGGTGGGGCTCTTACCCGCAAGTGGCGGGGCCACCAGCCGGTTGGGTGGCCCCGCCACAACTGCTCAGGACTAGCTATCTCAACGGATGCGGTCCGTCTCTCTATACATCTGCAGCACCTCTCGCTGGCGCAGGAAGTGGTCTATGGCGAAGCCGCCGTTGATCACTTGGCTGCAGTTCTCGGGTGAGTTCATCAGTCCGGAGCTCACTACGAGCTGCGGGTCCTTGGCCTGCAGCGCAGCCACCACGGCCGGAACGTCATCGTCGTCGAGGCAGTTGTAGCCGATCGAGATGTGCGGCGTCGTGGGCTGAAGCCTGTAAGGGGGCAGGCCAGGGACGCCAGATGCAGCCGGGAACGCCGTGTTGTCGATCAGTGGCGAGTAGTCCGTGAAGTAGTTACCCTCGAGCTTAACCGCCCACAGCTGCTGGAAGTTCTCGAGCGGCACGAGTGCCGGGTCCTGCAGCATGTTGTACTCGAGCTCGAGCCAGCCGAGGTTGACAAGGTTGGCCAGCGCCGAGGCGTCGGAGATGTTGTTGCCGTTAAGGCGGAGCACCTGGAGGCTCGTCAGGTTCGCTAGGGGCGTTATGTTGCTTATGTTCGAGCCGATCGCGAAGAGAAGCTTTAGGGAGGTCAGGCCCGCCAGAGGGCTCAGATCGCCGAAAGTGTTCTCACTCAGGTAGAGCTCTTCGAGTGTGGTGATGCCCGAGAGAGGGCCGAGGTCGGTGACGCCGTTGTTCCATAGCTCCAGGATCCTCAGGCTCTGATGGCCGGCGAGCGGCGCCAGGTCAGAGACATTGTTCTGGTCCAGGTTGAGCCATTCGAGGTTGGTGAGTCCGCTTAAGGGAGTGACGTCGACTATCTGGTTGTAGTGGGCAGCGAACTTCTCTAGGTTGGCCAGGTGTTGGATGCCGATCAACGACACCACGTTGCCCGGAGACCCTTCCCAGTCGCCCGTGTCCCACTCGGTCACCGCGAGAGCATCGGCGCACGTGATCGCGCCACTATTGGGGGTGTTCGGCAGTTCGTAGAACCGACTCAGTAGGTTAGCGTCGGCGAAGGTGATGACGTCGGTCGGGTTCTCACACACCCATAGCGGGATGGCGATGTTACCTGTCGCATCGGACCCCTGCAGCGCATGCCGTGTGTCGGAAGCCCTGAGGACGTACTGGATGGCAGGCATATTGCCCGGGATGGCCACGGTCGTTGTGCTGAGGCCGGTTACGTCCACCTGTGTCGTGGCGGGCACGGTCTCGAGCGTGAGCGTGTTGGCATCGCCGGTGACGGTCCACGACAACACCACCGATTCGGCGGGTGTTGCAGAGGTGATGGCAGTGGGGGTGGTCAGCAGCGACACTGCGGGCTGCACGGCCGCACGGGTCGTGACACTGAAGAGTGCCTGCACTCCACTGACGTCAACGGTAGCCGTCAGTCCAGTGGCGAACGCGCCGCTGGAGGTGATGCCCACCTGCAGCGTGTCGCCTGGCTGCACGGTGGCCGGAGAAGAGACCGCGCTGCCGTTGACGATCAGCACAGAGCCCGTAGCACCGCTGATGGTGGCCGTGGCCGCTGTCTCTAGCCCCGTTAGGGAGGCCCCAGCACTTGTAACGTAGGTCGAGAGCTGTGCGCCAGTGACGGCTGGGAAGCTGAACGGGTCGGGAACGGTCACGGCGGCACGCGTGGTGACGGTGAAGCTGCCCTCGACCCCGCCGATGGAGACGGTGGCAGTGACAGCTGTGCTGAAGCCGGAGCTCGATGTGAGCCGCACCTGCAGCGTGTCGCCGGTGCTGACCTGCTGCGAAGTGGCGGCTGTGCCCGTGTCGCCGTTCAGGATGAGGACCGGCGAGCCGCCGCCGGTGACCGTAGCTGTCACGGGGACCTCCACGCCGCCCACGGTAACGGTTGAGCTCACTACCGCCGTGCCAGGCTCAACCCCAGAGATAGGGTCGAAGGAGAACGGATCGGGGGTCGTATCGGCAGTCCTGGTCGTGACCATGAACTGGGCGGTAGCTCCGTTGATAGTGACCGTGGCAGTGTGAGGCGTGGCGTAGCTGTCACTAGACGTGATCCGAACCTGCAGCTCGTCACCTGCACTCACCTGCTGCGACGTCGCAGCGCCGCCGACGTTGCCGTTGACGATTAGCACTGGAGAACCATCGCCGGTGACAGTGGCCGTGACAGGGACCTCGACCGCAGTGACAGTGGCCGCTGAGCTAGTGACGGCGGCATCCAGCTCGACGCCAGACACGGCGGCGAATGAGAAGGGGCCGGGAGTAGTGTTGGCCGCCCTGGTGGTGACAACGAAAGTAGCAACTACCCCGCCGACGTCGACCGAGGCCGTGCGTGCAGTCGCGAAGGCTGTGCTGGCGGTGAGCCGCACTTGGAGCTCATCGCCCGCATTCACCTGCTGCGAGGCGGCGGCGCCGGCAACGTTGCCGTTGAGGATGAGCACCGGAGAACCATCGCCCGTGACGGTAGCGGTGACCGGGGCCTCCAGGCCGCTGACTACTGCCGTGGAGCTCGTGATCACCGCCCCGGGCTCGGCGCCTGTAACGCTCTCGAACGAAAGCGCCCCCGGTGTGGTGTTGGCGGCCCTGGTGGTGACAGTGAACTCGCCTACTACGCCGCCAACACTGACTTGCGCAGTAACGGGCGTGCTGTAGTCGTTGCTGGCGGTCAGGCGCACGGCCAGTTCGTCGCCGGCGGTCACGCTCTGAGTGGCGGCAGCACCGGCCGCGTCGCCGTTAAGGATGAGCACGGGCGAGCCTGGCCCGGTTACGGAGGCCGTTACCGGCGCCTCGATGCCGGCGATGGTGACGCTGGCACTGGTTACGACCGTGTTCGGGTCTACGCCGGAGACAGAACTGAACGAGAACGAGTCTGGCGTCGTGACAGCCGACCGGGTGGTCACGACTAACTGCGCTGTGACTCCGCTGATGTCAACCGTCGCCGTGTGCACGGTGTCGAAGCCGTCGCTGGCCGTGAGCCGTACCTGTAACTCGTCACCTGCGGTCACCTGCTGCGAGGGCGCCGCCTCGACAATGTTGCCGTTGAGGATGAGCACCGGCGAGCCCTGCCCGGTGACCGTGGCAGTGACGGTAGTCTCGAGCCCGCTGAGGGTGACCGCAGAGCTGGTGACGACCTGGTTCCTCTCTACCCCGGTTACAGGGTCAAAGGTGAAGGCGTTCGGTGTGCCGACGGCGGCCCGCGTGGTCACGACGAACTCGCCGGTCACTCCGCCGATGGTCACGACCGCCGTGACGGGCGTGGAGTAGCTGGAGCTGGCGGTGAGACGCACTGCCAGGACGTCGTCCGCCGTCACCTGCTGGGTGGTGGAGACGCCGGCTAGGTTGCCGTTGAGGATCAGCACCGGGGAGCCGCCGCCGGCAACGGTGGCGGTCACGGGAGTCTCAAGACCTGTGATGGTGGAACCGTCACTCGTGATCATAGTGTTGGGCTCAGCGCCTGAGACCGGGGCGAAAGAGAAGGCGTCGGGCACAGCACCCGCAGCTCGGGTAGTGACCACGAACTCGGCCTCCACGCCACCTATGACGACCGTGGCTGTTACGGCAGTATCGTAGTCGGGGCTCGACGAGAGGACAACCTGAACCTCATCGCCCTGTTTCACCTGCACCAGGTCGTTAGCGTTATCAACGTCGCCGTTGACGATAAGTAGCGGTGAGCCGGTACCAGATACCGAAGCCGCGGCGGCCGTCTCTATGCCCGTGATGGTTACGGGGTTACTAGTAACTTCGGTATTAGGTTCGGCGCCGATCACAGGATCGAACGCGAAAGCGTCAGGCGTGTTCGCGGCGTCTCTCGTCGTGACCGTGAAATTAGCTCTGACGCCGCCAGCCTCGACGGTCACCGTCACTGACCCGCCGAAATCCGTGCTGGCATCGACCCTTACAGCCAGCCTATCGCCGTTGGTAACCGTTACGCGGTTTCCAGAAGGAGTACCACCTACCACCAGTTCGCCGCCGGCGGTGACAGTTGCGACGATCGGAACGGTGATGCCGGTGATGGTGACGACATCGCTCGTAACACCGACCTGTCCCGGTTCCACGCCGGTTACGTTGGTGAAGACGAAACCCTGCGGTGTGGTAACGGGTGGCTTCGTACACCCCGCAAGCACTAAAGCGATCGCCAGAGCGATCGCCAGGATCCCTACTCTCCTACCCGACATGTTGGCAGAGCCCCTTTCAGTTGACTGGCGGCAAGCAAACCAGTGTGGCCCCTTGTTCCAGTGTGTATCGCTAGATGATAAACGAACGGTATCTTAATGGTTTCTTAAGTGCAGTGATCGCTTACGAACTCCCTATGGAACCTGCGTTCATGAGCCTGCGGGCTTTCGCCGGGTTCCCGGCGGCCAGTGACCAGCTAGGCACATCCTGATATACGACCGAACCGGCAGCAACCTTCGAGTGATCGCCTACCGACTTGAGGGGGTTGACCGTGGCCCGCGTACCCAGGAAAACGGCCTCGCCTAGGTGGCCGCCGCCGTTGACCACGGAGTACGGTGACAGCGCCGAGCACCTGCCTATGACGGCATCGTGTGCTACAGATGCGTAGAAGTGCACTTGAACCAGCTCGCCCACGACGGACGACGCTCCCACGGACGCGAAAGGAGCGACTATGCTTCCTGCCCCGATGGTCGAGGATGACGCGACGTACGCGAGCGGGTGGATGATCGTCTCGAACCTTGCCCCTTGGCACAGGAACCTGTCTGCTATCTCCGCGCGCTTGACCGGTTCGCCGATGGCGAGCACGAACGCCTGGTCCGGATGCGGCTCGTAGCCAGAGATGGTGCCAATGACCTCGTAGCCTGCCGGCACGCTGACCTCACTCGGATGGCGGTCGTCCAGGAAGCCCGCTACGGTCAGCCGACCCTCGTCCTTCACGTATTGCAGGAGCTCCCGCGAGAAGCCGCCGGCACCGATGATGACCACCTCTGTCTGCTTAGCTTCGCTCACACGCTACTTCCTGTCGGCGCCCGCTGCTGGCGCGTAAACGACCACCCTCCGCGGCGCTCCGCCGGTCAAGCAGTGTAGGCTCGCACTTGTCACGGCCCACTTACTGCCAGTCATGTCCGCCCACCCGCGGCCATTATTCCGTCCAGAACCGCTCCATCTAGCTGGCCCGCACGGACCGTTCTCCTGCCGCCCGCCACACTGAGCCCATGCTCGAAGAGCGCCTCCCACTTGGCCACTGCGCTCGACACATCGAACGCCTCGAGGGCTGCCTCCCGCGCTGCGCGGCCCATCTGCTCGCGCCGCTCGGGCGGTGCGTTCTCGAGTGCCACCATCGCGTCGTGCAGGGCCCGTGGGTCCCGTGCTGGTACCAGGTAGCCAACCCCGGGTCTCACGATCTCAGATACCCCACCCACATCGGTCGCAACTGCCGGCAGCGAACTAGCAGCGGCCTCCAGCAGCACTATCGGCAGCCCCTCCCATGCTGATGGCAGCACGAAGCCGTCGGCGGCCGACATGAGATGGCCCACGTCCTTCCTCACACCCAGGAAGTGCACCCGCTCGGAGAGGTTCATCTCACGTACCATCTGTTCGCACATCTCACGGAGTTCCCCATCGCCCACAAGCCACACTGCCGAGGAGGACGGCGCCACGGCTAGGGCCTTGAACAGGTTAGGGAAGTCCTTCTGCTCCGTGATGCGCCCCACCGTCAGCCAGACGAACTGGTCGCCTGCCCCGAGCTCCTCCCGTAGCCGCGTCCGCGCCTCTTCACTCCGAACGAAGCGCGCCAGGTTGATGCCGTTAGCGATATAGCCGCTCTTATGCCCCTTGACGGCCTTTATCTCCACGTACCTGTCGACGGCGGACTGGCTGACGTTGGTGGTGAACTCTGAAAGTGCGTCCGTGGCGCGGTAACCAAACATGTGAACCGCACCGCCCTCGTTTATGTTGTGCGCTGTGCAGATGAGCACAGGAAGAGGGCTGAGCAGCCGCGCCACACGCGCGAGCACGTTGGCATGCACCATGTGGGCATGAACCACGTCAGGCCTGAACCTGCGGTAGATCTGCGCGAGGCCGATCGCTCCGCGCGGGTCGGGCATCCCGCGGCGCATGTCCAGCGAGAAGACCTCTACTCCAGCGTTTTCGAGCTCGGCCACGTAGGCGTTGGGCCGGACCATGCTCACTACGCCGACCTTCCACCCCTTCTCCCGGAACCTGGACGCGAGTTCCACCACCAGAGCCTCTGCGCCGCCGTAGTCGAGTGAGGTGATCACGTACAGCAGCCTGTGGTCGGCCGGCCGGCGCGCTCCCGCGTCCGCCTCACTGCCACTGCTCGCACCTGCTTGGCTCATACGGCCCCCTCCTCGATCCGGCCACTTGTGCGGAGGCGCTCCAGCCTACTCGGGTTCAAGCGCGCCACGCTCCTATGGCGTGTCAGCTCCGTTCCGGTCAGAACCACCAGCAGAGCTATCACGAGCCACGTCGGCTTTCGTATCTCCCAGGTGAGCGGGGTAACTCCCAAGAGCCACGTCATCAGCAGCACCAGACCTGGCATGGTTTTAGGACCGTAGGAGCGCAGCAGCGGCACCAGCTGAACCACCAAGATAGTGACGAAGAGCAGGAAGCCGACCGCACCCATCTCGACCGCCACCGAGATGAACGTGTTGTGCGCCAGCTCGCGCAGGCCCGACGATTTCTCTATCGCGGCCGGGAAGGCGCCGCCGCCCACGCCCGTGAGGGGTGTGGCGCCGAACGCTTCCATGCCTATGTCCCAGATGACGGCCCGGTCGTTCAGCGTGCCCGACGAGATCTCCTCGCCCACGGTGGCGATGCGTTCGATGCTACTGCCAATTGTGGAAGCGATGCTGCCCCAGAAGAACGGCACTGCCAGAACGACCGCCGTCAGTCCAGCGAGTATCAGCCGCTTCCCGAACCGGTCGAGTGCGAAGAAGCCTAGCGGGAACACCAGCAGGCCGACAGCGGCGGCCAATGCCCCACCGCGTGAGCCGGACAGGACCAGAGCGAGAAGTGCCAGCGGCACATACAGAAGGTTGAGTATCCGCATAGGCCCACGCCGGTTGGCGAACAGGTCCCAGGCCATCGGGATGCCAAGGGCGAGGATGAGTGCGTAGTCGTTCGGGTCCGTGTTGCTGACCGCGAACCTCTGGTACACCGCCTCGTTGCCCATCACGAAGTTCCGCACCCCGTCGCCCACCGCCACCACACAGCCGATGACGTAGGCCTGCTGTACGGCGAACCTCTCCTTGTCGCTGACACATAGCTGCCAGATGACCACCAGGAGGATGAGTAACTGTACGAAGGTGAACACGTAGCCCATAGTCGTGCTCGGCTCGATAGACCACATGAGGCTGGCGAGGGCCCAGAGCACGTACAGCGCCAGGAGGAAGACGGTGATCGGAAGACTGCGAATGCTGACGAAGCCCCGGCCCAGGAACGCCGGAACGGCGCTGGCTATGAGGAGTATGCCCGCGAAGCGGCTCAAGCTACCTATGCCGGGTATCACGAAGACGTTCTCCACCGGAAGTACGGCGACCACGGTCAGCAGGCACAGGAACGCCAGCCGCTGAACGAGCTTATGCACCGTAACCAGCGGCACCGAGGTAGCTCCTCGCGGCCTCACGCGGCGTGTACTGGGCCAGAACGCCGTCATCGACAGAGCCTCTCGGCTGGTCGAGCGCGGTAACGATGGCGGCGGCAAGCGCAGCATGGTCTCCGACAGGCACCAACCGACCGTAGCGCCCGCCGTCGAGTATCTCCCGCGGACCGCTCTCGCAGTCCGTCGAGACCACGGGCACGCCCGTGGCAAGCGCCTCGATCAGTACGGTGGGAAGCCCTTCACGCACGGAGGAGAGCGCGAACACGCCTGAGTTCGCCATGTACGAGGCCGGGTTGGACAAGAAACCCGGCAGCAGGACCTGATCTCGAAGGCCCAGCTCGCTTACCAGGCCCTCAAGAGCCGCTCGGTCGGGTCCCTCGCCCAGAATCACCAACCGCGCAGGCCTCTTCTCCAGCACGAGCTTGAATGCCTTGATGAGAGTCGGGAAGTCCTTCTGCGGTACCAGTCGCCCGACGCCGAGGATCACAGGGGGCTCGCCGCTACCGAACCAGGGGTGATCCACGCGCTCGGCGGCAGACGCCCAGTACTGCCTCGTCAGCACCGGGTTGTAGATGACTGTCACCGCTTCACGCGGGATCTTGACGCCGGCCGCCAGCGTGTCGGCCACTCCGCCCGACACGGCCACCACCGCTTCGGCGTTCTTATACGAGCTCTTAGCGAGCAGGCGGTAAAGGCGGTCCTTCATCCCTTCAGGCTGGGTCGCGACCGCAAGGTGTTCGGTCAGTACGAGGCGAGTTGAGACGCCGGCCATCCTCTTAGCCAGAAGAGCAACCAGGTTCGCATGCCCTTGAGTGCCTATCATCACGTCTGGCTTCTCGCGCTTCAGATACCGCGCGAGGGGCCAGGGCGCCCTCACGGCTCGGTCGCACTTGAGGTCAATGAGCTTGACCCCTCGAGGCACGGACCCAACCAGTTCGCCCGTCTCGGCGAACAGCACAAGGTGCACCTCGCAGTTCAACTCCTCCAGACCTTCGATCAGGTTGAGGGTAACTCGCTCTGCGCCGCCGCCTGTCAGCAGCGGAAGAAGCAACGCCACCTTCAAGTGGCTTAGGGAGGTTTCGTCCATTGCCGGAGCATACCGTCGCCCCTATCACAGGTTCCCTACAGAACCATCCCGCATCGCCCTACGATGCAGAAAGTAGGCTGTGGGGCGATGCTACTACGCCACGGCTTTCAGTACTTACTCGCTCGGGGCGTTCCGGGCGTTCTCAACTTCCTCGCCATCGCCATCTACACGAGGCTTCTGAGCCCTGAGCAGTACGGTGCCTACACGCTGACGATAGCCACCGTCAGCGCTGTTGACGCCCTACTCCTCCACTGGCTGCGCCTGGCGCTGCTGCGCTTCCTCCCCAGGGCCAACAAGGACGCCTCCGGGACACTTCCCACCATCTTGCGTATCTACCTCCTCATCTCACTAGGTGTCTCCGTTGTGGCTGTCGCCGTCGGCTGGCTCATCATCGACGACCCGCTGACCAGGCAGCTGATCGTGCTCGGTGCCGGGCTGTTCGTCGTGCAGGCCACGTTCGAGCTGACAGTAGAGCGCGAGCGTTCCGAGTTGTCGCCGCGCCGTTACGGCCTGTACTCCGGAATCAAGTCGGTGGTGGCCCTAGGCGTGGGTGCAGGTCTGGCCGCGGCCGGCCTTGGTGCGGTAGGGCTGCTCATCGGCCTGACCGCAGCGCTCATCCTGCCCCTGATAACACTTGGTGGACTCACCCGGTGGGCCGGAGCACTGCGCGGTTACGACCCCATTCTCGCGCGGCAGATAGCCATCTACGGTCTGCCGCTGGCCGCCACAAGCGCCCTGGCGTTCCTGATATCCAGCTCAGACCGGTTCATGCTCGCGGGGATGATAGATACAGCCGCAGCCGGCCAGTACGCGGTCGGCTATGACCTCGCCCAGTTCACGCTCGGTCTGCTTCTCAACATCGTCAACCTTGCGGCCTACCCGCTCATAGTCGCCGCCTTCGAGAACGACGGGGTGGCAGCCACTCGCACGATGCTGCGGTGGACGCTCAGACTGATGCTGCTCATCGGGCTGCCGGCAACCATCGGCCTCGCCGTTCTGGCCCCCAACGTCGCCCATGTTCTGATCGGCTCCGACTTCGAGAGTGCGGCGGTGATGATAATCCCAGGGATCGCCGCGGCAGCCCTGCTGTTCGGGCTCAAGGCGTTCTACTTCGACCTGGCGTTCCAGCTGAGTGGCAACACCATCAAGCAGGTGTGGGTGCTCATCGTAACGGCTCTGCTGAACATCGGCCTGAACCTCTGGCTCATACCCGCCGTCGGCATACTCGGCGCCGTGTACTCGACAGTGGCGGCACAGATCATCGCCATCCTGCTGTCCTGGTGGCTGGGGCGTGGCTCGCTTCAGGTACCGCTGCCCGATGCCACGACGCTTCCCATCGTCTTCGCCACGGGTGTGATGCTGGCAGTACTATTGCTGACAAGAGGCTGGACCGGCCCCCTTCAGCTGCTGGGCCAGGTGGCTATCGGTGTTGCCGTGTTCTTCGCTGCCCTACTGCTGGTAGACAGGAAGTTCCTCCGCAAGGTCACTTCGCCCCGAGGATAAGTTTCATAGCCGCCGCTCCTGTAGGCCCGCCGCGATTCTCCTCACCTAAAGGAACTAGCCCGGCATGCCGGGCTAGCAGAGGCTGTCAGACTCGTTCACCGAGTCGTTGTTTAGGTCTGACGCTACCTGACGCGCGTGATGAGCGCCAAGTTGTTGAGGCCGCTCGACTCCTGCCACATGCCCACGTTGGCAAGGCGGACGTTGTAACGGACGTCGCTCGCCAGCGTCGAATCGGCGTCGGGCAGGGCAAGGAGGACCTCGTACTCTCCGGCAGGCAGGCCGCTGGGCACGGTGACGGTGAGCCTGATGTCCTTGGTCTCACCGGCCAGCGGGAGAGCCGGGCGCGCATCGGCAAGGGCCCTGACAGTGCGAGTTTGGCCAGTGGTGACGTTGCGGAGGACGATGTCGATGGGACGCGGGTTGTAGACCTTGCCGAAACCATCGTTGCGCATGCGCAGGTTGACGGTCAGGGTACCGCCGGCGTTCACCTCGGCGGTGACCGAACCGCTCAGCAGGCCAAGCCGGTAGCCGAGACGCCGGGCGATCTCGTTGTAGCACCCCTGGTCGCGCCAGCGATTGAGGACGCCGGAGTGGAAGCCGGAGTTCAGGTAGTCCCAGTGGAACTGCGCCAGCTCGTTGAGCGCCACGGCGCAGTCCTGGCGGGCGCTGGGGTAACCGATGGCGCACGTCTCGCCGCCGGTGACTGTATAGCGGGTGAACTCGGCGGTCTCTCGCCGGTCGCGCACCTGGTCGCCGCCGTAGGTGCCCGAGTCGCTGTCGGTGGAGAGGAAGCAGTCGTTCTTGAAACCGAGGCGGGCCTGGTCGGAGCTACCGAACATGATCACGTTCGGGTCGGGAGAGCCCACGATGTCACGCCTGTGGAACGGCGCGCGCACCTGTACCATGCGGCTGTCGGGCATGGCGTCAAGCAGGGCAAGACCGATCGTTCGCTTGTTGGCCGCCGTAGTCAGGTTGTTCGTGCTGCCGTGCCACTCGCCCCAAGCGCCGATGAAGCCACCCTGCAGAACTGCGATCACGTCTGAGTACTCGCGCAACACGGGCTCGAGCTGGTCTATGTGCTCCAGCACGCGGCTGAGGGACGCGTCGGGAGCGTTGCCGAAGTTGTAGCTGAAACGCAGAACAACCTTCACACCTGCGGTGCGCGCACGCTGCAGCCCGTTCCGCAGGCTGGTGAGGAAACTGCTTGGGATGGAACTGTTGCGGTAGTCGTCCAGACGCACGTACGAGCGAACGAGCGTGTAGCCGCGCCCACGCACATCGTTGAAGCCCGTTCCGGCGATAAGGTCGACCTCGGAGTGGAAACCGCGTTCGGGGTTCAGGAAGTTCGTGCTCGAGTCGATCTGATACGTGGCCTGGTTTGTGGCGCCAGGGTTCGGAGCCGGCGGCGGAGGCGTCGGGTCGGGGTCCGGTGTCGGGTCGGGATCCGGGTTCGGCGTCGGGGTGGGGTCCGGATCTGGAGTCGGAGCCGGATCCGGGTCAGGTGTCGGGTTCGGGTTGGGATTCGGCTCGGGGTCGGGTGTAGCCGGGATCTTCACGCCCTCCGCATCTACTAGCTGCACGTCCTCGTAGGTGGCAGCGATCACGCGGTCGTCGCGGCCGCTGGCTACGACCGGACCCAGCAAGACGCTGCCCGTGAAGTTCACGTCGTCGCCCGCCGCCACACGGTTCCAGTTCTCACCGTCCGAACTGACATCAGCCGCTACGCTGGTGCCGTCACGCATGAGCCTCAGCCAGAACGGAGCGGTGTCACCGCTCCGGGTGCCGATCACGCTGGTCGAGCTGCCGGTGGAGCTCCGGCGCTGAACCACGAGGCCCCTGTAGTTGTCGTTGTTGATGGCGTAGATGGTGATGTTGGCCGCGCCCGGATCCAAGCTGTCACGGATGGTGAGGCCAGCCTTGGGCCACGCCTGCGGCACCGTAGCGCCGTGCGCCGTCAGACGGGCGACTATGCCGACGCTACCCTCGGCTTCGACATAGGTGAAGTGGAACTCGTCGGCCGAATCGGCAACGTCCCCAGCCCCAGATACGGTTAGGTGGCCGTCATCGTACTCCGCATGACCCAGGTCCGCACCACCGATGTCGACCGACTTCCACTCTTGCCCTGACGGCGTGGCCGGCGGTTGCGGCGTGGTAGGTGGCCTAGGTCCGCCAAGCTCCTCCGCCGCAGTGGAGCAGGCGGTGAAGACGAGCAGGGCAACTATCACTACCAGCGCGGCGGTGCCGAACCTCTTCGGTCGTGCGGTTCTGTTCGAAGGCAAGTTAGCTGCCATCAGGCGTGTCTCCTTAGAAGTAACCGACTTTCCAGGAGCACCTCAGCAAGCAGGTAGTGTCGCTTACCGAATCAGCTTGAGGTCCAGTTAGGCAACCGTCGTTTCGCGAGGGCAGCCAGAACGCTCATCGGTCCCTGGTCGGGCCGGTAGGAGGGTTGGTCAAGATGTACCCCTACCTGCTCTGCACCAAAGCTAGCCAGCACAATCGTTAGAAAAATGATGTCTGTGACGAATGTGGAATACGTAACGACGCGAAACCCTAGATTTAAGGGCTTCTGCGCTTATGAATAAACTGTGCTGGTCCTGGATCAGGTCTGTCCCCGAACCTTAAGAGGCCTCTAGGGCCATCATCACTTGCCGCGGGTTGTGGCGGAAGGTGGAGTGCTCGCCGGACGCTTCACGGACGAACGTACCAGCTCCATCAACCGCCGGGCGCCCGACCGCCGCGAGCCCGCCGTGAGCACGGTCGCGACATGCGCCGAACCGGCGCCGCCTCGAAGCTGCAGCGCAGCACCCTCGGCCTTACGTATGAGGGTTGTGGCCTTGGCGACTGCTAGAACGACCGTATCAGACTCGCGCGCGACGCTCACAGTCGCTGGCGATTGCTCCAGGGCAGAGCTGTCGATAACCACGATCTGGTAGTCCTTGCGCCAACCGTCCACCAGCTTGCCTACGCTCCTCCCCAGGTGCATGGCAGAGCCCTCTACGGGAGTGTCACCTGCGGGGATGAACCTTAGTTTGCTGCCGTCACCGGACAGCTTGGCGGGTTCGTCCTTACCCGTATCCCGAACCAGCTGCGCCATAGTCGTACCCTGGCGGGTGCCTGGGACGGCCTTCGATATCCGCCCTTCCTTCAGGTCGGCGTCCACGAGCAGCACCCGCCAACCACCATCGGAGAAAGCCGTGGCCAGATGCCGCGCTAGTTGGGAACGTTCACCGGCGTTAGTAGGTGAGGTGACCGTGACCACACGGCCCGACCCGACCACCTGCGACTCCTCCCCCTTAGTCTCTTGCCAGGTGAGAAGCAGCCATGTGGCCAGCCGTTCGATGGCGTCCTTGAACTTCTGCGTCTGAGACTCCACGGGGATGACAGCGGTGGCGGGGATACCGAGACCATCTGCCAGGTCTTCTTCGTTCCTGATGCGCGGATCTGCTACTCGCAGCAGGAACAGGACTGCGTAAACGAGGATGAAGAATAGAACGAACGCGATAGCCGCAACGAACACCTCGCGGGAGTTGACCGGGTTCGGATCGACAACTGCGCTTCTGAAGGGCTCCAGCAAGCCCATGACGACAGCGGAGAGGTTGAGGGCCTCAGCCGCGCGAAGCTGCGACAGCCGCTGGTCTCGGGTAGACCGCAGCAGCTGCACCTCACGCTCGTCGCCCGCCGCCTCAGCTGTCGATATCTGAGCGCCAAGGATCAGGATCGTCTGGCTAAGCGAAGTGACGGTGGCCTGTACGTTCCGGATGACTCGGTCACGATCCCAGGCAAGTAGTGCGTTGGCCAGGCTGTCGGCCACTTCGACCGCTACTTCCGGGTCCTCGTTGTCCACGTCGATGTGCAACAGACCCGAGATCAGGTTCTCGTTCACGCGCACGCGGATGAGTCTGCGCCACTCCGCCAGTTGCTCGGAAGTCAGTTCGTGCCCCAGAACGCCTGCAAGGGTCTGTTCGAGCAATCCCCCCTGCACTATGGCAGACCGGTAGATGTCGGGATCGACCTGCGTGGGCTCTATGACGTTCACTTCGTTGTAGAACCCCACTCCGGGGCGGGTGGCTAGCAGGACCGCGGTCGCGCGATAGACCGGCACCGGGTCCTTCGTCAGGAAGAACGCCACGACCGCCGCTACGGCACCCACCGCCAGGGCTGGTAGCAGACCACGCAGCAAGAACTGAAACACGTCACGGAACGAGATTCTCATCAGTATCTGCTCTGCAATCCTGTGACCTCAGCACCAAGCGCGAAGTGCGCCGCCATGCTGGCCACCAGACTCCCCACCGATCTGGTCACCAAGCTCACCTCGTGGCGCTTGACATCACATCTATAACGACGTCTGCCGCATACTTGAGAGACTCAGTAGTGAGCCCCGGATGAACCTGGAACAGCAGTGAGGTCTCGCCGAGTTCCCCCGCCACCGGCAGTGAGCTTACCGGACCCATGCCTTGAGAAGTGAAAGCGACTTCTCTATACATCTCGCTGCAGCTACCAGAGGTCACCGGTATACCGGCATCGGCGATGAGATTCTGGATCCGGTCACGCGACCAGCCGACCTTGAGAGCCTCGGGCTGCACGTACGCGTAGAACTTGTAGTAGGCGTGAATGTCGGCGGCCCGGACCGTGGGGATTCGAAGGCCGGGAGCCTTCTGGAGTTCGTCGCGAAGGAACGCGGCGTTCTGGTTGCGAATCCGTACCGTGTGCTCCAGGTCTCGCAGTTGGATCCGCCCCAGTACGGCCTGTATCTCGGTCATGCGCCAGTTGGTTCCGAAGCTCTCGTGCAGCCACCTGAAGCCTGGGGGGTGATCGCGTTCGAACACGGCGTTGTAGCTCTTACCGTGGTCCTTGTACGACCACGCACGGTTCCAGGCTTCCTCATCGTCAAGAGCGATGAGGCCGCCCTCGCCTCCGGTCGTGATGATCTTGTCCTGGCAGAACGAGAAAGCCGCGGCGTCGCCGAACGACCCGACGGGTCTGCCCCCTATGGCCGCGCCGTGCGCCTGCGCACAATCCTCAATCACAACGATGCCGTGCGAACTGGCCAGGTCCATGATGGCGTTCATGTCTGTGGGCCAGCCCGCTAGGTGAACAACTATCACGGCTTTCGTCCTTGGGGTTATGACGCGGGCTATCGTCTCGGCCGTTATGTTGCCGCTGTCGCGATCGACGTCGGCGAAGACTGGTACAGCTCCCTGCAACACGACTGAGCTGGCAGTGGCGATGAACGACCGAGAGGTTGTTATGACCTCATCACCGGCTCCGATGTTGAAGGCCTTGAGGGCGAGTTCAAGCGCCGAGGTGCCGTTCATAACGGCCACGGCATGGCGCCGGTTCAGGTAGGAGGCGTAGTCCCTCTCGAACGCGAAGACTTCGGAGCCGGTCCACTGGTTGATGCGGCCAGAAGCGAGTACACCGGATACTGCTTGAATCTGTTCGTCGCTGAAAGCGGGCCATGGTGCCCACTCCACCCTGCGAGACTCGATCACTCTGCTCATCGATTACCCTTCTTATGACCACATCGAACGGAGGATGAGTGCTCGGGTTCCCGGGCTCTGCTGACGGCAGTGTCTACATACCAGGCACTCACTGTGGCTAATCGCCTACTCATCGCAGCCACATTGTGTCGCTATGGGCATGACAGCGTTCTTACGTCCGGAGCGAGAGAGATAGCGAAGTAGAGGTGCTGAAGTTGTCAGAAGCCCTCGGGCGTTTCTAATAGGATACACATGAAAATTCTGTGTGTGACGTACGGATTAGGGCTCCGTCAACAGCCCTAGGCTTGAGAGCATGGCGCGGTTGACCAACCTAACGTCGTACTTCGTGCGCGCCAGTTCGAGGCTGGCGGCGCCCATGCGCTCCATCAGCTCAGGCTCGTTCAGGAACCGCTCGAGGGCCGCGGTGAGCGACTCGCTGCTACGGGGTTCGATCAGGAAGCCGTTCTTACCGTCCACCACAGTCTCTCGGCAACCGGGGGCATCTGTGGTGACGACAGGCCTGCCCGTGGCGAGCGCCTCGAGTGCGGTGCGGGGGGTGCCCTCACGGTAATAGGAGGGCAGCACGAACACGGACGCGTTGCGTAGGTAAGGGCGCACGTCGGTCGTCTCGCCCAGATACTCGATTATCCCTTCACTGCGCCACTGCGCTAGCTCCGCCTTGGACACGGCAGTTGGGTTGGCGTCCATGGGGCCGAGCAGTTGGAAGCGCGCCTCCGGGTACTTAGGCTTGAGTGCACGTGCGGCGTCCACGAACTGGTCTATACCCTTCTCACGGATGAGCCTCGCGATCAGAAGGAAGGCCGGGGGCGGAGGCGGAGGCGGGCTGCTCTCGAAGCGCGACAGGTCGACCCCCGAACCCGCCACGAGGACGGCCCTGTTATCGTCCACGAAACCCCGCGCGAGGAACTCTTTGCGGTCGTCTGGGTTCTGAAAGAAGACGACCTTGGCGCCAGACAGTGCTGCACGGTAGAGGAAGCGGATGATCGCACCCAGCACCCTCTGCTTGGCCCCGTTCTGTCCGAACGCATAGCCGAGCCCCGTGATGATAGCGCTGCTCGTCGGCACACCAGCCAGCCGGGCAGCGATGTTCCCGTAGATGACCGGCTTGATCGTGTAGCCAAGGAACACGTGCGGCCTCTCCTCGCGCATGAGTCGGCGCAGAGCGAACATGTAGCGCAGATCTGAGAACGGGTTGAAGCCCGCCCGCTCCAGCGGCACGGTTCGGTACCTGACGCCAAGCTCATGCAGCGCGGGCGCGTAGTCGTTATCGCCCTCCGGCCCGACCGCCACGACCTCGTGACCGTTGTCGATCATCGTGCGCATGAGTGGTCCACGGAAGTTGACCAGCGACTGGCCGATGTTGCCTGCCACTACGACCTTCACGCCTCGATGCTCCTAAGCCACAGTTCGAGAACCAGGAACGAATAGGTCACGTACGCCCGGTTACGGTCGGCGAAGGCGGCCGGGTCCAGCACGCGGTTCACGAGCCCCTCGTCTAGGTAGCTAAGCACGCGCGCGTCCGCAGCGCCCAGGCAGTCGTTGATGAGCGGGCGCCACGGTCCATCAAGCCAGGTAGCCAACGGCACCTCGAAGCCCCGCTTCTTTCCGCTCACAACCTCGCTGCTCAGCACGCCAGCGTAGGCATCGCGGAGTACGGCTTTGGGCCGCCCGCTCCTCACCTTGTAGGCCGGCGGGAGGCGCAGTGCCAGTTCTCCCAGCTCATGGTCCAGAAGCGGCGAGCGCCCCTCGAGCGAGAACGCCGAGGTAGCGATGTCCATCTTCACCAGTAGGCTGCTCACCAGGTTGAGGCTTAGCTCCGTAGCTATCTGAAGGTTCAGGCCGGTGAGACCCTTCTGCATATGCTGCTTCACCAGCTCCTCGGTGGCGCGCGTGGCGCCGCGCCAAGCGGGCCGCTTGTCCGCCTCCCGCAGCATGTCGGAGGTCCACACCAGGTAGCGCTCTTCGGCGGGAAGTGCTACACCCCGCAGCATCCTGCCTACGAGACCGGGCAAAGACCGGCGCGGCCACCTCTCTAGCGGTACTAGTCTACTCAAGTACTCGGCCACCCCATGCGGCACCCACTGCAGACGCGCCAACGACTGTGCGGCCACGTGGCGCCGGTAACCGCCAAACAGCTCATCCCCGCCGTCGCCGTTGAGCACCACGGTCACATGTTCGCGTGCCGCCTTCGACACGTTCATGCTCGGTATGGCGCTCGGGTCGGCGAAGGGCTGGTCGTAGGCCCGCACCAGGTGATTGAGGTCCCGCTCCGGATCTATGTCGAGGTGCAGGACCGTGTTCCTGACCCCCAACCGCTGCGCGCTGCGAGCGGCGACGCCCGACTCGTCCAACTCCGGATCATCGGAGGCCACGGTGAACGTCTGCAGCTGGTCGCCGGCAACCTTGGCTGCCTCGTAAGTGACGATGTTGCTGTCTACACCGGCAGATAGGAACGCCCCTAGCGGCACATCGCTGCGCAGGCGCAGGCGGACAGCCTCCTCTATCTTCGTCCTGACAGCCTGCTGAGCCTCTTCGTAGCTACCCTCGAACACTGGCAGGAAGGTCGGGCGCCAGTACTCGCGTATACGGAAGCCTTCCTGGCCCGCCACCAACGTGTTGCCGGCCGGTAGGGCGTACACGCCCTTGTAGATGGTGGCGGGTTGGGGCACGGAGCCAAGCGACAGGTAGTCGTATATGCCCTGTGGGTCTACCTCGAGCGGCAGGCCCTCGGCTCGCATAAGGGGTATAAGCGCCTTGAGCTCGGAGGCGAACACGAGACCACCCGTGCCAATTGGAGCGTAATAGAGGGGCTTCTTACCGAAGCGATCCCGCGCGAGAACTAGCTGCCCGCGCCGCCTGTCGAAGACTGCCAGCGCGAACATGCCTCGTAGATGCCGTACGAAACCCTCGCTGTCGTCTTCATACAGGTGGATGACGCTCTCGGTGTCGGAGCGCGTGGCCAGACTGTGGCCCCGCGCCCTGAGGCCCTGAAGGAGCTCGACGTAGTTGTAGATCTCGCCGTTAAGCACGACACACATGTCTTGGGCTTCGTTCCAGATCGGCTGGTTACCGCCCTCCACGTCGATGATCGACAGCCGCCGCATGCCCACGGCCACGCCGCCCTCCGCGTGAAAGCCGCTGCCGTCCGGGCCACGGTGCTTGATGGCGAGCAGGGATTCGCTTAGGGCACTCTCAACTCCTAGGCGCTCTGAGCGCCACACGCCACTGATTCCGCACATGCCCTGGTTACCTGCCCGACCCGGTCGTCGGTGAAGGGGCCGGCCGCTTCTCTCCGAAGAGCTCTTGGTCGCCGACCACAACCCGGTTGGCATGCGCTCTTCTCGCCAGCTGCGGGCTCCTAACGAACTGCTCGTCGAGTAGCAGCGTGGATAGCACACCCACGACGCCCATCTCGTCGCTCTCACTCATGCCCTGATCGACGTAGCGCGCGGCCTTCTCACCGAGCTTGACAACGGCCGCGGCGTTGAACAGTCCACTCTGGGCCACGCGCTCGGGCGCCAACAGTTCGGTCACATACTCCGGCGCGCCGGGACCGAAGAACGCCCGGAGGATCGGAGCGCGGTAAGGTCGCTTGGGGCGCTTGTTGATGTCGTCGGGTACCACGCCCTTCAGGGCCCGGCGCAGCAGGTACTTCTCCTGGATGCCGTTCATGCGCAGGCGCTCGGGCAACGACGCAGCCAGCTCGGCCACGTGAACGTCTAGGAACGGGAAGCGCCCCTCCACCGAGTTGGCCGCCAGCATGCGGTCGCCCTGAGAGTGTAGGAGGAAGCCGGTCAGGAAAGTGATGATCTCTAGGTGCTGCGCCTGGCTCAACGGGCCCTTCTGACCGAAGTCATGCGGCAGACGCGCCAGCAAACGCTCCTCCGGCGTGCCGATGGTAGCGGTAGACGCACGCACCTCGGACGCCAGGAAGCGCAGGTTGCGTGTCGTGGTGCGGATGCGGGGTCTGTGGCTGTACAGCGGGTCGTCCAAGTCCATCATGCCGGTCTTGAAGAACTCGGCCATGAGGCCCCCGCCTGCCGCCAGGTCGCGTGAGAGGTACGGGTAGAGCCGCCCGAACAGCAGCGGCCTGAGGCGCGACTGCGGATGGCGCGCCCAGAAGCGCCTTACGGCCGACTCCTGGAAGAGGTTGTAGCCGCCGAACAGCTCGTCGGAGCCTTCGCCGGTCAGCACCACCTTGAAGTCTGCCTGCCGCGCCAGGGCAGACAGGGCCAACAGCGGACCGGGTGCGGTGCGCATCATCGGCTTCTCCGCATGGCGCACCACGCGGGGCAGAGCCTCAGCGACCTCGCCGTCAGACACGGTCACGCGGCGCATCTCCACTCCCAGCGCGTCTGCCATGCGGTTCTGGTGCTCGGATTCGTCGAAGCGCGGGTCATCGAACGAGAGGCTGAAGGCCGCCAGCGGTCCGCTCGTGTGCCGCCGCGCCAACGCGGCCGTGGCAGAGGAGTCAAGGCCGCCGGAGAGGTATACGCCCACGGGAACGTCGGCGCGCAGCCTGATGCGCGTGGCGTCGTCGAGCTTGGCGAGGACCTCCTCTGCCAGTTCGTCCACCGTCTCGCGCCGCCGCCCCTCCTGAGGGCCGAACTCGACGCTCCACCACATGACAGCCTCGCCCGCCCCGTCCGGGCCGACCCACATGTAGTGACCGGCCTCGAGCTCACCGATGTTCGGGAACGCGCTGCGGTCGGGTTGAACGGCCCAGAGGGTGAACGTCTCCACCAGCGAGAACGGGTCTATTCTCCGCTCGGCGCCCGGGTGCCTAAGTAGCGCCTTAGCCTCGGAGGCGAACGCCAGGTCCTGTCCGAAGCGCCCGATGAAGAGCGGTCTTATGCCGAACCGGTCGCGCGCCAAAAACAGCCGCTTGGTATGGAAGTCGTAAACGGCGAAGGCGAACTCGCCGTTCAGCTTGTGTAGACAGTCAACGCCCCACTCTTCGAAGGCGTGCGCCAGGACCTCAGTGTCAGACCTGGTAGCGAAGGTGTGCCCCAGGGCGGCCAGTTCGTCCTGCAACTCAGGGTAGTTGTAGATCTCGCCGTTCTGCATGACCCAGTAGCGGCCACGCTCGTCGGATAGGGGCTGGTTTCCGCCAGCCAGGTCGATGATCGACAGGCGCGTGTTCACCATGCCGAAGGCGCCGTCAAGGTAAAGCCCCACTCCATCCGGGCCGCGGTGATGGAGTTCGCCGGCCATATCAAGTAGCAGATCCCTGTCTGCAGAGGAGGTGCTTGTCGTGTAATAACCGGCGATACCGCACATGCTTAGTTATGGCTCCTAGATAGCGGCTTGTTTAGGCGTCGGTCAAACCGTGATACCGCGACGGCCGCTCGATAACGGTACAGTCTACGGCCCCAAAGGCACCCGGCACGTGGCACGTTTCTCTCGGAGTCGAGGTCTCTTCTGTTCCAAAGGCCCTTAACCCAAGCGGGTCCGATTGATTAGGCTTGTGACAGATTCGCCGGGCTTGGAAAGCGGCTGACTATAAGTTGAGTCTGTCTCGTACACTTTCGTTAGGTCGCCAAGACGACGCCACGCGATTTCTTAAGGATGGTGACATGAAAAGAGAAGAGAGTCAGAAAAGGAGTTGGACAGCCCGCCTGCGCCAGAAGCGCGGCTGGGTGTTCTCGGTTCTACTTGCCGCGCTAGTAGCGCTGGCCGCGTGCACGCCCCCGTCCACGGGTAGCGGCACCGTCGAGTCAGTCAGCATCAACGAGGAGCCGTTCACTATAGAGGTCGGTTCCACCCATACGCTTACGGCCACCGTCATCGTCACGGGTACAGCCTCCACCAACGTCAACTGGTCCAGCTCGAGCACCGCGGTGGCGTCCGTCAGCAACAGCGGCGTCGTCACGGGCAACGCCCCCGGTTCGGCTACCATCACGGCCACCAGCGTCTCCGACAGCACGAAGTCCGACAGCGTTACCGTCACGGTGCTGCCGGCCGGCCCTGACGAAGTAGTGCCTCCCACGGCCACGTTCACCGCCACCCCCGAAGAGGTCGATCTCGGCGACAGCGCCACGCTTTCTTGGACGGTAGACGGTGACTACGACTCCATCCGCATCACCCAACCCGGTGGTGTGGTGGCTTCCGGTCTCGACCCCACCGGCACATACGACGTCTCCCCCACCAGCACCGTCACTTACACCCTCGAGGTCAGCTATGACGACGGTCTCCTAGTGACGGCCACCGCGCGCGTCGCAGTGCGCCCCGCGCCCGAGGCCCCTGACATCACCTCGTTCACCGCGCAGGTAGTGCGCGGCAGCCAGATCCAGTTCGACTGGACCCAGACCGGCGGCACGAGCTGGGACGTCGTCGCCTTCGGTGACGGTGTGGCTGACCAGGTCCTCGGCTCAGGCACATCTGACTTCTCCAGCCTGACCGCGGCCATCCCGGCCAGCACCAACCTGAACTTCCGCCTTGAGGTGTTCAGCGGCCCAACCACCAGCACCATCGAGGAGATCCCGGCGCCGACCACGATCGTGACGACGACCGCGGACTACGACCGCTATGACGCCGGCGAGTTCGAGCAAGAAGAGGCTATCCCCGGCTCGCTGCGCGCCGTGGTGCACACGGCACCTGCCGGCAGCGTCATCGGCTTCGCCGCCGACATCACGGAGATCCAGCTCCCGGGCGTTGACATGTACCGCGGCGTCTCACCTATCGTTGACGCCCACATAGTCATAGACAAGGACCTGGTCATATCTGGCCCCGCCGGCGTGCCGGTCTCTCTCGTCGGAGCCTCCAACCAGCCCGAGGACGACCCTTCCGAGCCCCTCACCTGGCACTCTAGGATGGTCTTCGTCGCGGCCGGCGTCACGGCCGAGCTTGAGAACCTGGAACTCACCGGCGGCGACTTCATCTACTACGGCGCCGGCATCAACAACGCGGGCACCCTCACCGTCACCAACCTCCGTGTCGCTGGTAACCGTGCCTTCGGCGCAGGCGGCGGCATCCGCAACGCACCCACCGGTGTGCTCACGATCGTAGACAGCATCATCGAGGACAACGGTGCTTTCACCAGCGACAGCGAAGTCGGTGTGACCTGGCTCATCCGTGGCGGTCCTGGTGGCCTTACAACCGGTACACCGCAAGGCGATGGCGGCGGCATCCGCAACGAGGCCGGCGGCGTCATCACCATCACCAACAGCGTTATCGCCAACAACCACGCACGCTTCAGCGGCGGCGGCATCAACAACTCCGGCGACCTCACGCTGACGGACACCGATGTCGACAGCAACGTCGCCGACTTCACGCAGTACACTGCCACGTCTGAGCACGTCAGTTACGGCGGCGGCATCTCCAACGCCGACGGCG
>JBIQNJ010000016.1:0-44486 GCA_044462445.1 Truepera radiovictrix | reverse complement strand
AACCGACAACCTTCCGATTACAAGTCGGGTGCTCTACCGATTGAGCTAGGGTGGCGGGTGGCCACGGGCCCGAAGAGGTAGTATGGCACGCCCCGAAATGGGCTGTCAACCTGCGTCCCACACGGTATTCGCGCCACTTTGTACAGTATGGGCGCACCCCACGGGTTCAAGCTTGCTAAGGTAAGGCGTTTGGAGGGGTAATCATGCGAATAGGTCCACTAGGCATATTCGAAATCCTCTTGATCCTCGTAGTCGTGCTCCTCATCTTCGGACCAAGGCGCCTGCCAGAGATGGCCAAGGGCCTCGGCCAGTCGGTCCGCGAGTTCCGTAAGGGCATCAAGGACATCCGCAACGACCTCGACGAGGACGTGCGTGCCGACGCCAAGTCTGCACCCGTCTCTGCCGCCACCGCGGCCCCCGCCTCCGAGGGCTCTTCTCAGGCGAACAACGGTACAGACAAGGGCTGATAGCCGCGCAGCCGGGTAAGGCCACATGACCCTCATCGAACACTTCGAGGAGCTGCGTAAGCGGCTCTTCATCACCCTCGCCGCCTGGGTGGTGGCGTCGGGCGTGGCCTTCACGTTCCGCTTCCAGATCCTCGAATGGCTCCGCGCCCCGCTGCCGGAGTCGATGGTGCTCAGCTTCTTCGCCGTGCTGGAGCCCTTCACCGTCTCCATGCAGGTGGCCGGCTTCTTCGGCCTCGTGCTGGCCTCCCCCATCATCCTCGGCCAGGTGTGGGGCTTCGTGGCACCCGGCCTCTACAAGGAGGAGCGGCGCTACGCCGTACCCTTCATCCTGTTCGCGGCGCTGGCGTTCGCGGCCGGGGTGGCGTTCTCGTACTACGTGGTCCTCCCCTTCACCATCCCGGTGCTGCTCTCGTTCCTGGGCAGCGAGGCTCAGGGCCTGCTGAGCATCGGGCGCTACATCTCCACCGTGCTCATGCTCATGGGCGTGTTCGGCGTCATGTTCGAGATGCCCGTGCTGGGCTTCCTGTTCGCGCGCATCGGCCTGCTGCGCGCCGGGCCGCTCGTGCGCAACAGGCGCTGGGCCATAGTCATCGGCCTGGTGGGCGCGGCCGTGCTCACCCCTACGGGCGACCCGTTCAACCTGGCGCTCGTGGCGGTTCCCCTGCTGGTGCTGTACGAGGTAACGATAGTGGTAGTGCGACTGTCGCAGCAGCGGGGCAGTAGAGTTAGCCATGCTCGAGAAGATCCAGAGCCTACGGGCTGACATCGACGAGATCAACCAACGGTTACTACAACTCCTCTCAGCACGCGCCGACATCGCCAGAGAGATAGGTGCGCTGCAGACCGCCTCGGGTTCGTCGCAGTACGACCCGGTACGCGAGCAGAAGATGCTTGACGATCTGGTCGCCGCCAACCGCGGGCCCTTCGACGACGCCACGGTGAAGAGCCTCTTCAAGCAGATATTCCAGGCCAGCATGCAGCTGGGTCAGACCGAGCAGAAGCAGAGCTACCTGACGTCGCGCGCCTCCAAGGCCAGCGACACCGTGGTCGACGTGCGCGGCACGCTCATAGGCAGCAACCACTCCCCCGTGCTGGTGGCCGGACCCTGCGCCATCGAGTCTGAGGAGCAGATCATGGCCGTGGCACAGCGCCTGGCCGATCGCGGTGTGAAGCTGTTCCGCGGCGGCGCCTACAAACCCCGTACGGACCCCTACTCGTTCCAGGGTCTCGGTGAGGAGGGGCTGGAGCTTGGGCGCAGGGCCTCCGACAGGTACGGCCTGGCCTTCGTGAGCGAGATCATGAGCACCACCGACCTGCCCCTCTTCGAAGAGTACGTGGACGTGCTGCAGATCGGCGCGCGCAACATGCAGAACTTCAACCTCCTCAGGGCCGTCGGCCGCAGCCGCAAGCCCGTGCTGCTCAAGCGCGGCCTCTCAGCCACCGTCGAGGAGTGGCTCATGGCGGCCGAGTACCTCTTGCACGAGGGCAACCCGAACGTCATCCTCTGTGAGCGCGGCATCCGCACCTTCGAGCGCTACACGCGCAACACCTTGGACGTGTCGGCTGTGGCCCTGGCCAAGCTGGAAAGCCACCTACCCGTACTGGTAGACGTCACCCACTCAGGCGGCCGGCGCGACCTGCTCGTGCAGCTGACCAAGGCCGCCCTGGCCGTAGGCGCCGACGGCATCATGGTGGAAGTGCACCCCAACCCGTCCGTGGCGCTGTCCGACCAGAAGCAGCAGATAGACTTCGCTTCGTTCGACAGCTACCTGGCAGACACCGGCTATCACTCCAAGCTCAGCGAGAAGCGCGTCGAGCTTTACGGTTTCTAGGCGGTAGCAGTGGCGGGGCTGGCCGACCTGCTCTCGATGGTGCTCAAGGCCGTCGAGGTGGCCCCGTCTAACAACACGGAACGCTGCCTCAACTCCACGGAGGGCGCCGGCTCCTGCACGGCCTGCCTAGACGTGTGTCCGCGCCAGGCCGTGACCATCAAGAAGGACGTGGTCATAGACGCGGTCGACTGCACGGGCTGCGGGCTATGCGTGCGGGCCTGCCCTTCACAGGCGCTGGAGCTGAGCTCGCGCCTCCCGGCAGGCAGCCCGGCGGTGCGCTGCTCGCAGGTGGCGGGCAGCGCACCCAGCGTGCGCTGCCTGGGCCAGCTGACCTCCACCGACATGCTTAGGCTGGGCGCCGGTAGCGGCACCCTGCTCCTCGCGCACGGCGCCTGCGCCGGCTGCAAGATAGGCGACGCCACGGTGCCCGCGGTGGCGCGTGCCACGGCCGCCAAGGCCGAACAGCTGGCCGAGCTGCTGGGCAAGCCGCTCACGACCACCGTGCGCTTCGAGACAGAGCTGGAGGACCAGCGCAACGCCAGAACAGTGGTGTCCCGGCGCCAACTCTTCGGGGGCGGCCTGAAGGAGGCCAAGCGCCTGGCCTCCGACGTGGTGGCGCCGCTGGAGCGGCTGCTGCCCATCGATGCTGCCGACGAAGGTCCGCAGCCTCTGCCGCTGGAGCTGAGGCGCAGCTACCGCGCCATCGAGTTGGCGGCGCCCGAGCCCACCACACCGGTGCCCTGGGTGTTGCCCCGCGTGGCAGACGGCTGCATCATGTGTCCGGCCTGCACACGGGCATGCCCCACCGACGCCTTCTCGCGTGACTTCGAGGCGGGTGAGGGCGCGCTACTGCTCGACCCGGAATGTTGTCTGGGGTGCAACGCCTGTGTGCGGGCGTGCCCCGTCAACGTCATCTCGCTCGACCCGCAGGTGACCTGGGGCGAACTCAGCGGAGGGCGCCAGGAGGCGTACCGGCCCTCGCCCGACAAGCGGCGTCCCGGCTCGTTCCACCGCTAGGCGACCAGCCACTGCCCTCCTAATGGCCCCAAGGCGTAAACTTGAGGCATGACCGTCGACGCCTGGGTCCTCGAGGCAATCGAATCGTCTGGCACGAGAGGTGCAACGTTGCGTGATGTGCAGCGCCACATCGACGAGAAGCACTTCGAGGAGCTGGCGGTCGACACGCTAGAGGCCGCGCTCGCCGGGCTGCTCGAGGCCGGCCGCATAACGCTCATAGATCAGCGTTACCACCCGGCCAAGCGCACCTCGAAGGAGGACGCGCTCAAGAAGCTGTTCGGCGACGGTTGATCACGCACCAGACAGGCTCACGCCGGGCCGTTGCGGGCCGACAGCCGGTGCCCGCGCCCCTTAAGTGTGCCGTCACGTAACCTAGGAGGGGTCGATGACCACCACCAGCAAGGGCTCGGCCCTGGCACTTAGCGACTTCTACGACGTCGAGTCTCTGTATAGCAGCGAGGAGCGGCTCATCCAGGCCAGCGTGCGCGAGTTCGTGCGCTCCGAGGTGCTGCCCCACGTGGGAGACTGGTGGCAGGAGGGGCACTTCCCGCCGGAGCTGGCCCGCCAGTTCGGTGAGCTGGGCGCCCTGGGCGTGACGCTGCCCGAGAAGTACGGCGGCGCCGGCGCCAGCTACAGCGCCTACGGTCTGGTCTGCCGCGAGATCGAGTACGTGGACTCCGGCATGCGCTCGTTCGTGAGCGTGCAGTCCAGTCTGGTCATCTTCCCCATCCAGGCCTACGCCAACGAGCAGGTCAAGAACGAGTGGCTGCCGCGCCTGGCCTCGGGTGAGGCGGTCGGCTGCTTCGGCCTCACCGAGCCCGACGCCGGCTCCGACCCCGGCGCCATGCGCACCCGCTGCCGCAGGGTGGGTGATGAGTGGGTCATCAACGGTGTTAAGCGCTGGATAACGAGCGGCTCACGCGCCCAGGTGGCCATCGTGTGGGCGCGCGACGAGGGTTCAGGCACGGTCCTCGGTTTCGTGGTGCCCACCGACACCACCGGCTTCCAGGCGGTAGACATCAAGACCAAGGCGTCCATGCGCGCCAGCGTCACCTCCGAGCTCTACCTCGACGACGTGGTGGTGCCCGACACCAACCGCCTGAACATCGAGGGCCTCAAAGGTCCCCTCTCCTGCCTCAACCAGGCGCGCTTCGGCATAGCTTTCGGAGTCATGGGCGCCGCACAGGCGTGCTTCGACGAGGCTGTGGCCTACGTCTCGGACCGCCCGGCCTTCGGCGAGCCGCTGGCCGCCAAGCAGATCGTGCAGGAGCGCCTGGCCGACATGTTGAGCGAGATAACCAAGGGCACGCTCATCGCCTACCGGCTAGGCCGCCTCAAGGAGGAGGGCAAGGACCACCCGGCCCGGGTCTCCCTGGCCAAGCGCGACAACTGCCGCAGCGCTCTGAGCGTCGCGCGCGCCGCGCGCGACATGCTGGGCGGCAACGGCATCACCACCGAGTACGCGGCCATCAGGCACATGCTCAACCTGGAGACCGTGGCCACCTACGAGGGCACCGACACCGTGCACACGCTGGTGCTGGGCCGCACCATCACCGGCTTGAACGCCTTCTAGGCAACCTGACCACAACAGGGCGGCTCCGCCTCTAGTAGAGGGCGGAGCCGCTCGACTCGCGCTCGCCAGCCCGTGCGGGCTGGCGGGAGTCTCAAACGACGAAGCGTGCGGCCACAACTACCGCGGCCAACGTCAACCCGCGCACCAGGTGGTTAGGCCACTCCACCTTGCCGATGACCAGGCGGGCGTTCAGGAAAGACGCCACGAAGCTGAGCAGCGCCCCGGCCAGCAGGAACCACCACGCTATGTCGAGGTCGTAGGCGTAGGCCACCAGCGTGACGGTCGTTACCATGGCTGCCAGCAGGAAGAGTCTGGCCACCAGCGGCCTGCGCCGACTGACCGCCCAAGAGCCGAACGTGTTCATGACGGTTAGGACGAGTGCCACCGCCAGCAGCAGGAGATGCACGCGCTTAGTCTAGCTGCAAGTTGGAAAGCGTGTCGACAGCGTCGCGGCCAGCCAGCGCGTCCTGCACGGACACCACCTCGACGGCCTTGTGCGCCACCTTCTCGACGCGTCTGACCAGCCAGGCGTCGGCGCCCGACGCCGCGTCGACGACGAGTCTTATGCGGTCGACGCTCGCGCGCCTCGCCGCCATGCGGGCCGCGCCCAGCGTCTCGGCGTCGGTGTCTATCAGCTGTGGGTCGAGCCTCAGCCCCTCCTCACGCAGCGCAGCCGCGTCCAGGCGATGCTGCGGCACGAGGTGCTCGCCGGTTCTGGTCACTGACCTGGTCAACTCGTCGTTGTGCAGCCACGGCTGGCCGATCAGCGCCACGGTGGCGAGCTCGCCCGGGCGGTAGTCCCAGTTGACGGCGGGCAGCCTGGCCGGCTTGGCCTGGGCCCGTACCCGCCCCCAGACGCGGGCCACCTGGGCGGCGTCCCGCACCAGCCCACGGATGAGCTCGACGGCGCCGGGCTCTAGCCCTAAGGCCAGAGCGGCCGGGACCGGCTTGATGACCGGAAGGCCGGGAACGGCATTGGCGAGCGCGCTCGGGAAGTCGGCTATGAACGGGTCTTGGGCGCCGCCGCGCGCGGAAGCGCTCTCGCTGTTCAACATCGGAACGACGAGCCAGTCGACCTGTTCGGCCAGGCTGACCGCCTGCGCCGCGGCCAGCCGGAACGACGCCGTAGCGATGCCCTGAACGTGTTGGTCTGCGAGCGCGCCCCTGACGCCCTCAAGCGTCGGGAACACCGTCTCGGCTCCGGACGCCTCGACGAGCTGGCGCCAGAAACCGCCGTAGCGGGGCCAGAGGAGCTGGGTGACGAAACCTACGCGCACGGCCTGAGAGTCTAGCATCACTCACCTGTGCAGGCCGACGGGCGCCCGCCGGCACGACACCTTCCGAGCCTGCCTAGAAGCTCTCACCGGTCCAGCAGCGCCTCGGCCAGGGTCAGCGCCGCCGCCTTGTCGAGGTACTGGTTGCCGTTGCCGCATTTGGGCGAGAGCACGCAGCGCGGGCAGCCCGCCTCGCAGGGGCAGGCGGCCAGCAGGTCGCGTGCGGCGGCGAGCCACGAACGGAACACGGACGCTCCCGCCCTGGCGTACCCCACCCCGCCCGGAGCGCCGTCGTACACGAACACCAGCGGACCCCCTGTGGCCGGGTACAGCGGGTACGACACGCCGCCCACGTCCGCCCGCTCACACAACACGAAGGAGGGCAGCAGGCCGATAAGCGTGTGCTCCAGGGCGTGCAGAGCGCCGGGCAGGTCGATGGCAGCGGGCAGGTTGCCGGCTCCACTGAGGTCGAACCATAGCGCCTGCGTGTCGTAGCTCACCTCGGGCAGGTCCAGAGCCCGCTCCTCCAACACTGCCTCCGAGAAGAAGCGCTTCTTCACGTAACCCACCACCTGGTGGCGTACCCGCACGCGGCCCACCCACACGCCGGGCGGCGGCCGGTCCAGAACTCCTGGCTCCCGCTGCCTCTCCGGCAACGGGCCCAGTACCTCGATGTCAGTCTCGGAACGGGGCTGCGTGTAGTAGTCCTCTATGTGCGGCAGCAGCCGGGCTACGCCGCGCTCCAGGTCTAGGCTGGCCACCATGTACTGTTCGCCCTGATGCAGGTGCACTGCGCCGGGGTGCAGTTCACGCAAGGCGGTGGCGAAGTCCGTGGCGCCCAGGGAGTGGCCCATACCGTCCTTGAGCCGTATGAGCTTGCCGCCCGTACCCCGCAGCTGCACACGGCGGTGCGGGTAGCGGCTTACGGAGCGGTAGCGGCCGGCGCTGGCCGCCAGGCCCGCCATGCCCTCGAGCTCCACCCAGGGCGCCACCACTTCCTCGTCCTGCGCCAGGGGCATCTCCGCTGCGGCGCAGAGCAGGTGGCGGGGGTGCAGCTCGTCGTTGAACGGGTCGGCCACAGCGTCCTCCACCGGGCCGTCCACCAGCAGGTCAGGGTGCGTGCGGTAGTACTCGTCGAGCGGGTCGGCGCCGGGGATGAGCAGGGTCAGCGCCCGTCGGCCGTCTGAGCCCGCCCGGCCGGCCCGGCCGGAGCGCTGCCACAGCGCCATCTTCGAGCCCGGGTAACCCACCAGCACCACCGCGTCTAGGCCGCCAATGTCTACGCCGAGTTCCAGGGCGCTCGTGCTGGTGAGCACGGTGATGTCGCCGTTGCGGAAACCCTGCTCTAGCAGGCGCCGGTCCTCGTAGGTGTAACCGGCCCTGTAGCTCTGGATGGCGCTGCCCAGCGGCTCCCCGACGATGCCTGCCGCGTAGCGCCTCACCAGTTCGGCACCCCGCCGCGAGTTACAGAAGAAGAGGCTCCTCACGCCTTCGCGGGCGAAGGTGGCGGCCAACCGTGCCGCCTCGCTGTTGGCGCTGCGGCGTCTGTCAGAGTTCTCCCCGGCCGCCGGCGGCTGCCAGATGAGGAACTCGCGCGCCGCGGCCGGCGCCTCGTCATCCGCCACGAGGGTGAAGCGCCTGCCCGTTAGGTTGGCCGCATGCTGAGCAGGGTTACCGATGGTGGCGGAGGCCGCCACCACCACCGGACTGGCGCCGTAAGCGGCCGCCATGCGCAGAAGCCGCCTGAGCACGTTGGCCACATGCGAGCCGAGCACCCCTCGGTAAGCGTGCAACTCGTCTAGCACCACAAGCTGGAGCGCACCGAGGAAGCCGGCCCAGTCGTCGTGATGCGGCAGGATGCCGTAGTGCAGCATGTCGGGGTTGGTGAGCACCACGCGGGCCGTCCGGCGCAACTCGGCGCGCTTGTCGGCCCGCGTGTCTCCGTCGTACGTGGTGAGCGGCTCCGCGTTGACGCCGAGCACCTGAGCCATGTGCCGTAACCTGACCAGCTGGTCGTTGGCCAGGGCCTTGGTCGGGTACAGCAGGAACGCCGTGCCGTCCCGGCGCATAGCGTCCAGCACCGGCAGCTGAAACGTAAGCGACTTGCCCGAGGCCGTGCTGGTAGCCACCACCACGTCGTGTCCTGAAGCCACCGTCTCCAGTGCGCGCGCCTGATGACCGTAGGGGGAGAAGCCGAGCCTACCGAACCACTCCGCGTGGGGACCCTGATAACCCTGCACCACCACCCCGCGCCGCGGCGGGAAGAAGTGGTAGCCGGTCACCTGCCCCTCGTAGTCGTCAAGTTGCGTTAGGAACGCGTGGAAGCTCTGCTCGGGGTCTTTAGGCACGGGTCAGTCAAGCGTACCGCCCCGGACCCGAGGGCGCCCGAACCGGGTGATACACTCCGGCAACTGCGATGGTGACGCTACCCCCAACAGAGCCGGCAAGGTACCCAGAAGCGTGAGCAGCGTTCTCGTCTCCCTCCTCTACCTGTTCCTGATCCCTTACATACTCCTGATGCTGCTGGTGGTGGCCGGCATGTTCAAGCGCACGCCCGTCGGCCGCAGCCGCGCCACCCCGAGCGTGAGCGTAGTGCTGCCCGCCCACAACGAGGAGCAGAAGCTGCCCTCCACCCTGGCTTCGCTGGCGGCGCAGCGGTACGAGGGCCAGGTCGAGTTCGTGATAGTAGACGACCGCTCCACCGACAGCACCAGAGCGATAGTCGAGCGGTTCGTGGCCCACGACCCCCGCTTCAAGCTAGTGAGCGTAGACCAGCCCAGCCGCAAGCTGGCGCCCAAGGTGAACGCCGTCAACCACGGCATCATGCGCTCCAAGGGCGAAATCATCGTGGCCACCGACGCCGACTGCCTTTATCACCCCGAGTGGGTGGCCGGCATGGTCTCTCACTTCGAGGACGACGTTGCCATGGTCGTAGGCTACGTCTCCACCAGCCTCAAGGGGCAGGCCAAGACGCTCCTGCAGCGCTTCGAGAGCGTGGACTGGTTCACGCTGATGCTCGTCTCCAGGAGCCTCACACGCTTCGGCTTCAAGTTCGCCAGCAGCGCCAACAACATGGCCTACCGGCGTGAGGCCTTCGACCGGGTGGGCGGCTTCGGCGCGGCAGGACGCGCGCCCAGCGGAGACGAGGACCTGCTGACCCAGCGCATCGGCAGGCTGCCGGGTGCGCGCATGGTGTTCGCCGAGGACGAGCGCGTGCGGGTGCTCACACGCGGAGTGCCGAGCACGAGGGTGCTGCTGAGGCAAAGGCGCCGCTGGGTAAGCCGCTACCACCACGTGCTTCACTACCACCCCGGCTTCATGGCCGGCATCACCGCCTTGGGTCTGCAGAGCGTGTTCCTCGTGCTGTGCCTGCTGCTGCTCCCCCTCCTGCCCCAGATGTGGCCGTGGGTGCTCGGCATCTGGGCAGTGAAGGCAGCCGTCGAGTGGACGGGCATGGGCGTGATGACGAAGCAGTGGGACCGACCCGACCTGTGGGGACTGTCCACCCTCTGGTGGATCCTGTGGCACCCGGCGTTCATAGCCGTAGCGGTGGTGGGGTCGTTCCTCAGCCCGGCGGCGTGGCATGCGGGCGCAGAGTCTTACCGTAGGCGCTTCTTCCAGCGGCGGTTCCGGGAGCTGAAGCGCAAGCTCAAGGCCGCCACGCTTAAGGGGTGAGCTGAGTGCAGGTAGGCGTGTTGCGAGGGCCAAGCGGGGTGCTGGCCGGTGCTAAACTCAGTCCATTGTGGCGCTACGCGCGTGGCGCACCTAAACGCCGCTGCGCTTCTCGAGCGGCGCCAAGTCGGAGGAAGACATGAAAACCTTAGTCCTTGGCGGCGACGGCTTCTGCGGTTGGCCCACCAGCCTGCACCTGAGCAACATCGGTCACGACGTCGTCATCGTCGACAACCTGTCTAGGCGCGACATCGACAACGAGTTGGAGGCGGGCTCCCTCACCCCCATCGCACCCATGGGGCAGCGCATCGCCGCGTGGCGCGAGCTGACCGGCAAGAGCATCCGCTTCGTGAACATCGACGTGGCGCAGGAGTACGCCGACCTGCTGGCTCTTCTGTTAGAGGAGAAGCCCGACGCCATAGTCCACTTCGCCGAGCAGCGCGCCGCCCCGTACTCCATGAAGAGCAGCTGGCACAAGCGCTACACGGTAGATAACAACGTCAACGCCACCAACAACGTGCTGGCAGCCATCGTGGAGAGCGGACTCGACATCCACCTGGCCCACCTCGGCACCATGGGGGTGTACGGCTACGGCACGGCGGGCATGAAGATCCCCGAAGGCTACCTCGACGTGGAGGTCACCACGGACGAGGGCAAGAAGGTGCCGCAGCGCATCCTCTACCCCACCAACCCGGGCAGCATCTACCACATGACCAAGTCGCTAGATCAGCTCCTGTTCTTCTACTACAACAAGAACGACGAGTTGCGCGTCACCGACCTGCATCAGGGCATCGTGTGGGGCACGAACACACCCGAGACCAACCGCGACGAGCGGCTTATCAACCGCTTCGATTACGACGGCGACTACGGCACCGTGCTCAACCGCTTCCTCATGCAGGCGGCCGTCGGCTACCCCCTCACGGTGCACGGCACAGGCGGGCAGACGCGTGCGTTCATCCACATAACCGACACGGTGAAGTGCGTCGAGCTGGCGCTGGCCAACCCGCCCAAGCGCGGTGAGAAGGTCAAGATCCTCAACCAGATGACCGAGACGCACCGCGTGCGCGACCTGGCCGAGCTGGTGGCGAAGATCTCCGGCGCGGAGGTGGCGTACGTTCCCAACCCGCGCCGCGAGGACGCCGAGAACGACCTGTACGTGCGTAACGACCTCTTCCTGGACATGGGCCTCAAGCCCACCACACTCGAGGCCGGCCTCTTGACGGAGGTCACGGACGTGGCCCGCAGGTACAAGGACCGCGCCGACATGAGCAAGATCCCCGCCAAGAGCACCTGGACCAGAGCGCAGAAGCCGGGCATCCCCGAGACGCGCAAGGCCGAGCCCGTCTGACCTCGGCTACCACCTGGGGAGGCGCTTACCGCCGATGAAGATAGCCCTCTTCACCGAGACGTTCCTCCCGAAGGTCGACGGCATCGTCACGCGGCTGCTGCGCACGCTCGAGCAGCTGGCCGAGCTGGGTCATGAGGCCATCGTGTTCGCCCCGCACGACCCTCCGGCCAGTTACGCAGGCTTCAAGGTCGTCACCGTGCCGGCGCTGCCGTTCAAGCCGTGGTACCCGGAGCTGTTCCTGGGGCTCCCCCGCCCGCGCCTCGGGCGGGAGCTGGACGCCTTCGGTCCGGACGTGGTGCACGTGGTCAACCCTGTGGTGCTCGGGCTGTGGGGCACGGCCCTGGCCAAGCAGCGCAACCTGCCCCTGCTCGCCAGCTACCACACGGACATCACGCAGTACGCGCGGCACCTCAAGCTGCCCATGCTGGTGAAGCCTTCGCACCGCTTCCTTAGAGACGTGCATAACCAGGCGCACGTGAACCTGTGCACCAGCGAGCCCATGGTGCGCTCAGCCAGGGCCCTGGGCATCAAGCGCGTGCGGCTCTGGCCCAAGGCCGTCGACACCGAGCTGTTCAAGCCCGAGCGCGCCACGAGGCAGATGCGGGAGCGCCTCACAAGCGGTCATGCCGACGACCCGTTGATGATCTACGTGGGAAGGCTGAGTTACGAGAAACGCATCGATTGGCTGTACGCGCCCGTGACGAAGCTGCCGAACGTGCGCCTGGCGCTTGTGGGCTCCGGCCCGGCCGAGGCAGAGCTGAAGAAGCGCTTCCAGGACACCAATACCGTGTTCACGGGTTACATGTCAGGTACCGAGCTTGCGAGCGCCTACGCCAGTTCCGACGTGTTCGCCTTCCCGTCTGACACCGAGACGCTGGGGTTCGTGGCCATGGAGTCCATGGCCTCCGGCACACCGACGGTGGGCGCGCGGGCCGGCGGCATCCCTGACGTGATCACGGACGGTGTCAACGGACTGATGTTCACCCCCGGAGACCTCGGCGACCTCACAGCGAAGCTCAAGCTTCTCCTCTTCAACCAGGAGGAGAGGGACCGCATGGGGCGTGCTGCGCGCGCTGAGATGCAACGCCACGACTGGCGCGCCGCCACAGCGCGCCTGGTGGACTTCTACGAGATGGCGCGTGCGGTGCACGGCCGGTTCGATCCGCCCAGCGTCTACTGAGGCCCCGGTCGGCTCGGTCAGGCTCTGCCGGTCACGGCGGGCACTATCACGGGAGTTCCGTCGTCGTCGAGCACCCGCACGTGCGCTCCGAACGACTCCGCGATGACTTCCGCCGTTAACACCTCCGCCGGCGAACCCTGCGCGTACACGTGGCCGCCCTTCAGCACCACCAGCCGGTCACACGAGCGGGCCGCCAGGTTCAGGTCGTGCAGCACGACCAGCACGCCCCCGCCCCCGGCCGCGAAGCCACGGGCGTAGGCCAGCAGGTCCACCTGATACTTGAGGTCCATGTGGTTGGTGGGCTCGTCAAGGAGCAGGTAGCGCGCCTCCTGCGCCAGCGCGCGCGCGAACACCACACGCTGCTGCTCTCCGCCTGAGAGCGTTTCGACGTGCCGGTGCCGGAACTGCAGGGTATCGGTCGTCGTCATCGCGGTGTCTACCGCGGCCCTGTCGGCCGCCTTCATCGCTCCGAAAAGGCCTAGGTGGGGTGTGCGCCCCATGGCCACAACCTCTGCCACGAGGAAGCCGGCCGGTAACGCCGTGGTCTGCGGCACGACGGCAAGGTGTCTGGCCAGCTCGAACCTGCCGAAGGCCTCCAGAGGCCTGCCGTCCAACGTCATGCCGCCCGAGAAGTGCCTCAACTGGCGCGTTAGAAGCTTCAGCAAGGTGCTCTTGCCGGCCCCGTTCGGTCCGACGATCCCGACTACTTCCCTTGGCGCTACCGTTAACGAGACCCCGAAGAGCACCGGCACCGGCGAACCGTTGGGGTCCCGGTACTCGGCGCTTACGCCTGTCGCCTCTATGCTCACGCCGCGCCGCTCCTGGCGCCGCCCCTCAGCAGCAGCAAGAAGAACGGCCCGCCCACCACGGCAGTGACGATGCCCACGGGCACCTCCACCGGCGCGAGCAACGTGCGCGCCAGCAGGTCCGCCAACACCATGAAGCCCGCACCCCACAGCATGGCCAGGGGCAACAGGCGGCTATGCGCCGGGCCGGTGCTCAGCCGCACCGCGTGCGGCACGATCAGCCCCACGAAGCCGATGATGCCGGCCACGCTGACCGCCGCGGCGGTTATCAACGTCGCCACCCCCAGCAGGAGGAACTTGAGCGCCTCGACCGGAACACCAAGTTGAGCCGCGCCCTCCTCGCCGAGCTGGAACAGGTCTAGCGCACGCGAGAAGGCGCCGGCAAGCAGCAACGCGGGCAGCGCGAAGGCGGCCATGGTGGCAACGTTGTCCCAGCCCGAGAAACCGAAGCCACCCAGAAGCCGCGCCATCATCCCCGCCGCCTGCTCCCGAGATGCCACAAGCAAGAAGCTGGTGCCGGCGGTGAAGATGGAGCCGACGACCACACCCGCCAAGATCAACCGCACCGTGGGCAAGGTTGACCCGGCCCGCGCCAGCAGGGTCACGAGCGCCACCGTCGCCAGGGCGAAAAGGAAGGCGGTGAGGGGCCCTCCCAGGGTCCCGAGCAGAGGCACTGACGCGCCCATGGCGGCCACCAGCGTCGCCCCGAACCCGGCGCCACTCGCCGTGCCCAACAGGTAGGGATCTGCGAGCGGGTTGCGAAACACGCCCTGGTAGACGGCGCCTGCCAGCGCCAGGGCACCGCCGACAAGGGCGGCGGTGAGCACGCGGGGTAGGCGTATGTTCCAGATGATGACCTGGTTGCCTAGCAGCTGTTCGCCGCCCAGGCCGGCGACCACCGTACCGACCACTTCAGCCGGCGGTACGCGCACGCTGCCCACGCCGACGGCCAGCACTGCCACCACCAGTGTGGCGACTAGCGACGCGGGCAGCGCCCACCGGCCGGCCATGTTCAGAACGTGCCAGGGTGCAGTAGTCGTGCCAGCTCCAGGACGGCCTGGCCGACCCTGGGGCCCGCACGACTGAGCATGTCTACCGTATTGCCGTCCAGCTCGACTACCCTGCCGTTGACCACCGCGCTGATACCGGCCCAGCCCGGGCGAGCGGCCACGTCTGCTGCAGTCACGCCGTAGGGAGCGTCGTTCAAAAGGATGACCTGCGGATCCTGGGCCACGATGTACTCAGGGTCGACCATAGGAAAATCGCCCATGTCGGCCGTCACGATGTTCACGCCTGCAGCGTAGGCGAGCAGGGTGCCGAGGTACGAGTTGGGACCCACAGAGTAGGGCGTCGAGTCCAGTTCTACGAACACGGTCGGGCCAGCCACGCCGCTCAGCACCGACGCTACTCCAGCGATCTCGCCCTGAACACGACCGGCCAGCACCGCGGCTTCCGTCTCCCGGTTCAGCAGCGTGCCCAGCAGCGTGAAGAACTCGAACGTCTCCTCCAGCGTCTGCGGCGTGCCCGCGTAGACGACTATCCCGAGCGCCTCAAGGGGCTCTGCCAGGCCGCTGTACTCGTCTACGAGCACCAGGTCGGGCTGCAACGCCACGACAGCTTCCAGGTTCGGAGAGAAGGCGTCACCCAGTCCAGGCAGCTCAGCCACGCTGGCGGGCCAGTTAGACCAGGTGTCCACTCCCACCAACAGGTGACAGGCGTTCAGCGCGCAGACCGTCTCAGTGTGCGAGGGGGCCATAGACACGATGCGCTGCGGCGCCGCACCGATGATCACCTCTCTGCCAAGGTCGTCTACGACGGTAAGAGGATAGCTGGTGGCGAACGCGGTGGACAGCGCGAAAGCCAGTAGCAGGGCCATAGGTGTGAGAAGTCGCTTCATGAACTCTCCTTGGCAACCTGCGAGTTGTTGGTGTGGGCGCCTGTCGGCGTGGTCGACGGCGCCCGTCAAAAGCGCCCTCCGACTGCCCGTCCTCGTCCTCGCAAGGGGTGCAGAAAACTCGCCTGACCGTGGTGTTCGGACTCTCGCCGCCTGCGTAGCAGCAGGGGCGATCACCGTTGCGGGACAGCGTCGGGTTCTCACCGACTTCCCCACAGGAAGGCTAAGCAACTGTACGTCTGCATGGACCCAACGTCAAACCGCGATGGTACGCTCCCTAACCGTGACTCGCCTGATCAGCGTGGCCGACCTTGAGGCTCCGGCGCAGACGGATGCGCGAGAACTAAGGCCGCCGCCGAGGTTCGCCGAGGTGGCGTTCGAGACCTACCACCCCCAGCATCCCAGCCAGACCGAGGCGCGTGACGTCGTCCGAGAGTTCGTGCTCGGACGGAGGTGGCGGCACCAGCAGGAGAACCGCCCACGAGGTCAGGCTGCGCCAGGCACAAGCCGGCCGGTCGCAGCCGGCCACAGACGCAGGAGCTGGTGGCCGTTCCTGACCCCAGAACCCCGAACGGGTGCGGGTCTCTACCTCGACGGCGGCTTCGGTGTCGGTAAGACGCATCTGCTGGCCAGCGCCTTCGCGGCAGCAGACTGCACTACCAAGCGCTACCTCAGCTTCCAGGAGCTGGTGTACCTGATAGGCGTGATGGGCATGCCGCGCGCCAAGCAGGAACTGGCCACGGCCGAGCTCATGTGCATCGACGAGTTCGAGCTCGACGACCCCGGCAACACCCTAATAGTCAAGACGTTCCTGGCCGAGTTGCTGGCCAACGGTGGAGCGGTCGTCACTACCTCGAACACTCCGCCTGAGGCACAGGGGCAAGGGCGCTTCAACGCCGAGGATTTCCAGCGCGAGATACAGTCGCTGGCAAGCGGGTTCAAGGTCATCCGGGTGGACGGACCCGACTACCGGCACCGCAGCAGCCTCGGCACCTGGCTCCCGCACGACCTCTTCTCAGAGCTGCGGGCGTCGGAGGTCTCTGCAGGCCCCCGCCTCGCGCTCGACTGGGACCAGCTCTTCGCCCTGCTGCGGAGCGTGCACCCTACGCGGTTCGGCGGCGTACTGACTCAGGTGCGCACCATCTACCTAGACGGCGCCCGGCCCATACCGTCCTTGAACGACGCTCTGCGGTTCGTGCATTTCGTAGACAAGGCCTACGACCTGGAGGTCACTCTGCGCGCCTCCGGCAACGGCGCCCTCTCCGACCTGTTCGACGCTAGTTACAGAGACGGCGCCTACGCCAAGAAGCACCACCGCTGCCTCTCGCGCCTGTCAGAGATGCTGGCCTCTGCTGCCCAGCCACTCGGCCAGGTCGTCGGCTAGGGCCGCGCTGGCGCCGGGTCCGCCCATCCGCTCCTTACCGATCCGGACAGCTTCGGCACGAACGCCTTCGTCATGAAGGGCCTTATCAAGTAGTCGGGCCAGCTCAGCAGGCTCAGGTCGCCCAACCAGCAGGCCGGCGCCCAGCAGGCGCTGCTGGTTCCTAAGGAACTCGCGGCTGAACAGCGGCGGCACCTCGAACGACACCACCGGCAGGCCCAGGCCGACCGCCTGCTCGTTGGCGGTGCCCGACGTGCCCATGGCAGCATGCGCCGTAGCGAGTACCGAGGCGAACCTCCCCTCTAGCCACCACACCTCCTGGTCACCATCCTGCGCCCGCCACACGGCCCGTAGGCCTCGTACTTCCGGCCGGATCGGGGCGGCGCGCCAACCTTGCGCCAGAAGCGGGACCTCGGGGCGGGCCCACGCCACCAGGCCATGCACGCGCTCAACGTGCCGCAGGGTGTCGAACATCAGGGCCACGCTCCTGTTCGCCTGCGCCCGCGTGCCCGGCAGGAGCGCCACCACGGGGCCAGCCGGCTCGTCTGCCGACGAGCCGGACCCTCCAGCTCGCGCCGCAGCGGGCCATAGCGGCCGGGCAGCGAGGCCGTCCATCATCGGGTTGCCCAGGTAGGTGCAGCCAGTTACGCCTAGCTGCCTCAGGAAGTCGGCGGTGGCCGCGTCGCGGGCGTACACGCGCTGCGCCTGCTTGAGTAGGAAGAGCTCAGGACCCCTGAAACGCTCCATGAAGTAGCGGAGCGGGGAGCTCGGAGCGCCCTCCCCTAGCCCGCCCATCTCAGGGTCGCCGACCCTGAGATGGTGATGAACCGACACGAGCGGCTGCAGCACACGCCTGGGCGCCCTGACCTGCGTGGCGTGCATCTGGGCGTACACGTCTCCCACTACCAGCACGGCGTGCGGCCTGGCGCGCCGGAGATAAGCCACCTGTCTGAGTGTGAGCGCCACAAGGCCCGCGCGCAGGTCACGCCACAGGAAGCTGGGGTGATGCAGCGTGAGCCCGCCCGAAGGCATGACCTTGGTCGGCCCGTTCACGTTCAGACCGGCAGCGCGCAACTGCTCGCCGTCACCTACCAGCGGGAACGCCTCGATCTCAATCTCAGGCATCCTGGTTCGAAGCGCCTCGCCCAGGCGGGCAGCGATGAAGTCCTCGCCGTGCCCGTTGGAGATGATGAGTAAGCGGGTCATGCTCTGCCCGGGAAGCTCAGGCTTCGTCGGCGGGAATGGCCGGCAGCGGTCCCTCGCCCCAGCCGAGTTTGTGCCTCAGGACGTCGAAGGCGCTGCGGCGACCGGTGGAGAGAAGACAGAGCCCCCGCTCTGCGGCGGTGAGCTGGACCTTATCGCCCACCTGCAGGTCAACGCGCTCCTGACCGTCGATGACCATGGCTATCTCGTCCGAACGGCTCAGGATCTCCAGCCCGATGTTCACGCTGCCCGGCAGCACTATCGGCCGGTTGGTCAGCGAGTGGGGCGCCACGGGCGTGACCACCAGCGCGTGCACGTGGTGCTCCAGGATGGGGCCACCCAGCGACAGGGAGTACGCGGTAGAGCCCACCGGCGTGGACACCACCACGCCGTCAGCACGGTACTCGGTGGCGTACGCGCCGTCGACGCGCATGCGCACCCGCACCAGGCGGGTCATCACGCCCTGCGAGAGCATCACGTCGTTGAGGGCGAGGTAACGCCCCTTGGAACGGGGTAGCTTGACGGAGATCATCATCTTCTCCATCACCGGCCACTCGGGCTCGTACTCACCATGTACGTACGCCAGCGCCTCCTCGGCCCCGAACTCGGCCAGGAAACCGAGCTTGCCCAGGTTCACGCCCATCACCGGCACGGGCAGGCCCTCCAGCCGCCTTCCCACCGCCAGCAGCGTGCCGTCGCCGCCGACCGACACCACCAGGTCCGCTTGGCGCGCGAGCACCGCTAGGTTACCCGTGCCGGCCAGGTCGAGCTCCACGTGCGCTCCCCTCGTACGGAGCACCTCGGCCAGCTCGTTCGCCAGAGGATGAGCCTCCGGCTTGTGGGCCGTGCTGGCTATGACCACACGCCTCAGGCGGCCGGCCTGCACGCGGAAGGTGGCGTGAGACACGGTCCTACTCCCCATTCGGCAAGGCCTGCTGAACCCTGGACAGCACCTCGTCTACCACCTGGCCGAGGGTCATCGTCCCGGTATCGAGGAAGATGGCGTCCTGCGCCGGCACAGACTGAAGCGCGTCCTGCTCGTCTCTCTTGCGCAGCCGCTCCGCTATCTGACGCAGCTCGCCGCTGCGCTCGCCCGCACGCCTGGCGGCCCTTATCTCGGGGTCGGCGGTCAGGAAGAACTTCACGCGCGCATGCGGGAAGACCGCAGTACCCATGTCACGGCCGTCTATCACGAACGAGCCCGTCACCTCCCGCAGCCTGTCTGTGACCCAGGCGCGCACGCCCGGATGGCGCGCGACCGTGGACACCGCCACGTCTATGGTGTCGGTGTTCAGCTCTTCGGTCACGTCTACGCCTGCCAGGCTGACGCGGTTACCGTGGGCATCGGCGTGCAGCACCACGTCCTGCGCCTTCAGCATGCTCACCAGCGCGTCCTCGTCTGCCAGTTCGGTGCCATACCGCAGAGCGGCCAGGGTGGCAGCCCGGTACAGCAGTCCGCTCGACACGTAGGCTACTCCCAGACGCCGCGCCAACAGGCGGGCGACGCTCGACTTGCCCGAGGCGGCCGGACCGTCTATGGCTATCACGGTCCCGATGTGCGGCTCGTTCATGCCAGCCTCCCGCCGAGCAGACCGAGGAAGTCACCGAAGAACTCGGGGTAAGTCTTCGCCACGCAGCCGGGGTCGTCTATGACGACGTTGGGCACCCTGGCTCCGGCCACCGCCAGTGACATGGCCATGCGGTGGTCACCGTAGGTGTTCATGACGACAGGTCTGGCCGGTGCGCCGGCGAGAGGGTGAACGGTCAGCTCGTCGTCGCCCTCCTCCACGCGCGCTCCCAGCCTGGTGAGCTCCGTGGCCATGGCAGTGAGCCGGTCCGTCTCCTTTATGCGCAGGTTGCCGATGTTGTGAATGCGCACTGGGCCGTCGGCGAACAGGCTGACCACGGCGAGCGTCTGCGCCTGGTCGGGCATGTCGTTCAGGTCGAACTCCATGCCGCCCCTGAGTTTTCCTGCCTGCGGCCCGGTCACCGTCACCTGACTGTCGCACCACTGAACGGAGGCGCCCATCTGCTCCAGCACGGCCGCGAACCGGGCGTCACCTTGCCGTGTGCCTCTGCCGAGGTTGGTGACGGTGACGCGGCCCCCCGTGATGGCCGCGGCGGCCCAGAAGTAGCCGGCCGCCATGGCGTCGCCCTCGACCGTGTAGTCGCGGGCCTGGTACCGCGCCGGCGAGACGATGAAGCTGGCGTAGCCGTCTCGCGCAACACCGACGCCGAAATCGCGCATGAGGTCGATCGTCATGTCTATGAAAGGCTTCGAGAGCAGCTCACCGTCCACGGCCACACGCACCTCGGACGAGGCATAGGGCGCGGCCATGAGCAAAGCCGAGAGGAACTGCGAGCTGCGGTCGCCCCTCACGAGCACAGTGCCGCCCGCCAACCCGTGGGCGCTTACGGCAACGGGCGGACAGCCGTTGCCGAGCACAGACCTGGCCTGGCCGCTCAGCTGCTCGATGGCGTTCAGCAGGTCCTGGATAGGCCTCTCCCGCATGCGGGCGTTGCCGTCGAGCAGGAACTCACCCTGCCCAAGGGCTACCAGTGCCGTGAGGAAGCGGATGCTCGTGCCGGAGAGCCGCAGGTCGAGCTGCGCCGAGGTGGCCGGCGGCGGACCGCCGGCGCCTTCGACCACCACGTCGGCACCCCTGGCCTGGACCTTGACCCCCAAGCGGTTGAGTGCGCCGATCATCACCTCGGAGTCCTCCGCCACCAGTACGCCTCGCAGCGTCGACGTGCCCTCCGCCAGCGCGGCGGTGATGAGTGCCCGGTTCGTCAGGCTCTTGCTTCCTGGCACCGCCAGCGTGCCCACCGGGGCTACCTGCGGTCCTACGTTCACGGTGGCTTTGAGACGCGACATCCGCTCAAAGATACAACGGCCCAGAAAGCCGGCGCCGCGTAGCGCTCCCCACGCCGGCGCCCGGCCGCACTTGTTACTCTGCCACGGTGAGCGTCCCGGCCAGGCTTCAGACCATCATCGACCAGTTCCGCACGGCGCCCGCCTCGCTCAGGCTGCCGCTGCTTCTCGAGTTCGCCAACCGCCTGCCCACGTTGCCAGAGGGCATGAGCGGCGAGCTGGAGCGTGTGCAGGAGTGCCAGACACCCCTCTTCGTCAAGTCCGACCTGGACGGCGCCACGGTACGCCTGTACTTCGACGCCCCGCCGGAAGCCCCGACCACGCGCGGCTTCGCTTCAGTCATCCACGAGGGCCTGAACGGTGCCACCGTAGAGGAAGTGATGCAGGTACCCAACGACTTCTACGCTCAGATGGGGCTGTCGGAGCTCATCTCACCCCTGAGGCTGCGCGGCATGGGCGCCATCCTCGCCCGCATCAAGCGTCAGCTCGGCACGTATGCTAATATCTAGCGGTTTGAGTATGGCCGGGCCTTAAGGCAAGGCCCGCGGAGGAAAGATGAAGAAAGACATTCACCCCAAGATGGTCCCGTGCAAGGTCATCTGCGACGGCGAAGTGGTCATGGAGACCTACAGCACCAAGCCCGAGATGCACGTTGACGTATGGTCCGGCAACCACCCCTTCTACACCGGCGAGCAGCGCTTCATCGACACCGAGGGGCGCGTAGAGAAGTTCCAGAAGCGCTTCGGCGACAGCTACCGCAAGGCGGCTCGCAAGTAACACCCGGCAGAACCGCGGCCAGTGCTACTGGTCGGTGATGGCAGCGCCCCCGGTAGGTACCGGGGGCGTTCGCATGCCGGGTCTTGGCCGCTGAGACTGCGGCGCAGCGGCGGTTGGCGACCACACCACGCTCAGATAGGAACCGCCGCCCGCACCAGCGTGCCTTCGCCCTCACCTGCCTCTATGAGCAGGCGCCCGCCGCGCTCCTCGACTCGTTCACGCATCTGCTTGAGGCCGAGACCGCCGGCGCTGGTCACGCGGTCACCCACCTGCTGCGGGTCGAAGCCCTTGCCGTCGTCCCGCACCTCCACGAACACCCTGCCCTCCTCGTCCGTGCCCAGGCGCACCTCGACCAGGTTGGCGCTCGAGTGCTTGGCCACGTTGTGCATGGCCTCCTGGAAGATTCGGAAAAGCACCCCTTCAGACTTCGGGCTAAGCTCACCCATCTCACCCACGTCGAGGCGCACGCGCACCTCGTTCTGCTGGCCGAAATCGGCCACATAGCGCTTCACCGTCTCCACGAAGCCGTAGCGTTCGAGGTCCACGGGCCTCAGGGCGAAGATAGAGCGGCGTATCTCCTTGATCGTCTCGCGCACGGTGGCCCGCGCCTGCTCCAGTTCGGAGCGCGCACGCGCCACGTCCTTCTCCATCAGCCTCTCTATCAGGTCGAGCTTGAGGGCCGTGAATGCCAGCAGCTGCGCCACGCCGTCGTGGATCTCACGCGCTATGCGGGTGCGCTCCTCCGTTATGGCCAGCTCCTCAGACTGCAGGTAGGCGGTGGCGTTGCGTAGGGCCAGGCTCACCTGGCTGGCCAGCAGCCCGAGGTACGGCAGCGACTCGTGCTCGAACATGCGCGGCTCAGGATGGGCGAGCACCGTCACGCCGAGCAGCCTGTCGTCCGCTATCAGCGGAAGCGCCAGGACGCTACTGGCACCCCGGATCAGCGGCCCCACATCCACCTTCTCGGCGTCCGAGAGCTCACCGATGACGACAGGTTCACGCCGCTGCGCCACCCTGCCCACCAGGCCTTCGCCTATGCGGTACTTGGCCGGCACATACCCCAACGGTAGCCCTTCGCTGACGGTCATCTGCAGCGTGCCCTCGTCATCGGCCAGGAACACCCCACCAGAGTGCGCCTCGACACGCTTCATCATCTCGGAGAGCACCGTCTCCAGCAGCCGGTGCAGGTTGCCCTCGGCGCGCACCGTGCGGTCTACCTCTATGAGGGTGAGGAGGTCACGCATGCGCGAGCGCGTAGACTCCACCGCGGCCGAGTACTGCGACGCCAGGATGCCGAAGGCCTCCCGAGCGCGCTGATCGGGAGGAGCGGTGTAGTAAGCGTGGATGGTACCTACAACGGCGCCGCCCCACGAGAGCGTGTAGCTGAGAACCGCGTAGCGTTCGCCCGACGCGGTCAGCAGGGTGTCTCCCCCGTTAGTGTCGCCGCCCAAGGCCCGGCGGTCGCGCTCCCTGGCGTCGGCCTCCAGTTCGGGCGTTATGTTCACGCCGTGCGACGCTCCTAGTTCAGGCGAGCCGACGACGAGCATCACGGCCTTGGCGCCCGTTATGTCGACGACGCCCACCGCCGCCGCCCGCATGACCGATTCCAGGTCCGGGGCGGAAGCGTAGCGTGCAGTGACGTCATGGATGGCGCCGAGCATCTCGTGGCTGGCCTGAAGCTCCCGGTAGAGACGCGCCATGTCGGCCTGCGCCTGCTCGCGCAGCCGCACCTCGCTGGCTATCCAGTTGAGCGTCACGTAGGTAGCGATAGGTCCGAGCACGCTGTAGAACACCACCGGCGCCCACACCCTGAACGACTCGTCGCCTATGGGCAGCACACCGAACTGGAAGGCCAGCACCACCCCGATGATCACGAGCGGCAGCCACAGGCGCGCCAGGCGGATCTGTTCGTACAGACTGCTTTGAGGAGACATCCCTTCGATTGTATTGCGCGCGCAGGCGTGCGTGCAGGCGCGCGGCCGCGCCGAGTCACCGGCGTGCGCGCGCCCTCACCGGGCACCCCACAAGGGACGGCCTGACGGTACACTCCCCATATGACCGATGCGAACGAGCCGGCGTCGAACCCGGCGCCTACGACCGACGAGCCCGTACAGGCCGCGGCCGAGCTCCCTCTCCCCACAGGCCAGGCGCCGGGCCTTTCGGCCTCCGGCACTTCAGACTGGTCCATAGAGCAGATCCAGGCCCTGGCCGCAGACCAGCCGGTGGCCGTGGTCGAACATGGCGGCGTGCGCTTCACCCTGCTCGGAACGGCCCACGTGTCGCGCACGAGTGCCGAGGTGGTAGACGCCATGGCGGGCTCCGGCGCGTTCGACGCCGTCGCCATAGAGCTGGACCAGGGCCGCTACTCTTCCATCACCGATAGCCAGAACTGGCAGAAGGTCGACCTCTTCAAGATAATCCGGGAGGGCAAGGCCGCCATGCTGGCCGTGAACCTGGCCCTCTCGGCGTTCCAGCAGCGCCTGGCCGACCAGTTCGGCATCGAGCCGGGCGCCGAGATGCGTGCAGCCATCGCCAGCGCCAAGGCGGCCAAACTACGGCTGCTGCTGGTAGACCGCGACATAGGCGTGACGCTTAGGCGTGTGTACGGCAACCTGGGATGGTGGAAGCGCATCACCCTGCTATCCGGGCTGCTGGCGAGCGTCTTCAGCCGCGAAGAGATCGGCGAGGAGGATATCGAGCGCCTGAAGGACGGCGACATGCTGGAGTCGACGTTCACGGAGTTCGCCGAGAACTCCGAGCAGATGTACCTGCCTCTCATCACCGAGCGCGATCAGTACATGGTGGCCAAGCTCATCACCCAGACCGGAGCCGGCCGCGAGAGGCCCCGCTACCGCAGCGTGCTGGTGGTCATCGGCGCGGGCCACCTCAGGGGCATGAAGGCCGGCCTGGAGCAGGGCGGCGTGGTGCCCGGCATGCCACCGGCGCCTGAGGGTGAGACCGATCCGCAGGCCACGGTGGCGCGCCTCGACAGGCTGCCACCTCCGGGCGTCTGGCTCAAGCTCATCCCGTGGATAATCCTGGCCATTCTGGTCGTGGGCTTCGTCATCGGCTTCATGCGGAGCCCGAACCTGGGCCTGAGCCTGCTGGGTGACTGGGCCCTGATCAGCGCCTCACTCGCCGGAGCGGGCGCCATCATCGCCCTGGCGCACCCGTTCACCATCCTCACCACCATAGTCGCCACGCCGTTCACGGCCTTGCACCCGCTCATCGGCATCGGTCCGGTGGCCGCGTTCGTCGAACTATGGTTCAGGCGCCCCAGCGTCGGCGACTTCGAGTCGCTGAAGACAGACGTGACCTCCTGGCGCGGCTGGTGGCGTAACCGCGCCGCCCGGGCGCTGTTGGTGTTCGTGCTCACAACGCTGGGCGGCGCAACGGGTACCTGGGTGGCCTTGGGGCGCATCTTCGGGCGCCTGGCCTCGTAAGGCCAGGGCCTCCTGCCGCCGGGTTACAGCAACGGGCCGGCGGCTGCCGCGCGCCGCCTACCGGCTAAGGCGTGCCGTCCAACGCCCACTGCGCGAAGCCGTCCACGAACGTGAAACGGCTGTCTCGTGCGCCCGAGTCGGCGACGTAGGCCAGGAAGTCGACCACATCCTGACCTGAAGCGTTAAGGAACAGCTGCGAGCCCGTCATACCGTCGAACCTGCCGCCTTGGATGGCGGGCAGGGCGGCTTCGGCCGCCGCGGCCGTGCTGCGAAGCTCCTCGACCATGCGGTCTATGACGCGCGCCTCGCTGCCGATGTCGGCTCGACCGTACAGAGGCGACTCGATCTCCAGCCCGGTCATGACGACGTTGCGGCCCAGAAGCTGCCTGATCGGTTCCGGCGTACCAGCCACGCTGAAGGTCGTCTCCGCCTGGTCCGCCAGTTCGCTGCCGCTGCTGGCATCAACCACCAGACGGTAGCTGCCCGCTGCCAGGTCTGCCGGAAGCTCCAGGTACAGGTAGTCCACGACGAAGCCCACGGCGCCGGGGGGCGTGTCGACCGTGGCCGTGGTGCTGGCCACGGGCTCGGCCGCCTCGGCCGCGTCGGTGCGAAGCAGTGATAGCGTAACGTTCACCCTGGCAGGCAACTGGTCGCCCGGGGTGCTCAACTCGAAGCTCGGGTAGAGGGGGTCGCCGGGGTGGAAAGGCTCGGCGACCGGGCCCCGCTGACCGAGGCGCACGCTGACGCTGCCGAAGATCTCGAGCGGTGGGAGAGGAGCGTTGAGCGCCACGAGGCGTTGTTCCGCCACCTGGACGAAGGAGAGGTACTCCTGCGTACGCCCCTCGGCCTCGGCGAACCGTACGAAACGCTGGTAGGCGGCGCGCGCCTCGAGGCGCTGACCCTTCGCCTCGTAAAGCCTGGCGAGCGCGTACTCCACAGCGCTGACCCCCGGGTAGAGCGCGCGCGCGTTCACCAGGTCGACGATCACCTCGTCGTTAACCCCAGGGTCCAGCTCCACGGCGTAGTCGTACGCCTCCAACGCCGAGCTGAGCCTGCCGGTCACGGCCTGCACCAGCCCGAGGTTGTACGCGGCTATGTGCTGGTTGCCGTCGAGGTCGATGGCGCGGCGGGAGGCCTGCTCGCTCTGCTCCAGGAAACCGAGCAGGTAGCGGGCCCACCCGAGGTTGGTCCAGTAGAGCGAGGAGGACGGTTCCAGCTCCACGGCCACCGCCAGTGCCTGCGCCGCCGTCAGGGCGTCGTCCTCATCGAAGGCGATGAACGACAGTCGCTCGTACGGGTAGGCGAGGAACGGAGCGGCGCGGCCGAGCGCCTGCAGCGCACCCTTCTCCCGCGGGAGGTCTTCCACTACCGTGGCTACGATCGAGGCGCCCACCAGGCCGGCTGCGCCGCTGTCCGCACCGCCGGCCACCAGTTCGTCCACCAGCGCCTCTGCCGCACCCACCTCACCCTGCGCGAGCTGGAACGACGCCAGCAACGCCGCAGCGTACGGGTAGGCGTGCTGCCGCGCCAGCTCGAACTGCGTGGCGGCCTCGTCGTAGCGCATATCGTCCGTGGCAAGGATGCCGAGCCATGCGTGACCCAGCGCCGCGACGCCCAGGTCCACCAGTCTGGCGAACGAGTCGGCAGCGTCCGTCTCGTGAAGCGCGGGAAGCGAGAGCGCGTACACGGCACGCCTGCCGTTGCGGCGGCCCGCCTGCTCTGCCGTCATGTCGGCGTCGGCAAGGGTCAGCGAGCCGTCGGCCACCGCCCGGGCATCCTCCAGGAGCTCGAAGCCGCGTTCGGGCCAGCTACCGTCCTCCAACTGCGGGGCGTTGGCCGCAGCGTCGGTCACGAGGCCGGAGGCGGCGAACCACACGGTGCGCACGTACGTCTCGTAATCGCCTGCCAGGGCGGGAAGCTGCGGGATACCAGGCGCCTGACTCACGCCCAGAGACTGCGCCACGAAGCGCGCGGCCTGCCTCACGAGCCTGCCGCGGTCGCCCGGCTCGGCAGACAGCTCGACGCTGCGCGTGCCGGTGGCGTGCGCCACCTCCAGGCGCAGTACCGTGCGCCCGTCGTACTGCTCTACGGTGCCGCTCACCGCGACGTCGACCCCTGCGCCCGTTCGCAGCAGCTCGGCGCCGGTGGGAGAGGTCCAGATGTCGCCACCGAGAACGCGGCCTACGTTGATGAACCCGTCGACGACTATGAGCGGCGGCACGAGCCCGGTCGCCACGTCAGGACCGAACACCACGGCGTCATCATGGAAAGCTGCGGCCAGTTCGTCGGCCATGGCGATGCCGAGAAGAGGATCTTCGCTTGAGAAGGGGTAGACGGCCAGACTGGCGGCCACTGCGCTGGTGAAGAGCGCTAACGCCAGCAGTGCTTGAGCCAGACGACGAAGCAGAGCGGTGGTGCACCTATGCATCCAGACTCCTCCAAACGTCGTCAGGCTAGCACGCGCCCCTGTGAGAACGGGCCGTGCTGCGCTGCATTCGGCGGGCTCCGGGGCTTCAGTCCAGCAGCTCTTCGAACTCTTCCAGGATGGCTTGCGCCTGGTCGGCAGTCCGGCACACCACGAGTATGGCGTTCTGACCGGCCAGCGTGCCGACGATCTCGTCGCGGTCGAGCTTGTCGATCACGAAGGCCACTCCTGACGCGTGCCCCTCGTCGGTAGACACCACTATGGTGTTCTCTCCCCTGTCCAGGTGCCGGACGAACAGCTTGAAGCGCTGCTTCAGCTCGTGCATCACGTCGTGTTGCTGCACCAGGGGGGTAGCGCGGTACCGGTGACGGCCCGGCGCGGCAGGCACGCGCACTAGGCGCAACTCCGTTACGTCTCTACTGACCGTGGCCTGCGTGACCTTGATACCGTGTTCGGCAAGCCTCTCGGCTATCTCGGCTTGCGTGGAGATGAACTCTTCCTCCACCAACTCGGTTATCAGGCGCTGCCGATAATCCTTGCTTGGCATGTTTATGCAGCATAACAGAGATGTATTGCATGCATGGGCAGGCTCGGCCCAAGGCAGCGCCCGCGGCCTTGCGCAAGGCCGCGGGCGCACACGTCAACTACTGCGGCAGCTGCCGCCCTAGCGTCAGCAGCTCAATCGTCGTCGTCGAACGGGGTGGGCAGGTAGGCGGGCACCGGGTCGGGCTTGGGGGGTTCCGCCACGCGCCGCAGCTCGTCCATGCTCGGAAGGTCGTCGCCCCATCTGACGCGGTCGGTGGTCTCCAGCTCCTTCATGGCGATGGTGACGCTGTTCTCCGTGTGCGGCAGGGCATCAACATCGAGGACGCTGGGGATGCCCGACTTGAGCTGAGCGGCGCGGCGCGCCACGATCATCGAGAGTCGGTAGCGCGAGCTCTCCAGGTTGATCAGGGTGTCGTAACCTTCTTGTGCCACGGTGTACCTCCAGGCTAAAGCCGACTGAGCGGCAGTGACAGTTCTGGTGAACAGGTGAGGCGCCCCGGACAGATGAAACCGCGTCGAGGGTCAGCCAAGCGTCCGATTCTACAACATAGCGAGCGGCAACGGTGATCGGGTCGGCCTCGGCCGGCGGGCCCGGGCCTACAGCCGCCGGGTGCGGCTGCCGCCTTACCCCACGTCCTCGCGCAGGAACTGCTCCACCTGCTCCTGGCTCAGGAGCCGGGCGCGGGCCCGCTCTGCCTTGATGATGCTGAGGAACAGCTCCGCCGCCTCGCTGACCTGGTCGTTGACTATCAGGTAGTCGAACTCGCGCAGCGCGCGTATCTCCTCGCGCGCGCGTGCCAGGCGCTTACGCATCTTCTCCTCAGACTCGGTGCCGCGACCACGCAGCCTGCGTTCCAACTCCTTGAGAGAGGGCGGCACTATGAAGATCATCACGGCTTCGGGCATGCGCCGCTTCACCTGCCGCGCGCCCACCAGTTCCAGCTCGAGCAGCACGTCCTTGCCGGCGGCCAGCGCCTGCTTCACGGGCTCCAGCGGCGTGCCGTAGTACTCGCCGACGAAGTCCGCGTACTCGAGGAACTGGTCGTTGTCGATCATCCGCACGAACTTCTCGCGGTCCAGGAAGTAGTACTGCACCCCGTGTTCCTCACCCTCGCGCTGACCGCGGGTGGTGGCAGATATGGAGAACTGTAGGTCTGTTACGTGCGGAAGCGCTGCGCTTCGGATGGTGTCCTTACCCACACCGGACGCCCCCGTCATAACGAAGAGCACCCCGGACCGTGTACCTGCCTGCAAGGGCGGTTGGCCATCTTCCACTGTGCTTGTTGCCTCCACTCGTAATAGCCCTGCCCGAAAGCCGGGCTCGTTGACAACGCCCCATGCCCTAGCGGTGGCGCGAAGTTGAACGCGACTTTATCACGCCTCAAGCGGCCAAAAGGCAAGCTCTCATGGAACCGGAGCTTTCGCGCCCCGCCCATGGTGGTAGCATGGAATCCCGGGAAGGTGAGGCATGGACCGTAAGTACATCTTCGTGACCGGTGGGGTCGTGTCGAGTCTCGGGAAGGGCATCTCAACATCTAGTATCGGCGCGCTCCTACGGGCACGGGGTTACCGCGTAACAGCGGTCAAGATAGACCCTTACGTCAACGTGGACGCCGGTACCATGCGGCCCTACGAGCATGGCGAAGTCTTCGTCACCGACGACGGCGCCGAGACGGACCTCGACATAGGCACCTACGAGAGGTTCTTGGACGTGGACCTCTCGCGCATAAACAACGTCACAACCGGGCAGGTCTACCTGAGCGTCATCGAGAAGGAGCGCCGCGGCGCCTACCTCTCCCAGACCGTGCAGGTCATCCCGCACATAACCGACGAGATCCAGGAGCGCATAAGGACCGCCGGAGAGCAGGCCGACGCCGAGATCGTCCTGGTCGAGGTCGGCGGTACGGTAGGCGACATCGAGTCCTTGCCGTTCCTCGAGGCCATCCGGCAGATCCGGTTCGAGGTCGGCCGCGAGAACACGCTCTACCTGCACGTCACCCTCGTGCCCTACCTAGGTGCCAGCGAGGAGCATAAGACCAAGCCCACGCAGCACTCCGTGGCCACGCTCAGGGGCGTCGGCATCCAGCCCGACGGCCTGGTGCTGCGCTCGCACTCCCCCGTACCCGAGGGCGCCCTCCGCAAGATCGCGCTCTTCAGCAACGTCGAGCCCGACGGCGTGTTCAACGCCTACGACGCCGACTTCGTGTACGCGGTGCCCGAGATCCTCGAGCAGCAGGGCATCGGCCGCTTCGTGGAGCGGATGCTGGGGCTCGAGAAGGTGACGCCCGAACTGCGCGTGTGGCACGACGCGGTCCGCACCCTGCGCCAGCCGCAGCGCCGCGTTCGCATCGCCGTCGTGGGCAAGTACGTGGAGATGCCCGACGCGTACCTGAGCCTCATGGAGGCGCTCAAGCACGCCGGCATCGCCAACGAGGCGGCGGTCGACATCGACTGGGTCGATTCCGAGGAGCTCGGAGACGACGCCCGGGAAGCGCTGAGGCACTACCACGGCATCCTCGTGCCGGGCGGGTTCGGTGTCAGGGGCATCGAGGGCAAGGTGCGCGCCGCCAACGTCGCTCGCACCGAGAACGTGCCGTACCTGGGCATCTGCCTGGGCATGCAGGTGGCCGTCATCGAGTTCGCGCGCGCCGTGGCCGGACTGGCCGGGGCCAACTCCACGGAGTTCGACCCCTACACGCCCAACCCGGTCATCGGCCTGATGCCCGAGCAGCTCGAAGTGGAGAACATGGGCGGCACCATGCGCCTGGGCAGCTGGCCCATGCAGCTTGCACCAGAGTCCGTGCTGGCCGGGCTTTACGCCGAGCAGGGGCTGCACTCCCCCGTTTACGAACGCCACCGGCACCGTTACGAGGTGAACCCCGACTACGTGGAGCGCCTCACGAAGGCCGGGCTCGTGGTCTCGGGGGTAACGCCCGGCATGGCCGGTCGCGGCGCCGGCCTGGTGGAGGCCGTCGAGCTGCCGCACCACCCGTTCTTCGTCGGCGTCCAGTCTCACCCCGAGTTCAAGTCGCGCCTCATGCGCCCCAGCCCGCCCTTCAAGGGGTTCATACGAGCAGCCGCCGAGCAGGCCGAGGCGGCGCGCTCCGAGGAAGGCGCCCTGGCCTCTTGAGCAGGCACGCACCGGTGGTCATAGGGCTGGCCGGCGGTACCGGGTCGGGCAAGACAACCGTGGCGCAGGCCATGGTCGAGGCCGCCGGCCGCACCAGCGTGCTGCTGCTGCCGCAAGACGCCTACTACCGCGCCCAGGGCTCTCTGCCGTTCGAGGAACGCGTGCTCACCAACTACGACGAGCCCAGCGCCTTCGACACCGAACTGCTGGTACAGCACGTTGACGCCCTGCGCGACGGCGAGAGTGTGCAGCGTCCCGTTTACGACTTCGCTCAGCACGACCGCGCCGGTAGCACCGTCCACACCGGGCCGGCGCCTGTCATCATCGTCGAGGGCATCCTGGTGCTCCACTCACCTGAGCTGCGCGCCCGCATGCACCTGAAGGTGTTCGTGGACGCTCCGCCGGACGAGCGCTTCATAAGGCGCCTGGAGCGCGATGTGAACGAGCGCGGCCGTACAGCCCAGAGCGTCATCTCACAGTATCGGCGCACGGTCAAGCCCATGCACGACCTTTACATCGAGCCCACCAAGCAGCACGCCGACCTGGTGTTGCCGGAAGGCGGCAGCAACCGCGTGGCTCTGGAAGTACTGAACGCGTACGTCGACTCCATACTGAGGGGCCGTGCCGAACATGCAGCGTAACGGTCTGCTTGAAGCTGTTCTGTGGTTCGTGCTGGGCCTGTCCCTGATCGCCGCGCTGGTGCTCACCGTCAGGCGCGTCAACGCGGAGGGCTCGCGCGAGCAGGTGGCGCTGGTGATGGACGAGATGGCGCTGTCGCAGCAGGGCGCGTTAGTGGGCCTCACCAGCCTGGAACTGGGCCGTCGGTACCAGCAGGCGGGCCTTACAGGGGTGGCGCTGTACGAGCAGACGGTGCAGACACTGGTGGCCAAGGGCTACGCGGCCGCCGTGTTGGCGACCGACCTGCGGGCGCAGTACCTCCTCGAGGGTCTCGCCGCTCCGCCCGTGCCCGGTGACGCCACGCTGGTCACCCCCCTCATGCCCGGCGCCCTGGACGCGCTCATCGCCAAGAACATCCCGGCCGCGCGCTCGTTCGAGATCAACGGGCGCACATGGTACGTGTGGCCCGGCGACATAACCGAGACCCTGCCGGCAGGCCCCGACCTGGCCGAACTGGCGCTATGGAAGGCAGCCGGCTTCGACATCGCCTACAGACCTCGTAACGCGCCCGTGCAGTTGCAGGTGCTGGGCGACTTCCCCGAAGAGGCCAGCTACCTGATATATGCCGGCACGCATGTGGCGGGCTACCCCGGCGACCTCGGCGAGGTCGTGGCGGCATCGCAGCCGTTCTACACCGCCATCATCGAGGGCACGCCGCAGAACGGCATGGGCGACATCTCAGACAAGGTGCCCACCGTCAGGCTCCTGAGCTTCAACCAGGACTACGTGGACCGGCGTCTGCGCCCTCACGACCTCGTCGACAAGTACCTGTTGTCGGTAGAAGAGCGCAACGTGAGGCTGCTGTACCTGCGCCCGTACACCACCAACGAGCTGGGTGACCCCGTGGAGAACACCGAGGAGATGGTGCGCGGCCTCACCGCCGCCCTCCGCAGCCAGGGTTACGAGGTCGGTCCGCTCACACGGCTGGGCAGCGACTACCAGACGACGCCGTGGCTGCGGACCGTGGCTGCGCTGGGCATCCTCGCCGGCCTGATCCTGCTGGCGGCGCGCTTCCCGGCGCCGTGGGGGGCGGTGGTGGCCGGGCTGCTGCTGCTTGGCAGCGTCGCCGTGGCCGGTCCCGACTACGACGCGCTGGCGCTGATAGCGGCGCTCGTCTTCCCCGTACTCGGCTTCCTGACGTTCAAGGAGCGGCTGCCCGCCCTCTTCTACGCCACCGCCCTCTCGCTGGCGGGCGCGCTGCTGCTGACCGCCGTGGGCAGCGAACCGGCGACCTTGCTGGCCATCCGGCCGTTCGCCGGTGTGGGTCTCACCCTCGTCGTTCCCCCCGCGCTCTTCCTGGCCGGCTACATGATGCGCTTCCACCGGCCCGCCGTGTGGGTGAAACGGCTATGGAGTGCAGAGGTCAGGTTCGGCCACGTAGCCATAGGGCTCGCAGGCCTGGCGGCGCTGGCGGTGGTGGTCCTCAGACGCGGCAACGACCCGGTCATCGGCGTGAGCCAGTTCGAGCTCACGCTGCGGCAGCTGCTGGGCGAGTTCGTGGCGCGGCCCCGCTTCAAGGAGCTGTTCGGTCACCCGGCCGCCCTCCTCGCGCTGGCTCTTCCCGCCTGGCCCACCTGGCTGCGCGGCGCGCTGCTCACGGGCGGCGTCATCGCCCAGGCCAGCATCCTCAACTCCTTCAGCCACTACCACACACCCGTGCTCATCTCGCTCGAGCGCACCGCCGTGGCGCTCGGCATAGGCGTACTCGCGGGCGTGGTGCTGCTGCCCGTGTTCGCACTCGCCACCCGTCTTCTCACCGACTGGCTGGCTTCGGCTACCGCTACCGACGGCGCGTAGGAACGGCCGGCGTAGGGGGGCGTGGCCTAACGGGCCACGAGCGAGCAGGCACCGGTGGGGCCGGCCGGCGCCGGGCCCCCTCTGCGGGCCTCTACACAGGCTGCCCCGCCGCACGCCATTATGGTGAAGCGTGCGCGTACTCATTAGCGGCTACTACGGATTCGGCAACTTGGGCGATGAGGCGCTCTTGGCGGGCCTGCTCACGGGCCTGAGGAGCCTCGGCCACACGCCGGTGGTGCTGTCGGGCGACCCGCGCGCCACGAGAAGGCAGCACGACGTAGAGGCCGTTCACCGTGTTCGTGGCCTGGCCGTCGCCATAGCCCGCTGCGACGCGCTCGTGTCTGGCGGCGGCGGGCTGCTCCAGGACGTCACCAGCAGGCGCAGCCTCGACTACTACCTCGGCGTCATCCGCTTCGCGCGGCGCGCCGGCAAGAAGGTGGTGGTGTACGGCCAGTCTCTCGGACCTCTGAGCGAGGCAGGGAGGGAGGCCGTGGCCCGCACGCTGCGCGGCCTGCCCGTGGCCGTGCGCGATGACCAGTCTGTGAAGCTGGCGGCAGAGATGGGCCTGCGTGCGGAGCTGGTGGCCGACCCGGCGCTGCTGCTGGCGAAAAACGACCCGGAGCCCGTACCCGAGCCGGAAGAGGCACCCGTCGTGCTCGTACCGCGGGGCGGCCAGCCGCAGCTCAACGAGGCGCTGGAGGAGCTGGCGCTCGAACTGGCCGAGGCCGGAGTGCCCGTGGCGGCCATGTCGTTCCACCCCCGAGAAGACGACGGCGCGGTCATACGGATGAAGCGCATGGTGCCTGAGCTGGAGCTGTGGGATGAGGCAGACCCGGCCGCCGCGGTTAGGCGCCTGGAGCGCGCACGCTACGTCGTCAGCGTCAGGCTGCACGGCTCCATCCTCGCCGCAGCGGCGGGCGTGGGCTTCGCGGGCATATCGTACGACCCCAAGGTCAAGGGCTTCCTGTCGCAGGCCATGGCGCCCACGTTCGAACGGCCGGTAGATCAGCGCACGCTGCTGGGCCTGGCGCTCGCTTCCCCACAAGCGGAGGAGCACGCGGTCGCCCACCTCATCAGGCTGAGCCAGGAGGGCATCGAGTGGCTGGGCGCCACCCTGCGCGCGACCGGCTGAGGCCGCACGTTCCTGAATGCTCAGTCACCCGGCAAGCGCCACCCTGTGAGCGAGCAGCTGAGGCAGCTGACCCCCAGCTGACCCCCAGCTGACCTCGGCCGCCCCCAGGTCTGCGGCAGCCATGGAGCGGCCTGCCGCCCGGACGCCAGGTGTCTCATCTCGCTGCGGTAATCTGTGGCGGTGCGTGTAAGAGTCCTTGCGAGAGAGCGGTCGGCCGAGCCCCGACGAAGAACGTGGGCAGCCCTGTTGGGGGTCTGCGTGCTCCTATTCGGCGCCCTGAGTTCGGCGTCAGCGCAGTCTCCTGCCGTGGAGCTGCGCCAGATGCAGGACCTGCTCGACCAGGGCTACTACAACTCCGCCGCCCGCCTGAACGGACCGGAGTTGGTGGCGCGCTACCCCGACAACGGCGAAGCGCACTACCTGTTCGCGCGGGCCCTCTACCTCACCAACGAGCTCACCAGCGCGGCAGCGCACCTGCAGCGCGCCACCGAGCTCATGGGCGACGCAGACGCGCGCCTGGTGAACCTGCAGGGCCTCATCCGCGCCGCTCAGGGAGACGCTTCCGGGGCCTTGAGGGCACTGCAGAACGCCTTCTTGCGTAGCCGCGACTACCAGCACGCCATGGACTGGGGTCGGGTGGCCTGGCAGGCGGCCAACTACGACGAGGCCATGGCCGCGTTCGAGGCCGCCGCCGAGACCGAGCAGGGCCAGCGGGAGCTCTGGCCCTGGATCGACAAGGGGCGCCTACTGGCGTTCCAGGGGCGGCTGACCGATGCCGTACAGGCGTTCAACCGTGCCATCGACGTGTTCGAAGCCACCGACCCTGGCGGCAACCGCCCCACGCCCGCATACGTGGAGGCCTACTTCCGGCTGGGCGAGGTGTACGAGCGGATGGGCGACCTGGCCCGCGCCGAGGTCAACTACCGCGCGGCCCGCACCGCCGACCCGAACTACACACCTGCCGTGCAGGCCCTTGACCGCCTGTCACGCAGCTTCGACTAGGAAGCCTGCCGTGCTCGTTCTCGCCCGCAGCCTGACCTTCATGCCTGCGCAGGTCTCCGGCCGCATGTGCCGGCCCGCCGCCTCGCCGACCTGAACCCATAGCCTTAGGGGAGGACCACCATGCGCAAAGCCTTCGGCCCGTTGCTCGTCTCTCTCGCGCTTACGTGCGCCGCCGCTCAGGAGCCGACCGAGTCACAACTCCTGGCTGCCCTTAAGTACGTGCCGGCGGAGGCTCTGTTGCTGGATAGCTCCGGCGTTATCGAGTTCGCCGACATCCGTGCCGGTCTGGCCCTGCGCAGACTGGACGTTCCTGGTAGCTGGGCCGAGATGCTCTCCGACCATCCTGACCTGGCGGTGCTGGCGAGCCTGCCGCCGAGCCTGCCGGCGGCGCTGGTGAACACGCTGAGGGTGGGCGGTCCGGACTACGGCGAGGTGCTGGGCTTCGAGCTGTTCGACCTGAGCGCCACGCTCGGCTTCGGGCAGCCGCCCTTCAACGCCACCCTCCTGTTCGGCGACTTGGACGAGTCTTCCGTGGTGAGCGCGTTCGAGCGGCGCGGCTACTTCGTAGCGCAGGAGCTGTTCGGAGGGCCGCTCCTCTGCCCCGAGGCAGGCTGCGACACGGGTGCCGCCATGGATATCAGGGCACGCGACATGGCCAACGTGTTCGGCGGCGACCTGGGTCGCAAGTTCCCCGTGTGGCTGAGCGACGGTGTCGTCATCGGTTCCGCGGCCGAGCAGCTCGTGCAGTTCCTGGCGGCCACGGCTGCAGGCGAGCACACGTCGGTCGCCGACCTGGGCGAGGTGCAAGCCGTTAACGCCTTGTTGTACGAGTACCCGTTCGTGAGCTCGGTCTGGTTCGTTCATCCGCTCGCGCTGATGAACCCTGACCTGCTGCCGCTGGGCGCACCGGAGGGTGCGGCGGAGCACGCCCGAGGGGTCATGCAGGCCCTCAACGACAACCCGTTGCCGCCATACGCCCTGGCTGCCTACGCTGCGGTGGGCGATGACTCTCACGAGTACGGCCAGGTCATACTCGTCTACCAACAGGAGGCAGCGGCGCGCGAAGCCGCCGCAGCACTGGAGCAGCGGCTGGGGCTCTTCGAGTCTACGCGCACCAAGACCACCTACCTGGAGGCCCTGAGTAACTACGGCGAGGTGGAGAGGCCGTTAGTGTACGAACACGAAGCGACCGGAACGTGGCTCGTGGCGGTAGGGGTGAAGGCACCCATACCGTTCGAACCCGACGACTCCGGCCGCCCCATCCTGTCCGGCAGTCCCTACCGCATGCTGCTATCCATGTTCATGAACCGCGACACGCTGTGGCTGGTGCCCAGCGGCTGACCTGTCTTACTCGCCCGCGGCTAGGCCGTACACCACCCGCACGGTCACGTTGACCGCCAGCTCGCCCAACTCGATAGAGCCGCCATAAGCGGCAGCCTCCATGACCATGTTCGACCTCGCGGCCATGGGCGGGCTGTAGCTGGTCTCTTCGATGAAGATGGGCGCGCCCAGGGTCACGCCTGCCAGTTCCGCCAGCTGGCTGGCGCGAGCGTGGGCGTCTGCCATGGCCGCCTCACGAGCCTCGGTCTGCAGCGCAGCCGAGTTCGAGAAGGTGAAGGAGATGCCGCCGACCTCGTTGGCGCCCGCGTCAACGGCGGCCGCGAGGAGCTGACCGATGAGCTCGGTGTTGTCGAGGGTTATCTGGAACGAGTGCTGGACGTTGTAGAGCTCACCCGTGGGCTGGCCGTCACGGTCGTGGAGCTGCTGGCGCCAGACGTTGAACCATGCCGTGCGCATCTGGTTAGCGGGGATACCCAGGCTGACCACGGCCTCACGCACCGCGTTCATGGCCTCGTCGGCGGCGGCCAGAGCCTCGCGCACGTTCTCGTTGGCGGTGTTGACACCGAGGGTGACGACGGCACGGTCGGGTTCGCCGTAAGCCGCCCCGCTGCCCGTGACCGTTATGCCGTTGGCGGCGTTGCCCATCTGCACTCCGTTCTGCGCCTTGGCGCCGGTGAAGAGTACCAGAGCCACGGTGAGCAGCAAGGCTGCCGCCAGTCGCCAGGTCACACTTAGTCCGGGGTTCGGGTGCATCGTTTCTGTTCGGCTGCTGTACATGAGGTCGTCCTCCTGGAGCTTGCGTTCGTCTACAGCCAGATTGTGTGCACCTACCGTCGTGAGTTTGGTTGGGCGGCCTTTCATGGTGGGTTAACCCGCGCCTGACTTGGGCGGACGCGAGGTGCGGGCTGCGGGCAGGGCGTCAGGCCTAGTTGACGAGTTTGGTGCGCCGTGCCTGGTAGTCCAGCAGCACGTACCGGCCGATGGTCTGGGGCGTGGTGAAGTACGCCTTGCCACGCGTCATTGCGCTGACCCTCTGGACGAACGCCACCAGGTCAGGGTCTCTGGCCAGCATGAAGGTGTTCACCTGGACGCCGCTGCGGCGGCAGCTGCCGACCTCCCGAAGGGTCTCGCCCAGAACGAGGGGGTCGAGGCCGTAAGCGTTGCGGTACAGCCTGCCGCCGGGCAGCGTGATGGCCGAGGGCTTGCCGTCGGTGATCATCACGATCTGCTTCATCTCCTTGTTCTGGCGCTTCAGGATCTTCTGCGCCAGCCTCAGCCCTTCAGCGGTGTTGGTGTGGTACGGACCGACCTGAGCACGGGCCAGTTGCTGGAGCGGTATCTCTTCTGCGCTGTTGTGGAAGAGCACGAAGCTCACGGAGTCTGTGGGGTAGTGGGTGCGGATGAGGTGGGCGAGCGCCACGGCCACCTGCTTGGCGGGCGTGAAGCGGTCCTCGCCGTAGAGGATCATCGAGTGGCTGCAGTCGAGCATCACCACCGTGGCGGCGCTGGAGTAGTACTCCGACTGGAGCACCTCAAGGTCGTCCTCTTCGAGCTGCAGCCGGCCGTCCTCCAGCCCGTGCCGCGCGGCGTTGCCCAGCGTGGCGGAGATGTCGAGGTTGAGAGCGTCGCCGAACTCGTACGGTTTGCTCTCCCCCACCGTCTCTACTCCCGTGGTGGTGAAGCGCGTGTCGTGTGACCCGACGCTGGCGCGACCGGCGCCGCCGAGAACGTCTCTGAGCGTGCGGTAGCCGAGGAAGTCTATACCCTTGTCGGTCAGTTCGAAGGTGGCCCTGCCAGGGTCGCCGCTGCCGCCTTGGCCACCGTCTGCGCCACCCTCCTGCGCACCCGCCTCTTCAGAGGACGCGTCCGGCTTGAGGTAGCCCTCCTCCTCGAGCCTCCGGGCCAGCTCCTGAACCGTGGAGCCGAGCTCGGTCTGCATCCAGTCCTCGGCGTTCATGGCTTCCTCGATGAGCTTCTGGTCGATCAGCTTGTTGTTGATCAGGGCCTCGGCTATGGCGTCGAAGAGGTCCTGCATGGTGGGCTTGTAGTCGGGATCAGGTTCGAACGGGTTGCGGTCGAAGCCCGACTGCATGAGCCGGTTCTGCAGCATCTTCATCAGGTCTGCCATGTCGAGGTCGTCGAGCCCGCCCTCGTACTTGGAGTACCGAACGTTAGCCATACGCCTCGCCCCTCAACCTCCGCTGCGGCTTTCCGCCGCGCGAACAGTGCACTCGGCCATCAGTTCCACCTGCGGGTAGCGCCACGTGGGCCTTCCGGCTCGGCGGCCACGAAGCCGCGCTCCTCGCTGCGGCCGATGAGCCTCCTCGCGTACAGCCCTTCGAGCACGAACTCGACCGCCGCAGCCAGAAGCTCGCTGTGACCCGCCTCGGCCAGCGGCCTCGCCGCGGCCAGCAGCCCAGGGACCTGCCCGGCGGCCTCGATCATCTCTGCTGCCGTGGCGCTGTCGGGGATCCTCAGGTTGTTATCGGCCTCGAAGTGATCGACCACCTCGTCGAGTTGGAGGTTGGCCCCGTGGCGGCTGAAGACCTGGCCCACAGCCCGGCGCACTATCTCGCGGGCTACCAGCTCGGCGCCTTTGAGCTCGCCCTCGTACTCGAGCTCTATCTTGCCGGTGACGGCAGGTAGGGCCTGGTACAGGTCCGAGATGCGGGCCACGGGGTCGGTTGCGCCGTGCATGAGCGCCCGCCGCTCGGCGTTGCTCACCACGTTCTCCAGCAGACTGATGGGCAGCCGCTGCGAGACGCCGGAATGCTTGTCTACCCTGGCGTCATCACGGGCCTGGAAGGCGACCTCTTCCACGGCCTCCACGACGTAGGGGGGCATGCGGGTGTCCTGGCCGCGCGCCGTCCACGCCTCCTGCCGAGTGATCTGCATGCCCTCCTCCAGAGTGGCGGGGTAGTGCGTGCGGATCTCGCTGCCGATGCGGTCTTTGAGGGGCGTGATGATCTTGCCGCGCGCGGTGTAGTCCTCGGGGTTGGCCGAGAACACCAGCATGACGTCGAGCGGTATGCGCAACGGGTAGCCTTTTATCTGCACGTCGCCCTCTTGCATGATGTTGAAGAGCGCCACTTGCACCTTGCCCGACAGGTCAGGCAGCTCGTTCATGGCGAAGATGCCACGGTTGGCCCTGGGCAGCAGCCCGTAATGCACCGCACGCTCGTCGCCCAGGTTGGTGCCCAGCCGGGCGGCCTTGATCGGGTCGATGTCGCCGATGATGTCGGCGACCGTGGTGTCTGGCGTGGCGAGCTTCTCCACGTACCTCGCCGAACGCGGCAGCCAACCTATGCGCGTGGCGTCTCCGCACTCCGCCAGTATCTGCCTGCCCTCGTGCGTGAGGGGGGCGAAAGGGTCGTCGTGCAGCTCGGCGCCATGGATGTAAGGCACGTGAGGGTCGAGCAGCTCCGTGAGCTGGCGCAGTATGCGCGTCTTGGCCTGACCACGCAGACCGAGAAGGATGAAGTTGTGGCGGCTCAGCAGAGCGTTCACGACGGCGGGTATGACCGTGTCGTGGTAGCCGCGCACCCCGCTGAAAAGGGGTTGGCCCGCCCGCAGCGCGGCCACCAGGTTGGCCCTCATCTCGTCTTTGACCGAGCGGCCCGCCAGCTGCTCCCAGCGCGTGCCCCTCAGCTCGCCAAGAGTGGTCGGCGTCGGGCTCGGAGCACGCCCGGATTCACCGGCCGCGTTATGCGAAACAACCGTGCTGGACGGCGTTGTGTGCAGGTCGTTGGAGGCAGACATGGTTCACTGTAGCACCGGTCCCTGAACAGTCCATGTAGCGAATAGGCCGCCGCCGAGCATGACTAGGCAACTGCCCTTCTAGTGGCTTACCCACACACATAAGGATTACCCTTACTGAGGTCGCTGAAGTCGGCCGACTGCATCGGCTTACCTCCGCACATAAGGCTTACTCAGAGTGGGCTTGCTGGCACGGCATCCGCATCCGGGCTTAACCCCGCACGTTAAGGCTCACTCCCGCACACAAAAAGCTGACCCTGCGTGGGGGGCGCAGGGTCAAAGAGAGGAGATGGTGGAGGGACGAATCCCTCTACTCTTGGTTCCTGGGGGGGACAGGAACCAGAAGTAGGATACAACACTCGTCGCCCCACGTCACCTCTATTGCTATTCTCTGCCATGCCCGTCATCCGCAGCGCCGAGATCATCACCGTCGGCACCGAGCTTCTGCTCGGTGAGATCGTAGACACCAACAGCTCACGCCTGGCCCAGCACCTTGCCAGGCTGGGCGTGAACGTGTACTGGTCGCAGAAGGTAGGCGACAACAGCGGGCGCCTGGAGCAGGCGCTCACTTCCGCCCTCGGTCGCACAGACCTGATCATCCTCACGGGCGGCCTCGGCCCCACCGACGACGACCTGACGCGCGACGCCTTAGCCAACGTGCTGGGCGAGAAGCAGCGCGTGGACCCCGAGCTCGAGAAGTGGCTGCGCGGCTTCTTCGAGGCCCGCGGCGCCGTGATGCCCGACTCGAACCTCAGACAGGCGCACGTCATCGACTCGGCCACGGTGCTTCCGAACCCGGTCGGCACCGCCCCGGGTTGGCTCGTCGTCAAGGAGCTTGGTGGGGCGCCGCGCACGATAGTCACCCTGCCGGGGCCTCCGCGCGAGCTGGACCGGATGTGGCACCACGAGGCGGTCCCGCGTCTGGTGTTCCCCGACAGCCGGCTGTTCGTTCGCACGTTCAAGTCGTTGGGGCTGGGCGAGAGCCACGTGGCTCAACGCCTGGGCAAGCTGACGGATCAGCCCAACCCCTCCGTAGCCACGTACGCCAAAGCCGACGGGGTGCATGTGCGCGTTGCCGCCAAGGGCGACGACGAGGATGCGGCCAGGGCCTTGGCGCGTACCACCGTCGAGGAGGTCGAACGGATACTCGGCGAGTACGTCTGGGGCCACGACGCCGACGAGCTGCCGGCGCTTGTGTTGGCACAGCTGGCCGCCACCGACCGCACGCTCGCCGTGGCAGAGGGTCTGTCCGGCGGCCTGCTCACAAGCCTGCTCACCGAGCGGGCCGACGAAGGCAGCGCCTCTCCCACGCGCCGGCTCGCCGGCAGCGTCATCCTGACCGGCTCCCGCAGCATCACGGCCATCGGCGTCTCTCCCACCGCGCTAGGCGGGTCGCCCATAGGTTCACCCGAGGTGGTGGAAGCCACGGCCGAGGCAGTCAGGTCGTTCTTCGGCGCCGACGTCGGTGTGGCGGTGGGGTTGGTCGACAGCGCGGCCCCGGCGGCCACCACGCCCTCGGCCGGCGTCTCAGCCTCACCTCAGGCCGCCGGTGCGGGCACACCGAACCGGCTGGCGCTCGCTGTGGCCAATGGCGGGCGCACCACGGTCAGGACGATGGAGCTGCCTGCCTTGGGGCGCTCGTGGCTGCGTGAGCGGGCCGCCGTGTCTGCGCTCAACCTGCTGCGGCTGGAACTGCGTTGAGCCCTCGCATGCGCGTGGCGGTCATCGACTACGGTTCGGGCAACCTACGCTCGGTCACCAAGGCGTTCGAGCGCGCCGCTCGGGAGGCCGGCGTGGCCGCCGCCATCGAGCTCACCGCGGTGCCTGAGCATGTGGCGGCCGCGGACCGGGTGGTGCTGCCCGGCGTGGGCGCGTTCGCTGACTGCAGGAGCGGCCTGGCCGCCATACCCGGCATGCTGGAGGCGCTCACCCAAGCGGTGGTAGCGGGCGCGAGGCCGTTCCTCGGCATCTGCGTGGGCATGCAGCTCATGGCCACGTGGGGCCATGAGAAGATGCTCACGAGCGGCCTGGGCTGGGTAGAGGGCGACGTCGTGAGGCTGCAGCCCCAGGGCGCCGGTCTCAAGGTGCCTCACATCGGGTGGAACACCCTGAAGCTGCAGCGTAGCCACCCGCTGTTCACCGGCGTCCCGACCGGTCCCGCCGGGCTGCACGCCTACTTCGTGCACTCTTACCACCTGCAGGCACGAGACCCGGAGGCCACCTTGGCGCTAACCGAGTACGGCGGCCCCGTGACGGCCGCGGTGGTACGCGGCAACATGGCCGGCACGCAGTTCCACCCGGAGAAGAGTCAGCAGCTCGGGCTGACTCTCATAGCGAACTTCCTCAAGTGGTCGCCGTGAGCCCTGCGCGCATACACGGGGGCTTCCGCTCTATGGGTACTCAACCAGCGGTCTGCTCGGAAGAGGCGACGGAATGGCGCTGAAGGCCCGCGTCATCCCGTGCCTGGACGTCAAGGACGGCCGCGTGGTGAAGGGCGTCAGCTTCGTGAACCTCGTAGACGCGGGCGATCCGGTGGAGGCGGCCCAGGCGTACGACGCCGCGGGCGCAGACGAGTTGTGCCTGCTAGACATCACCGCCTCGTCCGACGACCGCGCCACCCTCCTAGACGTGGTGCAGCGCACGGCCGACAACTGCTTCATGCCCCTCACGGTCGGAGGGGGCGTGCGCACGGTCGAGAACGTGCGCACGCTGCTGCTGGCCGGCGCAGACAAGGTGTCCATCAACACGGCCGCGGTCCTGAGTCCCGACCTGGTGGCCCGCGCCGCTGACAAGTTCGGCAACCAGTGCATCGTCGTAGCCATCGACGCCAAGCGGGCGAGCACGCACCAGGAGCCGGCTCGCTGGCAGGTGCACACCCACGGGGGCCGCACTGACACCGGCCTAGACGTGGTCGAGTTCGCGCAGCAGGCGGCCGAGCTGGGTGCGGGAGAGATCCTGCTGACGTCCATGGACCGCGACGGCACCAAGGCCGGCTACGACATCGCGCTCACACGAGCCGTGGCCGACGCCGTCTCGGTTCCCGTGATCGCCTCAGGTGGCGTGGGCAGCCTGGATCACCTCGTCGAAGGCGTGCGTGACGGCCATGCCGCCGCCGTCCTGGCCGCCTCCATCTTCCACTTCGGTACGTACACGGTGGCCGAGGCCAAGAGGCACATGGCCGCTGCCGGCCTTCCGGTACGGTTAGACACCGCGTCCTAGACGCTGCTGCCAGATAGGTGCACGGCGCACGGAGGTCATCCCGCGTGTTGGCGTCACGTGACGCGCCCAGGCAGGCATACGGCACACCGGCAGGGCGGTCTCGCCCGCCCCGACGCATGGTCATGGCAACAAGAACCGGCCATAGCCTGAGGTCAGCTGGCTGCGTGATAGCATACGAGCCGGAACTTATGAGAACTCTTCACGCCACCGCCTACCGACTGGAGCGGCTGCCCGCATGGGTGGCCCGCATGCTGGTCTGGCTGGCAGGGGTCGTGCGAGCGTTCCTGAAGCAAGACCCCAGCGTCGGCCTAGGCCCCAGCAGTTCGTCCGCCACCCGCCAGGTGGCCGGCGGGCCGTACCGACGCGCCGATGACCCGGTTGAGGTTGAGAGCTTAACTACCCCAGTAGACGAAGCCGCAGCAAGAGACGTCAGCACCGTAACAATCCTCGAGTTACCCACATCGGGCAAATCCAGGCAACGGAATAGTGCCGCCATCTCAAGCCTGAACCTCCTCCGGCAGAACACGCGTCTGCCTGTCTAGAGCCGCCTGGCACTAGGCAATAGACGCCACCCGGTGCGGTCCGCCACGGGCCCCGCCGAAGTTGGAGGACGGCCGTGCCACAGGACGATCAACGCAGAAAGGCTTTGGATTCCGCTGTTTCTCAGATTGAGCGGCAGTTTGGTCGTGGGTCGATTATGCGGTTGGGGTCGGTGCCGGTG
>JBIQNJ010000015.1:0-44907 GCA_044462445.1 Truepera radiovictrix | reverse complement strand
TTCATCGCTTGTCTGTTCTAAGTTCTAGCGTCATGTCTACAAGAGGGGAATTTGAAACTAAGAACATGGAACTTAAGTAGAGCGCGTTTGGAAACGGGCAGAATTGAATCTCAGAACGGCTCTATGCGGCTAATACTGCAAAGCGAGTTCACTCTGGATTGAACCAACGCCGCATGAGCGCCGCCAGGTTGCGTTCTATGAGTAGGGCGCCCCAAACGTGGGTCATGTGTCCCGCAACTGGGGCGTATGACCCATAGGCGGAACGGCTATGACATCATCACGCATGGATCTTTCGGCGCCGTACCTGGCCGTCCTCCCCGATGCCGTTGGGGGAGTCCTGTCTGCCCTCGTCGGTACCACCAGGCCATTGAGCGGCCGCGAGGTTGCCCGGCTCGGCGGCGTCGCCCGCAGCACGGCGGCGCGCAGCCTGCAGCACCTCGTGAAGCACGGCCTGGTAAGCGTGCAGGAGGCTGGCGCTGGTGCGGTGCTCCTGTACACACTCAACCGCGAGCACATGGCTGCCGAACCGGTCCTCGCTCTGCTGGGTCTACGTCGCAGCCTCGTTGACCGGCTCAGAGGGGAACTCGCAGGCTGGCCCCAGCCACCACTGCACATGTCGCTATTCGGTTCCGCCGCGCGAGGTGACGGTAGCACTGCCAGCGACATCGACCTGTTCGTAGTGCGTCCAGCCACGGTGGCGGCGGACGACGTGCGGTGGCGCAGGCAGCTGGGCCGACTCGCCGACCAAGTGCTGAGCTGGACCGGGAACCACGCCGGAATCGCCGAGATGGCGGAGCAGGAGCTGGCGCGCCTGCGGTGCGAGCGGCCACCCGTAGTCGAGGCGCTCGAGCAGGATGCCGTCGTCCTCGCCGGGCCCGCGATCGCGGCCCTGCTAGCGAGGGGCGAGCGATGAGCCACCAGCGTGGGCGAACGCAGGCATGTGGGCTGGCGGAGGCGCGCACCCGGGCGGGGTCGGCCGCGAAGTTCCTGGAGGTGGCGCACCTGATCGAGAGCGAGGACGAGGGGGCGTTCCGGAGCGTAGCTGCCTCCTTGGCGGTCCTTACTGGTATCGCGGCAGCGGACGCCGCCTGCTGCCGCGCCTTGGGTCGCCGATCGCGTGGCGGCGACCATTACGACGCAGAGGCGCTGGTAGCCGAAATCTCGCCGGGCGGCGCGCAGGCGGCCACCTGGCTGCGGCGCCTCATCGACCTGAAGGACACAGCGCAGTACGGGATTATCTACGTCAGCCGCGACGACCTCAAGGTTGCGATGAGGCAGGCCGATAGACTGGTTGCCTTCACCACGGAGGTGATCCGACGGTAGGAGCAGTCGCCCGAGGCGACTAGAGCGCGCTTCCTCGTGCTGCTGGGCACCTACAGCTTGCCAGCCACCGTAATAGACAGCTCTGATCAAGCCACAGGGCCTGGCGCGACGGTGTAGCGGGTCATGCCTTCGGGGGCATTGTCATCCAGGTTTACGGCAGCAATGTGCTCAAGCGTAACCGCTTCCAGCATGTTGCATTCGTTTGCGTTTTCAAAGTTCTGATGGCATTCATGCTTATATGACCTGACGAAGATTAGAACTGAACTGTGGAGGGAGCATGAAGAACTCACGAGACCTTACGGCTGGCGTTCCTGGTGCTGACGTAATCGTCCTGTTGCATGGGATGGGCACAGGGGCCAGCGCGTGGCAACCTCAGATCGAGATGCTCAGCGCCACTTACCATGTGACGGCACCCTACTTACCAGGTTACGGACCAACTCCTGGACCGTTTTCAATGTCTGTCGCGAGAGCCAAGGTGGCGTCTGTGATTCGCAAGACGTCGAAGTCTCCCGTGCACCTATGTGGCCTGAGCCTCGGGGCGCTCGTAGCGCTTGAGGTTGCCCATCACTATCCCGAGTTGGTTCGTAGTCTCGTTCTTAGCGCCGGTTACGTTAGCCTCTCAGCAGAACGTGAGGCTCAGAACAGGGCGGTGGCCGCAACAATCAGGGCCTACGATCCTGAAAAGTTTCGCCAAGAAGTGCTGCCAGGCTTGGTCAGCGGGGTTAATGAGGCACATCGGGAGGTAGCTTTAGCCGAGATCGGAAGTCTCACACCGGCCGACCTCGCCGAGTTGCTCGCCTTTGAGTTCGACGCCCGTCCTTGGCTAGCAGGAATCGAAGCGCGAGCCCTAGTACTATGCGGTGCCAACGACACGGCAAATCTGCCGCTGTCCCAAGAGCTAGCCGCTGAACTGCCTAACGCGACTTTCCAGATCATCGAGAACGCGGGCCACGTGGCGAACTTGGATGCCCCTCACGAGTTCACCGCGGCAATGCTGAATTTCTTCGGGCACCGTAATGGCAACTAATACATGTATGTCCTTAGATCCGCCTAGGGCTAAGTGCGCCCTATTGGCCGAGGTTCATAGATAGTTGAACCTCGGGCACAACCTGTCCTACTCTCTCGGTTCGTATCAACAGACACCCAGACTCCCACAGTCGGGGTGACTCCTGTCTGTCGGGGTAGAGTGATTACTGGACCGCTTCCCGCCACTTGCCGGCCCCCTGCGCTAGTCGGGATCGACTACGGTTGCCCAGCCTGTGAGAGAGTAGCCGCCCTCGGTGTTAGTGCCTTCGTATTCCACACGGTTCTCTGTTGCCACGGTCCCGTCGCTGCTCATCTCACCCTTGGCTACGAAAGTGCCGTCAACGCGGAAGCCGCTCTCAAACACCAGGTCCCAGCCATCTGTCGTCCCTTCGTGAACCACGGCGTTACGACGGCTCATCTCGAAGGTACCAGCGTCATAGTCCGCTTCGACCAGGAGGACCACATCCTCACGCTCGTCGAAGTACTCCATAACCATGGCGTTAGGTCCCATCCACCGACCATTCGCTATGTTGCGGTCGACTTTGACGGTAACGGTTGCGGTGTGCGGTCCGCCCGGTAGGTCGTCGGCAGTGGCTGTTACTTGGTGCTCTCCCGGAGTCATGTTTGGGAATGAGGTTCTCCACGCGTGCCGCGAATCCACGGGAGAATCATGGAAGACGACGTCGGCCGGTACTGAATCCAGGGTGACATGGGCGAGGTCGCCTAGCTGCACTGAGCCGGTGACATGTAGGGTGCCACCCGGTCCCATCACTGTGCCGTCCACCGGGCTGGTAATGGTTATCGCCCCAGAGCGTTCAGGGGGTTTCGTACCGTTAGTGCCGCCGCAGGCGGCTAACAACAGCGCGGCGATCGCGTACATGGGCAGCAATACCAGTTGTTTTCTCATGCTGAGACCATATGACCGGGGGCCTTAAGGCCGGCTTAAAGCCATGCGCTCGGCCCCGTCAGTCGCTGCCCCTACTCACGTAGCCTTCGAAGACAAAAGTGTTGCCGGCGTCTTGCACGGTGAGGTGGTACTCGACCTGCTCTTCGGGTACAGCGTGGCCGGCGGAGTTGACGCTGCCGACGGGGTAATAGGTGGCGCGTATGCGCAGCCCGTCGCCATCAAGCAGATCCCAGCCGTCAGTATCGCCGATGTAACTGTTGACGTCCCAGCGAATCAGGTACTTGCCCTGGTCATACCTGACGTAAAGCGTGCCGGAAGCGGTTCGTTCATCGGTAGTAGCGTTGTAGTTCTCGAAGATCCCTTCCCAGATGCCGTCGGCTTCACCGGGATCGACGCTGAAGGTGACGGTGCTGGTTTCTGTGCTGCCGTCAGCCATGTTTGCGGTCGCTGTCAGCTCGTGCCCACCGCTGGCGAGGATGCCAAGCTCCGCCGACCAGTTGCTGCGGCCCCCTTGGCCTTCTGTCACAGTGGCTGGCACCGCCGCGCCACCGTCAAGGCTGAGCGACACGCTGGCGCCGTCCAGCACGGTGCCTTGCACCTGAAGCACAGAACCGACCGCCACCGACTGGCCGTTGCTGAGCGAGCTGAACGCAACCCGGCCGGCGCCTGTTGGCGGAGAGGAGGGGCCACCGCAGGCGGCGAGGATGAAGGCGGCGGCGGCGAACAGGCTGAGGTTTGCGAGTTGCCGTTTCATGGATGGAGGATACGTACGGGGCGCTTAAATTGGGCTTAAATGACTGCGATTCTGGGGTAGCTGCTCAGCTGGGTATCAGGCTGGCTCGTTTGCGGGCGATAAGCGGCCGGCAGAGAGTATAGGCGCGGCTGTGCCCCCGTCTTGAGCGGGCCGGCCCTCGTTGCCTAGCGGCTGAAGGACGCCTGGCTTTAGCGGCTGCTACTCCGGCCGCGCTCGTATGCGCCGGCAACGCGTAACGAGATGTTGCGTAAGAATTAATCCTGAGTGATATGCTCCAGATTAGATCGCTTGACGATCTAATCCAACAGCCTTGGTGCGCCCAGCACCTTGTCCTAAGGACCTACATGCCATTCGCACGCTTCGTTTCACGTTTCGCCTTGGCGGTTCTCGTCGCTTTCTCGGCCATGGCGACCGCTCAGGTCACTGTGCAGCACGAGCGCGAGCCCCTTGTTCTCGACAAGACTCCCGAGCGCGTGGTCGTTCTGGAGTACAGCTTCGCCGACGCTGTGCTCGGCCTGGGGGTCATGCCCGTGGGCGTTCCCCGCGATGCCAATCCGCTGCCCATCATCGACGAGCGCACCGAAGGCGTGCCGTCTATGGGCACGCGTGCTGCGCCGAACCTCGAGGCCATCGTGTCGGTGGCGCCTGACCTGATCATCGCCGACCTCACCCGGCACGGCGAGATGTACGACCAGCTCTCGGCCATCGCCCCGACCCTCCTGTTCAACAGCCTTAGGGGCAGCTACGAGGACATGCTCAGCCAGTACCAGACTATAGGCGAAGCGCTCGGCAAGGGTAACGAGGCCGCTGCCGCGATCGCGCAGCACCGTGCCGACTGGCAGGTCGCGTCTCAGACGGTGGCGAGCGGTGCCGGCCAGTTCGTGGCCGCGGTGGACCACGCGAACGGCTTCACTGCCCATAGCACCGAGAGCTTCGTTGGCAGCCTTCTCACTATGCTGGGTCGCGAGAACGCCGTAGAGCCGCAGAACGGCGAGACGCAGTTCCTCCTGAGCCTGGAAGGCCTCGCGGCGATCGACCCTGCGGCTATCGTGGTGTTCCGCTACAGGCACGAAGCGACCACCAGCGACGGCTGGGCCGACAGCTCTGTGTGGCAGAACCTCACTGCCGTCAAGAACAACCGCGTCTACTGGTTCGACCGTGACAACTGGACGCGCGCTCGCGGGCTGCTCGCCCTCAATGCCATCCTGGAAGAGGTGCAGGCCAGCGGGTTCCTCACCGACCAAGAGGCCGCCGAAGGGTTCGCTCCAGCTAGATGAGCTCCAGCCTCCCGGCTGGTACAGACAACGGTTCTGCGGTGGCTTCGGGTCGCCGCAGAACCCTTCTTAGGCCCACTCTGGCCGTCGGGCTGGGTGTTGCCCTGCTGGCGGCTGTCCTCGTCTCCACTGTCGTAGGCGCGCTCGTCACCTCACCCGCCACGGTGTGGCAGGCGCTCTTCGCGTTCGATGATTCGTCGCCCGCTCATAACGTTGTGCGGTCACTGCGCATCCCGAGGGCGCTGGGCAGCGCCATGCTCGGTGCGGCCCTCGGTGTTGCCGGCGCCGTATTACAAGGGCTGACCCGCAACCCGCTCGCCAGCCCTTCGCTCATGGGGCTGAACGCCGGCGCCGGGTTGGCCATCGTCATAGGTCTGGCCGCAGCGCCGGCTTTGTCCCACAACGGGCTCGTTCTTCTCGCTGTTGCCGGCGCCGGTGCGGGTGCGTTCCTGTCGTTCGGTATCAGCTCACTGACGCCGGGGGGTCTGAGCCCCGTGCGGCTGGCGCTGGCCGGCGCCGCGGTGACGGCGCTGCTGGCAGCGCTGATTACGGCCGTGGTACTGGCCTTCGGCATAGCTCAAGGAGTTCTCTTCTACACGCTTGGCGGTCTGCAGAACGTGAGCTGGCTGCAGCTCGGCGTCATGGCGCCCTGGTGGCTGTTCGGTCTGGGAGCTGCGCTATGGCTGGCTCCGAGCTTGACGGTACTCAGCCTTGGTGACGACGTGGCTGCCGGCCTGGGGCAACGTTTGTGGCTCACCCGCCTGCTGGGCACGGTCATCGTGCTCGTTCTCGCGGGCGCGGCGTTGGCTGTAGGCGGCAACATCGGCTTCGTCGGCCTGGCGGTTCCCCACATAGCGCGCAGCTTGGGAGGGCTCGATTACAGGTGGATCGTGCCTGCGTCCGCGGGCCTGGGTGCGCTGTTGCTAGTTCTGGCCGACCTCGGGGCGCGCATGGTGCGGCCACCGTTCGAGACGCCTGTGGGTCTGCTGACGGCGCTGGTAGGTGTGCCTTTCCTCCTGTGGCTGGCCATACGTGAAGAGAGAAGCATGTGACCGCGGCCTCTCGCTCGGTCGTTCTCCTCGTTCTGGTCGCGCTGCTCATGGCTGGTGCCGTGGTGGCTCTGGGGCAGGGGTTCGTGCGTGTTCCTCCCATGGACGTCCTGGCGACGCTGGCGGGTGGAGGAGACGCGCAGGAGAAGCTCATCGTGCTGCAGTTACGGCTGCCGCGCGTGCTTCTCGCCGTGCTGGTGGGTGCCGCCCTGGCGCTGTCGGGCGCTCTGGTGCAAGGTCTTACCGGCAACCCGTTGGCTGACCCCGGTTTGCTCGGCATAAACAACGGCGCCGGGCTAGGGGTCATGCTGCTGCTGAGCATGCCGGTGGCGGTGCGGAGCGCCAGTCCGGTGGTCCAGCCGCTCTTCGCGTTCGCGGGCGCGGCCGCCGCGGCCGCTCTGGTGTATGCACTGGCGAACAGGCATGGGCATATACGCGTGGCGCGGCTGCTTCTTGTAGGTATAGCGGTGGGTGCCGCCACGTCGTCGCTCATGCTCCTGCTCGGCTTACGCCTGAGCGACCAGGTGTACTCGTACGCGGTCAGTTGGTTGAGCGGCACACTGTCTGGTAAGGGCTGGGCTGCGCTGACCGCCCTGACACCTTTGCTAGCGGTGCTCGTTCCCGCGGCGCTCGTTCAGGCCCCGCATCTGGACGTCCTTCGGTTGGGAGAAGACATAGCCAGCGGCCCTGGGCAGCATGTGGGGCTGCGCAGGCTACTGGTCATGGCCACCAGCGTGGGCCTGGCCTCCACCGCGGTCGCGGCTGCCGGGGCCATCTCGTTCGTAGGCCTGGTGGCACCCCACCTGGCTCGGCGACTCGTGGGGCCTGTTCACACGAGGATGCTGCCGGCGACCGCCCTGCGAGGGGCCCTGCTCGTGCTGGTGGCCGACCTGCTGGGGCGCACCGTGCTTGGAGCGACCGAGATACCTGCCGGTGTGGCCGTGGCCATACTGGGAGCTCCATACTTCTTGTGGCTGCTGAGCCGCCGCGTGTGAGAGGGCAAACGTGATGAGTCCAGCCGAAGTTCAACGCCGCCTGCACTCCGAGAGCCTGACGCTGGGCTACGGCGGACACGTCGTTCTGGAGGAGCTGTCGCTCGATATCCCCTGGGGCAAGGTGACAGCGCTCATCGGCCCGAACGGTTGCGGCAAGTCGACACTGCTGAGAGCTCTGGCGCGATTGCTGAAGCCGTTCGCTGGGGCGGCCTTCCTCGACGGAACTGCCATCCACACCCTGCCTACGCGCGAGGTCGCCAAGCGCATGTCGATACTGCCCCAGCAGCCCAACGCCCCAGAGGGCCTAAGCGTGGAGGAGCTGGTCTCGTACGGCCGTTTCCCGTTCAGGAGAGGGTTGGCTGGGCTCTCGCAGGAGGACCGCGCCATCATCGATGAGGCGTTGCGGTTGACGGGTATGACGGGGTTGCGAGCACGGCCTATCGGCGGCCTCTCGGGCGGCCAACGGCAGCGGGCCTGGATCAGCATGGCCTTGGCGCAGGCCACGCCGCTGCTTCTCCTCGATGAGCCGACTACTTTCCTGGACATGGCGCATCAGCTCGAGGTGCTGCAGCTGATGGAGCGGCTGAACGCTACGGAGGGCAAGACGGTGGTCATGGTGCTGCATGACCTGAACCATGCGGCCAGGTTCGCCGATCATCTGGTTGCCATAAAGGCGGGGCAGGTCGTCGCTGCCGGCAGCCCGGAGACGTTGATGACGCCGGAGCTGATCCGGGAGGTTTTCGGTGTGGATGCCGAGGTGGTCAAGGATCCGCGCACGGGGCGGCCGTTGTGCGTACCATTCGGTGTGGTAGCTAAAGAGACCTCGTAACGCTGAGCGATGGGAGTACCGGCGGTGGTGAAGCGGCCTTTGCCGATAGGAACGGACACATGACCCTCTCTGGCAGTGACAGTTCGAACGGTGGCAACATCGACTTCGGTAGGACCGCATCGGACTACCGTGCGTTCAGAGCGGGTTTTCCGCAGCAGTTCTTCGTGGCACTGATGCAGCGCGGCTGGGTGCGCCCCGGTCAGAGCGCCATCGACCTGGGTACCGGAACGGGGACCGTGGCGCGCGCTCTGGCTCAGCTGGGGCTGGCAGTCGTCGGGGTTGACCCTTCTGCCGAGATGCTGGCTGAGGCCGCCGTGATGGCCCGAGAAGCCGGTGTATCAGTGGAGTTACGCTTAGGCACGGCCGAGAGCCTGGCGGAACCTTCGGAGAGCGTTGACGTGGTAACGGCCGGTCAGTGCTGGCACTGGTTCGACAGGGCAAGGGCTGCGCGCGAGATAGCGCGGGTGCTCGTTCCGGGCGGTAGGGTCGTCATAGCGCACTTCGATTGGCTTCCGTTGGCAGGCAACGTGGTGGAGGCCACCGAGGAACTGATTCTTTCCCACAACCCGGTGTGGAACATGGCGGCTGGGAACGGGATGTATCCGGCATGGCTTCGCGACCTTGCCGAAGCCGGCTTCGGGGCCCTAGAGACGTTCTCGTTCGACATCGCTGTCCCTTACAGCCATGAGGCTTGGAGGGGCAGGATCCGCGCCAGCGCCGGCGTGAAGGCCAGCCTCGAAACCGAACAGATCGAGCGGTTCGATGCTGAGCTAGCTGCGACGCTGCGTGAACGGTACTCGGAGGAGCCGTTGAGCGTCCCTCACCGCGTATGGGCCGTCAGCGGCCTCAAGCCCTAGACGCCCGCGCCCCTAGCGGTCAGTTCCGCGGCCGGGCGAACACTTGTGTCCAGTAGTTGCCGGCCTTGCCTGCGCCCATCTCGGTCACGTTCGGGTTCATCAGGTTGCGGCAGTGGGCGGCGCTGCGCGTCCATCCGGCCACTACGCTCTCGACTGTCGTGTAACCCATGGCGGCGTTCTCGCCCCAGGCGTTGTGGTCGTAGCCTGCCCGTCTGATCCTCTGGCCAGGGTTGCTGCCGTCCGAGCCGGTGTGGGTGAGTTCGCGCATCTGAAGCATGTCCTCGCTGTGGTCTTGGGCCACCCGGATTAGCGTCCAGTCGAGTTGCAGGGGAGGGGCGGGTGCGCGCCATGTGTCGCCGCACTGCGCACCTGCGGCGCGCTGCTTGTTGACGAGGACGAGCATCTCGCGCGCCATCATCGGAAACGGGCCCAGCTGGCTGCTACAAGACACGAGGAAGAACACGAACCCAAGCGAGAGGAGAGCAAGACGGGTGTGCTTCACGAGTGAATGGTAGACGCCCGAGCCGCCGCGCCAATATGCGAAATGCCCTAGTTGCAGTTCATGAAAGTTGCGTGAGTAACGGTGTTTTCTCCGTCAAGTGGCTATCTGGCCGACCACGCGCTCTAGCACACGCATGGCCGTTCTGACGCTGCCGACGTCTACCCATTCGCCGGGCTGGTGGATGGCCCCACCGGTGGGCCCGAACAGGATGGTGGGGATGCCTGCATCGGCTATCAGGGCGGCGTCTGTCCAGTAGGGCGCGCCGTTCAGGACGGGCGCCTGGCCGGTGTCGGCCTGTACGGCGGCAGAGAGGAGCCTCACGAGCTCCGAACTGGGTGAGACCTCGAACGGCGAGCGTGCCAGCACCTGGCGCAGCGTCGGCCTGAAGGTAGGGTCGGCAGCCGTGAGCTCCTGTAGCAGAGCCTGCATCTCAGCCAGGGACCACTCGGCACTCTCGCCGGGCACCGTGCGGCGCTCCACTGTGACGCTCGCCTTGGCAGGTGTGGTGAACAGCTCCTCGCCGCCGGCGGCGAGCACCGCCTGGATGGAGCCGTGGCCCACCAGTGGGTGTGCCGAGTGGCTTCGCAACTCGTCGTTCCTGCGCTCGACGGCTGCCAGCAGGCGTCCCAGGTGCGTGAGCGCGTTGACGCCCTGCTCCGGCTGGGAGGTGTGAGACCGCTTGCCCTGCAGGTCGATCTCGAAGAGGGTGAAACCGCGGTGGGCGATATGAAGCTCGAGGTGGGTGAGCTCGGTGACGAAGGCGGCGTCGTACCTCGCGGCCTCGGTCACGTGGGCCACAGCCTCGCGGGTGCCTATGCTGTCGTGCTCTTCGTCGGCGACGCATAGCAGGGTGACGTCGCCGGAGAACGCTTGCCTGGACGCCTGCTCTACCAGCAGCATGCACATGGCCAGGCTGGACTTCATGTCTAGCGTGCCTCTGCCGTACATGCGCTCTCCTTCGAGCCGCGCCTCGAAAGGCCTAGCCATGCCTTTGACGCCCACGGTGTCGAGATGCGCGTAGAGCAGCACGTTGCGGCCCCCGCCGCTGCCCGGAGCCGTCACGACCACGCTCGGTCGGCCGGGTGCGTACTCCTCCAGCCACGTCACTTCGAGCCCCCACTGCTCGCTCCATCCGGCCACGTAGCGGGCCAGCTCGGCTTCGCCCGGGTGATCGGGATCGAGGGCGGGGTTAACCGAGTCGATGCCTACGAGCGTCGTGATCAAGGGGATGAGGTGTGGGTTGGGGTCTGCCGGCATGGACGCTTCCTTCGTGGTGTTTTCCAACTCTATCGCGACACCTAGAACAACGAGTCCTGCACCGCTCTGCCCGGCACCCTGAACTGGTCGGTCCTGAGCGCTTCTGCTCGCCGGACCAGCCCGGCCTTCTCTCTGGCCTTATGGAACAGCTCTCCCACCTGCTGGGCGTACAGCCCCTCGCCGCGCATCCTCCGGCCGAACTGCCGGTCGTCGACCTGGCCGGCGTGGACCTCGCGAGTGCGGTTGAGGACCCGCTGCTTACGCATGGGCGCGTGGTGGACCAGCCACTCGCCGAACAGCTGCTCGACCTGACCGGGTAGCCGCAAGAGCGTGTAACCGGCGTGGCTTGCCCCGGCGGCAGCTGCTTCCTTGATGATCCTCGGCGCCTCGGCGTCTGTGAGCCCCGGGATGAGCGGCGCCACGTTCACCCCTACCGGCACGCCGGCCTGGGCGAGCTTCTCTATGGCCTTCAGCCGGTCGGCGGCGGTGGAGGTGCGGGGTTCGAGTCGGGCCCGCAGCCCCTCGTCCAACGTGGTTATCGAGATGGTGACCCTGACGCCGTCCCAGGCCGCTAGCTCCTTCAGCACGTCTATGTCGCGGGTCACCAGAGCGTTCTTCGTGATGACACCTACCGGGTTCCTGAACTGCGCCAGCACGTGCAGGCACGCCCTGGTTATCTGCAGCTTGCGCTCTATGGGCTGGTACGGGTCGGTCACGCCAGACAGCATGAGCAGTTGCGGCTGCCACGAGGGCCTGCGCAACTCGGCCTCTAGCAGCGCGGCCGCATGCTGCTTGACGAGTATGACCCTCTCGAAGTCGAGGCCGGCAGATAGACCCAGGTACTCGTGCGTAGGGCGGGCGTAACAGTAGGCGCAACCGTGCTCGCAGCCACGGTACGGGTTGAGGCTGGCGTTGAAGTAGATGTCGGGACTGGTGTTAGTACTGATGACGCTGCGGGAGGTGTCGTCCAGGTAGCGTGTGCGTGCGTGCAGGTCGTACTCGGTAGTCTCGTTGTGATCCAGTTCGAGGGTGAGCTCGGTAAAACGATTAACCGGGTTGCTGGCTGCACCCCTCCCGCGGTGTTGCGGGCCGGGCTGGTCTGGTGTGCTTGGCGGCATGCAGGAGTGTAGGGCGCGGAGAGCTCCGGGTACGTCGTGGGGAGCGCGGCGCCTATTCTCCCGCCGCGTAGCTAGCGGAGTACCTGGGTCGCGCCGAAGGCGAACGTGATATCTCGTCTTACGTCCAGACCTTCGCACTTAAGATAGCTACGCGAGTGAGTCGAGAGTCGACGCCTGACACCGTGAGGAACAGGCGGCCGCGGTTCGACAGGGACTTTCGTCCTGCCACAGACCGATCATCAGGACGTATCGTCTCGGAAAAAGGGGAGACGAATCATGCTTAGTAACTCCGTTCGTAGGCGGGGTCTTATAGTCACAGCACTTGTGGTCGTAGCGGCTGCGCTGGAGCTCTGGGCCCTCTCCTTACCGGTGCTGAAGGAGATGGACCTTGGCCTCTTCGGTGGACTGGACGCTTGGAACTTCGTGGTCAGGCTTGACCTGATTCTCGTGGTTCCGGTGGCGTTCGCCGTGGTTTCGTGGGCCTGGAGCGGCAGGCCGGCGCCGCGCGTAGCGGACGTTATAAGCCCCTCTGGTATCTGGTCGCTCGTCAAGCGCTACGGGTTCTTACTGCTGGTCGCTGGCCTGTGGCTGCTGCAGATGGGAGATCTTGGCCGCACGCTGCTGGGCCTGGCGGTCGCCGTCGAAGTCGGCTTCTTCGTGCTGTTGGCGGTCAAGGGGGTCGGCGCATGGCGGAAGGTGGTCGAGTCACGCAAGCAGGGTTACTCGCTGACGACGGCGACGCTGGTGGCCGTGAACAGGGCGTTCGGACCGACTAGGTTCGGGTTCGCCATGCGTCTGGTTGTCACGGAGGTCGCCCTGCTCTTCCACGCACTGTTCGCATGGTTCGTTCCGCGGCGGCGGCCGGGTGCCGTTCTCGCCAATCGCAAAGGCGAGGAGTACACCCTGTTCGTGGGCTTCGTCATCTTCCTGTTCATCGAGGCGGTGCCGGTGCACTTCCTGGTGCATCACTACCTGCCATGGCTGGCGTGGGTGTTGTCTGCTCTGAGCGCGTACTCGGTGCTGTGGCTGCTGGGTGACGTGGCGGCCAGGCTCATGCGGCCGAGCGTGCTGCAGGGCCACAGATTGAGGCTGTGTAGAGGGTTGAGGCTTGAAGCTGTGATAGATGTGCGGGACGTTGCTCGAGTTCGTGAGGTCACCGAGGACGGAGTTGTGCCAGATGTGGAGTTCGGTGACGCACCGCAACTCGTTCTCGAACTGCGCAGTCCGGTGGATGTTTACGGCTGGTTCGGCACGCTGACTCAGGCGCAGGCCGTCGGTGTTCAGGTCGATGACCCGGACGGGCTACGAGAGGTCCTCAGTAGGTGGACGGCAACATCCAGATGCTTCAATCGTTCCTACTTGATCCACCCGGAATCTCTCTAAGCTGAACCTGTACATCGCCGACCCGTCTGCTGCTAGACATAGTGTGCGCGGTGGGGTCGTGGCTTATCTCGAGTTCTCGTGACCCGGCCCAGCGGATCGAGACCAAGGGGCCGCCCCATGGCGTTGTTCCTGCCGTGTCGCCGCGCATAGCCACGAAAGCATTCCCGGCACTGTCTGGCAGTGCGCGGCCGCTTCTCAGCACGGACACCTGTGACGTGAAGCTGGTGGTAGCGCCGCAGTTGCGCTCGAAGAGCACGGCGGTCCACGCGTCGTCAGGTGAGGGCACGGACTCTACTATCGTGTTTACGCAGGCCGAGCGCAGTGCGTCTTGGACGCGGTTCATGGCCAGCATGGCCACGGTCACTACTGCTAGCGTGACCACCATCAAGCTCACCGCTGCAGGCCGTCTGCTACCGGGATCCTGGGTGTCGTTCTGAGCCTGATCGGCCGCTCCCTTACCTTGTTGGTCTTGGTCGGTCACTGTTGCAGGCGAGTTTACGCGACGTGCTTCGGTGTGGTGGTGCGTTCGGAGGCCGAGGGAAGACAGTTCTTGACAACATACCGGACGGTAGGTACGGCATGCCCGGTTCGTTCAGGCGTTCCTGATGGGCGGGCTGGCTGCCCTCGGCCTCGCCAACTTCGTTGATGGTGACGCGCTCATCAGGTTCGGTGCTCCGGCGGGAGAGTGACAGCACTCGTGTGTGAACGGAGGGGTCACTGAATGGGTAAACGTCAACCGCGCAAGAGGCAACCCGAGGTCGTCAGGCATAACCTGCTGGTCAGTGCCGCTAGGCTAGCGGCCGAGCAGGGCCTGGCCGCGGTAACGGTTCAGGCCGTGGCAGAGGCGGCAGGTGTTACTAAAGGCGGCCTGTTCCACCATTTCCCTACGAAGGAAGTGCTGCTGGTAGGTATGTTCGGTGACCTACTGGAGCAACTAGACGCGCAACTGGACGCCCTCATGGCCGCGGACCCGGAGCCTTATGGCTCGTTCACGCGGGCCTATGTGGACTGCGCTCTCCAGCAGGGTGAGCGTGGCCTTGCCGGCGAATGGCGGGCGCTAACGACGTCGATGATGTTCGATGCCGGGCTGCACAGCATGTGGTCCGAATGGCTTAAGGGCCGGCTAGAACGCCACAAAGACACAGATTCTGACCCCATGCACGAGGTCGTTCGGTTGGCGGCGGACGGTGTTTGGCTGGAACTGAGTCAAAACAGCATGCGCGTGGGGCAAACTATCGCCCAGCTCCGAACTCGGCTGCATGTTCTGACCAGACCTGCTGCCTAGTACAGGCGCGCACAACTCATGGTTGGCCTGGGGGCTAGACTCGGCCATGCTCAAGCAGCCAAAGCCACTTAGGGCGTTCATAGCCGGCCTCCTCACGGTTCTGGTCGGCGTCTTGCTCAGCTCGTGTGCGGCCCAGACCGGCAACCCCGACCCAACGCCGGAGCACCTCGGCGCGGGCGTCAACTTCGGCAACGCGCTGGAGGCGCCCAACGAGGGTGACTGGGGTGTAACCCTGCGCGAGGAGTACGCTCGGTTGATCGCCGACGCCGGCTTCCAGACCGTTCGGCTGCCCGTGAAGTGGTCCGCCCATGCCGATGAGGCTGCGCCTTATGCCATACACACCGACTTCCTAGCGCGCGTCGACACGGTGGTCGGCTGGCTTCTTAGCAGGAACCTCAACGTCATCCTGGACTTCCACCACTACGACGAGCTTGTCGAGGACCCGGGCGGGCACGCCGCACGGTTCGTGGCTATCTGGCGTCAGCTCGCGGAGCATTATCGAGAGGCGCCGCCTACTCTGCTCTTCGAACTGTTGAACGAACCCAACGGCGCTCTCACCGACGCCGTATGGAACGCCTTGTACCCGGCCGCTCTGGCCGCTGTGAGGGAGACCAACCCAGACAGAAAGGTGGTCATCGGCCCGACTGCCTGGAACGGCATAGGGGCGCTGCCGGGCCTGACCTGGCCGGACGACGAGAACCTGGTGGTCACGGTTCATTACTACGACCCGTTCGCCTTCACGCACCAGGGCGCGGAGTGGGTGCAGCCCGCCCCGCCCCTGGGCACAGTATGGACGGGCACCGGGATCACCCCTAGGGCTGGGTGGAGCGACTGGTCGTGGGACACGGACAGTACGTACAGCGACAACCTCACCATCGCTTACCGGGCTGGCTGGGCTGGGTATTACCTGCAGGGTGCCAGCCGGGTGGAGGGTTACGACCAGGTTGCTATACGAACGTCGCGCTCTCTCCAGCTCATCATCACGTGCGGCCCCGACGGTAGCGGTGTACCCGTGACCACGGAGGCGGGCGCACTTCTCCTGCTCGACTCACAGGAGTGCGGCGCTGCCGAGGGCTTCGGCCGCCTCATGATCCAGAACGGTACCGGCGAGCCACAGCCACCCTTCGAGCTGCAGACGCTCGAGCTCAGGGGAGATAGTGGCGTCCTGCCCCTCCTCGTCACCGAGGCGGAGGCCATAGGCGCGGCGTTCGACCTGGTGGCCGACTGGGCTAGGGCCCATGGCAACGTGCCGGTGTTGCTGGGTGAGTTCGGCGCTTACGGCACCGCAGACATGGAGTCTCGGGCCCGCTGGACCAGGGCGGTGCGGCAGGCGGCCGAGCAGAGGGGCTTCGGCTGGGCATACTGGGAGTTCGCCGCGGGCTTCGGGGTGTACGACCCTGTCGGTGAGAAGTGGCGTGAGGAGCTGCTTGACGCGCTCGTGGGTGAGCCCTGAAGCATGTCGGTGGCAACGATATGACCAGCAACGGTCCCGCGGGCGGGAGGCCGCCGAGCTTCTCGGACATGGTTCTGGTGATCAGCGGCGGCGCGCTCGGCACGGCCACGCGCGCCTACCTCGACCACGTGTACGGCACGCCCACCGGCGGGGTGCCCGTGACGCTGTGGATAAACCTGACGGGGGCGTTCCTCCTGGGGCTCCTGCTGGAGGTTCTCGTTCGTGACGAGCGTTTGGGTAGCGCCAGGTCCAAGATCCAGCTCGCGGTCGGTACGGGCCTGCTGGGTGGGTTCACCACTTACAGCGCCTTCGCGCTGGGCTTGGCAACCATGCTGCGCGAGGGTCACCCGGCACTTGGGTTCATGTACTTGAGCCTGACCGTGGTGGTGGGGGGCGTCGCCACCCTGCTGGGTATCGTATGCGGGCGTGCGGTGACCAAGAGGCCTCGGCCCACGCCGCCGGCGGTCAAGGAAGGCGAAAGAGGATGAACGATGGCGGCGCTGCTGTACCGGCCTTGGGGATGTTGGCTGCCACGGCGCTAGCAGGCGGTGTCGGCGCCGTGTGCAGGCTGCTGGTCAGCTCGGCTGTCGGTAGCAGGTTCGGTAGCGAGTTGCCGCTAGGGACCATCGTGGTCAACATCAGCGGCTCGCTGCTTCTGGGCCTGCTGGCAGGCGCGGTGGCTGCCACGAGCCTGCCGCACGACTGGCTGCTTGTGGCGGGCACGGGTTTCCTGGGAGGCTACACGACCTTCTCAGCCGCCAGCTTCGAGACCGTACGCCTTGCCCTCGACGGGCATTGGCGCCACGCCCTGACCAACGCCCTGGGAGTAGCCTTCCTGGCGGTCGCTGCCGCCGCTGCCGGCTTCACCCTGGGAGCGGCCCTCTAGGCGCCTCTGGTCACGAAGACCGCTCGCGTCAGCGGAACCGCTTGATGCCGAACTCGGCGTGACCATGCCCGGTCGCCAGGAGTTGGGCGGTCAGCTCGCCGAACAGCGGGCCGAACTTGAAGGCGTGGCCGGATCCGCCACCGAGTATGACCACGTTCCGGTGTTCGGGATGGCAGTCCACTATGAACTGCTCGTCCGGCGTGTTCGTGTAGAGGCACGTGATCGGCGCCATGGGGGTCGGGTCGAGCGCGGGTAGCAGCCCGACGGCCGCCTGGACGGTAGCGGAGGCCAGAGCCTGGCTCACCTCGAAGTCGCGGTCGTCTGGGCTCTGGTAGAGCTTGCCGCCCCCGTGGCTGGCCACCTTCACGGCGTGCGGCAGCTCGAAGCCGGGTAAGCCGTAGATGCCGCCACCTCCGCCCAGCCGGCGCTCGATGAACACCGGAAGCCGCCCGACCACGTGGTCAGAAGGGCGATCAGCGGCGCGCAGGTAAAGAACCTGCTGCTGCTCCACCACCAGTGGCAGGTCTAGCTCGCCCGCCACCTGCCGCAACCAACCACCGGCGGCCACTACCAGGTGTGCTGCCTCGTACGTGCCTTTGGTGGTCTTTACGGTCACGCCGTCGACGCGGGCCTCGAAAGCCACGACCGGTTCGTTCTCGTGCAGCACGGCGCCTCTCGCCAAGGCCGAACGCAGCAGCGTGGCGACGGCGCGGGTAGCGGGCACGACCGCGGAGGCCGGATGGTACACGACCTGAGTGTCTTGCTGTGCCCTGAACACCGGCCAGCGTTCGGCAAGCTGCTCGCCGCTCATCACCTCGCCTGGGCTGCCGGCTCTGTTGAGCGACTCGAGCATGGTGTCGAGCGCGGGGTCGCCGTTCTTGAACAGGTCTACGCCGCCCGTTCGGAACAGGAGCCGCTCGCCTGTCTCGTCTTCCAGTTCGCACCACAGGTCGTCGGCGCGTAGGGCCAGGCTCGTGTGGAACTCGTCCACGTAAGCATGCCTGAAGATGCGCGAGCCGCCGTGCGACGATCCGCGTTCGTGGAGAGCGGAGAACTGCTCCAGCACAAGCACCCGGCCCTCCAAGGCAAGCCGGCGTGCGGCGGAAGCGCCCATGAGCCCTGCGCCGATGACGATAGTGTCGAACGTGGAGTCAACAGCCATGCACAACAAGATATGCCAGCTAGCGTCGAGGGTCTAAGCCGTGCTGCGTGAGTGGCTCGAGCGTCGAGTCAACCCGGCACCTGCACCGGCGCCGTAAGAAGCACGGGCGGAAGCGGCCTGCCGAGCGCGAGCGCCCCACGGGCCGCAGGCGCGAGCGACCTGGTCAGCCGAGCCTTAGGGCCAGCGCGGCAAGAGTAGCGCTAAGCACGGGTAGCGTGAGCACCAACCCCACGCGGAAGTAGTAGCCCCAGGTGATCCTCACGCCCTTGCGCGCCAGTACGTGGAGCCAGAGCAGCGTGGCTAGCGAGCCGATGGGTGTGATCTTAGGCCCGAGGTCCGTGCCCACCACGTTGGCGTAGACCATCGCTTGCCTGACCGTGTCGGTGGCGCTACTGGCGTCTACCGATAATGCCCCGATGAGTACCGTAGGGAGGTTGTTCATGACGGACGAGAGCACGGCGGTCAGAACGCCCGTACCCAGGGTGGCTGCCCACAGGCCGTGGCCGGCTAGCACGTCGAGCAACGCTGCCAGCAGGTCCGTGAGCCCTTGGTTGCGTAACCCGTACACGACGAGATACATGCCGAGCGAGAACAGCACGATCTGCCACGGGGCTGCGGTCAGCACGCGCCGCGTGGATACCTTGGTGCCGCCGGCTGCAACGAGGTACAGAACAGCCGCTCCCGCCCCTGCCACGGCCGCCACCGGCACGCCGAGGGGTTCGAGCGCGAAGAAGCCCACCAGGAGTAGAGCCAGCACGACCCAGCCGGCACGGAAGGTGGCATGGTCACGGATGGCAGTTGGCGGCTCTTGCAGGCGGGCCAGGTCGTAGTCGGCAGGGATGCTGCGCCGGAAGAAGAGCAGGAGGACCGCCAGGCTGGCGCCCACAGACGCGAGGTTCACTGGGACCATCACGCTGGCGTACTCGGCGAAACCCAGTGTGAAGTAGTCGGCCGTGATGATGTTGGTGAGGTTGGATACCACCAGCGGCAGGCTGGCGGTGTCGGAGATGAAGCCTGCCGCCATCACGAACGCCAGTGTCGCTGCGGGCCCAAAGCCTAGGCGCACCAGCATGGCCATAACGATCGGGGTCATGACCAGGGCCGCTGTGTCGTTGGCGAACAGCCCGGAGACGGCGGCTCCGAGCAGTACCAGGAGCGCGAACAGGAGCCTCCCGCGGCCGCGGCCCCACCGCGCCACGTGAAGAGCGGCCCACTCGAAGAAGCCTGCCTCGTCGAGCAGGAGGCTAGTGATGATGATGGCTATCAGGGTGAGGGTGGCGTTCCACACGATGCCCCACACGGTGGGGACGTCGCCTATGCCAACTACTCCTGTGCCTAGCGCCAGCGCGGCGCCGATCAGAGCGCCCCAGCCTATGCCCAGGCCGCGTGGGCGCCAGATGACCAGAACGAGCGTGACGGCGAAGATCGCTAAGGCGGTTATCAAGGGTCACTTCTAGCTTGCAGGTCTTCGGTGCGGGGTGCCGGTGGGCAGTCGCCGTGACCGGCAGTCTAGATGCTAGCACCAAGGAGTCTTGGCCCTCGAAACAGCGCCTCGCGCTGCTCCTAGAAACAGCGCGAGGCGGACTCAAGCTCGTTCAGCGACTACGCCCGGTTCATCGAGCTTGTCGATGCGCCGGCGAAGGCGCAGAGGGTTGGGGCGGGCTCTTACCTCTTGCCGCTTCGAGACCGACCCGGTAATGGCCAAAGCGTCGGCCGCAGAGGGCTGGGGTCAGGCTCTTACTTCTTGCCGCCCTTAAGCAGCGTGCCGGCAAGCGCCGTCAGGATGGCACCGCCACCGCCACCGCCAAGCACGGAGGTCAGGAGCGAGCCGATATCGGTGGCCGAGCCGCCGCCACCGAGTCCCAGCAGGGGCAGTAGCTGGCCCAGGCCCAAGCCGCCTAGGGCCCCCGCGATGCTGTTGCCGGTGGAGCCGAGCGACTTCTCCTTCAGGCCGGAGCCCGCCAAGTTGCCGCCGAGCAGACCAGCCACTAGTTGTATGACGATCGGTAACCAGGTTTCCATTGCTGCCTCCCGTGGTCGTTGTGCTCTTGCGCTTGTGGTAGCCGATATCGCCTACCGCTACGCGGCTCCTGGTCGGTCGCTTGGACCATCCTCCCTGGCTCCAAGGGCGCGACCTAAGATTTGGAGTTGCCGAAGTCTACGCCATTCGTGAGTGAAGTGTGAGAGTAAAGGAGCACTTGAGCATAGAGGTGGCAGATATCATCCGTGCCAGGAGGCAGTAGTGCCGAGACTCCCCGATGTGCCAGAGCTGATAACAACCGAGAGGCTAGAGTTGCGGGCGCCCGCGCTTAGCCACGTGGCCGAGCTGACCCAGGCGGTCCGAGAGTCACTGCCCGAGCTTAGGGTCTACATGCCGTGGGCCACCGACGACTACGACGAGGAGGGCTGTGAAGCCAGCCTGCGCAACGCCATGGCAGACTTCGTTACCAAGCGCGACCTGCGCTACCACGTGTTCGAGAAGGCCACGGGACGTCTCATCGGCTCCACCGGCCTGCACCGCATCCGGTGGGAGGTGCCGCGGTTCGAGATAGGGTACTGGCTCGCCAGCTCCAGAACGGGCAACGGGTTCACCACGGAAGCTGCGATGGCGTTGACGCAGGTGTCCTTCGGGCAGCTGGGCGCCAACCGGGTGGAGATCTGTTGCGATGACACCAACCTGGCTAGCGCCGCCGTGGCCGTCAAGTGCGGTTACGCCCTCGACGCCGTTCTCCGCAACAACAGCCGAGGGGTGGACGGCAGTCTCCGCCATACTCGTGTGTACAGCAGGTTGGCCGCCGACTAGAACCTCACTCGTACCGGCCTAGCTGCCTGACGCCGTGCCACAGAGGCAGGGCGCTGAACAGCAGGGTCAGCGCTGCCAACGCCAGCAGTACCAGGACGCCCTCAGCACTAGCCCAGTAGGCTCCCGCGGCCGGTTGCCTCAGGGCGGTCCAGGCGGGCCTGGCCAGCAACAGCGTGATCAAAGTCGAGTAGACCAGCCCCAGACCCATGAAGGTGAGGGCACCGGGCGTCATTGCCAGCTCGTTCGGGTTGGTGTAGCTGAAGCGCGGCTGCGCCGCTCCCAGCCCTACCGCTAGGGCGGTCAGGCCAACAGCGCTGAAGCCTGCTGCCAGTGGTGCGCCGAAGGCGAGCGTCGGGCTGAGGTCCAGCACGCGCCCCGCTGCCACGCCCAAACCTACCGCCAGCGCGAGCATGAGTGGCAGGGTGAAGAGGAACTTAGCGAGCACCACGTGGCGTGCCCTTACGGGCTGCACTTGCAGCAGCCAGTAGGTCCCGGCCTCGTAACTCACGCTCGGGTAGGCCATCCTTAGAGCCACTCCGGCCACGATGAAGCTGACGAACGCGATGTTCATGGCGCCCATCACGTCGCGAAACTGCTGGGTAGGTACGGGTATGGCGGCCAGGCTGACGAAGTAAACGCCTGCCAGGGCCGCCAGCACGATCACCTGGCTCCACTGCTGGACGTCGCGGGTGAACACCCGCACGTCCTTGGCGATGATGGCGCCGGTTGCGCCCCAACCGCGCACTAGGAGCCGCTCCCACAGAGCGGGCCTGCCCGGCCGGCGCGCGCGCACGGCCGGCGCCGCGCCCAGGCTCCTGATCCAGCCCCGTGCGAACGCCACGTGTGCCAGCACGCCCGTTGCGGTCAGTCCGACGGCGCCCACGAGGATGAGCACCCCAAGGCTGGCCGTCACACCACCGGCCAGGGCCGCCCAGCTGGCGTTGGTGGCCCATGCCGGCGGCAACCAGCCGATCTCGAGTCGGGCGAAGGCGCTCAGGAAGCTCTCGAAAGCGGACGTGTCTTCGGGGTCGAGGTTCAGTAGCTGCTCTGGTCGCAACGCCCGCAGGCCGAGCAGGGCCGCGGCGGCAGCGCTGATGCTCACGGCCGTGGCCACCTCGCGCACACGGCCGGCGGGGGAGAAGCGCACCAGTACCAGCGCCAGCAGGCTGCCCAGCGTGACGGGCAGCGAGTACAGCGCCACGGCAGAGAGGGCGCTGACGGGGTAGTAGAGCGGATGAGCGTTCAGAGCAACGCCTATGCCTGCCAGCACCGGGAGTGTGAACAGCATGGGCAGGCCGGCAGCGTTGACGAACAACTCGAGAACCTTCATGCCGAAGATGCGTGCAGAGCTAGTGGGGTGCGCCAGCAACAGCTCCAGGTCTTCGCTGCCGTACAACGTGCCGATGCTGGCCACCAGCACGCTGAACAGCACGGCCGCCATGAGCATGAGGAAGAGGCCCTCCAGGCTGCGCTGGGTGACGGCCGGAGCGATGGTGTCGATGAGCGGGTAGGCGTACAGCCACCTGACCCCGGCCGCTACGCCGCGGTAAGCGCCGTAGCTGCCGCCGCCGAGAAGCACGAGAGCACCGATCAGCCAGGCAGGACGCGCCGCCAACGAGCGTAGCGCGCCCCTCAGCCGCAACGTTGCCAAGGTCATGGCTGATGGTCCGGCTGATCTGCCGGTGGCGAACCCTGCGGCGGTCCGAACGTGGTACTCGGCTCCGTCAGGTGGAGGAAGAGGTCCTCTAGAGATGTCGACTCGTCCTGCTGGGTGGCGGCCCGTAACTCTGCCATGGTCCCGAGGGCGATGAGGCGCCCATGGTCCATGACGGCTATGCGGTCAGCGATCTCCTCGGCCACGCTCAGCGTGTGGGTGGTGATCATCACGGTCCTGCCCTCGTCTGCCAGCTCGCGGAACAGCCTCTTCACCTCGCGGTGACCTTGGACGTCGAGGCCCACCATGGGCTCATCGGCCACGAACAGCTGCGGCCGCCCCAGCAGTGCCGCGCAGAAGGCGAGTCGTTGACGCATGCCGTGGCTGTAGCTCTCTATGAGAGCGCCGGCGTGCCTGGATAGCCTGAAGCGCCCCAGAAGCTCCTCGATGCGCTGCTCTGGCTGAGGCTCCTGCCTGATACCGGCCACGTACCGCAGCAGTTCGCGGGCGGTGACCTTGGGGTAGAACCAGGCGCGGTCGGGCACGAAGCCGGTGGCCGCCTTCGCTGTCATGGGCTCGCGGCGGGTGTCGTGGCCGGCAACGCGAACGGTGCCTGACGTGGGGCGTGCTAACCCCGTGACGCAACGGATGGTCGTCGTCTTGCCGGCGCCGTTCGGTCCTAGTAACGCGAGTATCTCTCCCGGCCGGGTGACAAGGTCGAGGCCATCTACCGCGAGCATGCGCCCGTAACGCTTGGTCAGGTTCTCGACCTCCAGCAACTCTGCTCCTGTCATCAGCGCGCCGTGGCGTAGCTACTTAGACCCACCGCCGAGATCCGCACCGACTGGCTTGCGCGGGGGCGCTAGAGTCAAGGCTACCAACGGGGGTCGGTAGAGCAAGCTGAGGAGGTTCACATGCAGAAGGTCGTTCCGTTCCTGATGTTCTCGAAGGGTGCTCGTGAGGCGGCAGAGTTCTACACCTCCGTTTTCCCCGACGGTCGCATCGTCGGTAGCGATGGTCCGGGAGTGGCGTTCGAGATCGGCGGGCAGCGCTTCGACGCTTTCGACGGGGGTTCGTACTTCAGCTTCACAGAGGGCGTGTCGTTCACGGTCCGCTGCGAGGACCAGGAAGAGGTGGACTACTACTGGGACCGCCTACGCGAGGGTGGGGGAGAGGAGTCCATGTGCGGCTGGCTTAAGGACCGCTTCGGCGTGTCTTGGCAAGTGATCCCCACGGCGCTGCTGAAGGCAGTGACGGACCCCGACCCTGAACGTGCCCAGCGCGCCCGCGAGGCCATGTTCAAGATGCGCAAGATAGACATCGCCACCATAGAGGCTGCGGCGGCCGGTTAGGTCTCGAAACTGGTGATGCTCCTCGCGAACGGCGTGCACCTGAAGAGCCATCGAGGCTGCGGTGGTGGGTTGTCTTGAAGCTGCCGGCCCGCGCACGGTGGGTCGGCAGCTGCCGGTGCCGGCACCGTACACATGCCGGCCCGCCCAGGCTCAGGGTGGGCAGAGTTTAGCCGCCGCTGCTTGGTTGGGGCTCAATGGTGGTGGTGCCCGTGATCCAGCTCTCCTGGCTTCATGGGCAGGTTGTCGCCACGGAACATGAGCGCTGCGATGAACGTGGTGAACGGTACTGCCAGCACGAGGCCGATGGACCCGACCAGCGTGTGCACCACCTCGGCGGCCACCAGCTCGAGGTTGAGCGAGTGTGACCAGGGTATGTCGTTCACGTGCAGCAGCACCAGCAGCGGCAGCGCGGTGCCTGTGTAGGCCAGCACCAGCGTGTTGACGAGTGAGCCTATGTGGTCCAGGCCGACGTTCATGCCGTGCTTGTAAAGGTCCCAGATGCCGAAGCTCGGGTTCACGTGCGCCAGCTCTCTCACCACGCTGGCCTGAACTATGGTTATGTCGGTCAGCGCACCCAGCGCGCCGATCAGCAGGCCTGCCAGCAGCAGCCCCTTCAGGTCCAGGTTGCCGGCGGCGAAGCTGAGCATCATGCCCTCCTCCGTGCCGTAACCGGTCAGGAACGCGAGTTCCGTGAATATCAGGCCGATGATCAGTGTCACGAAGCTGGCCGCCAGCGTGCCTATCAGGGCGGCGGTGGTGCTCCAGCTCACGCCGTGCACGAAGTAGATGGCGAGGATCAGTATGCCGCCCACGCCCAGCATGCTGATGAGCACGGGGTTGTAGCCGGCCAGCATGGCCGGGATAAGGAAGATGATGACGAGGGCGAGGCTGGCGCCTGTGGCCACGAAGGCCCGCAGCCCCTTGAAGCGGGCTATGACCACGGAGACCACCAGGAAGATGGCAGTGAGCAGCAGCAGAGTGGGGCGCCTGACCCAGTCGGCCACGGCGTACTGCACCTGCCCTCCGGGTCCGGTCGAGTAGTACAGCTCCACGCGCTGGCCCACCTTGAACTCCGGGATGCCGGCTTCCTGTGGGCCGGCGGTGACGGAGTAGCCCAGCTCGGCCCGCACCACGCGCTGGCCGGAAAGCTGCACGATGGCCTCGTTGGTGATGACATCAAGGGAGATGATGCGGCCCTCGACGTAGCCCGAATCGGCCTGCTGGGCCCACACGAAGGCCGACAGAAGCAGCGCGAAGACAAGTGAGGGGAGTCTGCGAACCATGGTGGGTAGCAATATACCCAGGGGGCGTTCCCAGTGCAGACCGACCCTGGTAGTCAGCGGAGAGGCTGCTTAGCCGCACTCCAGGTGCTCACCATGCTTCAGCCACCCCGCCCGGCTGACGTGATCACGGACCGAGAAGTAGGGTGAGCCTGACGACCTGCCCCTCAGCGACGCTCTCGGCGCGCCTGACGTCGGCCTTGATAGGCACGATGTAGCCACCGTCCTTAGGGAATATGGCCGTGCGCCACTCGGTCCGGCCAAGCCGTACGAAGGCTGGAACCATGCCCCAGCCGTAGCTGATGACCTTGGCGGCCGCCCTCAGCTCCTCGCACAACTCTGTCGGTACTGTAACGAAGTAGTGCGGCGCGGGGCCGCGCCACTGCCAGACGGCGCCCTCGAACTCTAGGTCCATGCCGTCACGGTACTCCACCGGCTGTACCCGCGCTCTCGGCAGGCTGCGGCTAGCCGTGCTTATCCAGCCGGCTAGAGGCCTTCTCCAGCTGGGCCTGGTTCTGTTGCCCGATCATGTGACGCTCGGCCTTCAGCGCCTCCACCTCGGCGGCTTCCAGGCGCCACTCCTCTGCCGGGCCGGTAGGGTCCAGGCCTGCATCGCGGATGAAGCCGGCCAGGTCGGCCAGGCTCACGCCGATCTCCTCGGCAGCCTCTGGCAGCGTCAGGTATTCCGGCGCTTTCGTGTGCTTGGTGCGGCGTGCCATGTGGGTCTAGCGTAGCCGCTGAGACCGTGCCATGGCTACTATCAGATCCGTCTGAGGCGTCGGCAGCGCTCAATCGGTTCAGAGTGTTACCGCGGTACCCGAACCTAGCGCGCGCTCTACGGCCAGGCAGAGCGCCACAGAGGCCCGGCCGTCGGCGGGCGTAGCGATCTGGGTGTTCTCGCCCCGAACCGCCGCCATGAAGGCCAGGGTCTGGGCGGGCACATCGAACGCGTGGCCGCTTGGTGCCACGGGAACGCTCACGGCCTCAGCGTCCACGGCGTTACCGCGCTTGAACCGCAGCACCTGAACGGGGTGAGGGTCTAGGTCCATGGCGCCGTTCCAGAACGCCTGCAGCGAACCGTTGTCGGCGACCACCTGGAGCTTCACGTGATGACCCCAGGCGGCCACTGAACGCGTTACCAGCGCGTGCCCGGCCCCACCGAACCCCAACCGTACATCGAGGTTCTCCCACGCCGTAGGAGAGTCGGTGCGGCCGCTGGCCCACGCGTGCAGCTCGGTCGGCTCGCCCAGAGACGGGACCGTCAGCCACCGCACCAGATCGAGGTAGTGAACCGGCTCCTCCAGGATGGTGCTGCCCAACTTGGTCGGATCGATCTTCCAGCCGCCGGCCCCTGCGCGGTACGGGCGGCGCCACAGGTCGAGGCGCAGGTGTAGCGGCCGGCCGATGGCGCCCTCGTCTAGCAGCGTTCGCACCCGCTGGAAGAGCTTGAAGAAGCGCATCTCCAGGCCGATAGCCGCGACCTTGCCGGCCCGGAGGGCGGCGGCGGTGATGCGGTCGCAGCCCTCGACGTCCAGCGCCATGGGCTTCTCGACCAGCGTGTGACGCCCTGCTTCGAGGCAGGCTACGGCGTGCTCGGCGTGCAGGTAGTTGGGGCTGGCGACGATGGCCGCCTCGAACTCGAACGCCAGGAACTCGTCTAGACGGGTGACGGCAGGTACACCCCACTCGCTGCGCACGCGTTCGGCAGACTCGGGGCGCTGCACCAGCACGCACGCAAGCTCTGTGCCCGCGGTGGCGAGGGCGTCTCTATGCACCTGCGCCCAGCGACCGCCACCGATGACACCGAACCTCATCCCAGCACCTCCTCCGGTATGACGGGGATGCGCTCCACCTCCTCAGCCAGGAACACGGTGCGCTGCTCCGCCACCGACCTCAGCACAGCGAGCGACACGCGCAGGGCAGCTATGCTGTCGTCGACACCGGCCGTCAACTGGGGTGCGTCAGAGGTCAGCTCACGGTAGAACTGAGCGACCTCCGCCCGCCAGGCATCGAACTGGGGCGCCGCCCACACGTCCGGTGCGGCGCCGCGGTAGAGGGTCATGCCGGAGTTCCAGTTGACCGTCAGAAGACCCTCGGGGGCCACGTAGCTGTGGCGCTCCTGGTGGTCCACGCCGCTGGGCAGCCCCCACGACACCTGCACCTGCCCCACGTGACCGCCAGGGTACACCAGCGTGAACTGCGCGCTGTCCAAAGCCTTCTGTTCGATGCTGGCCAGCTCTGAGCGCCCCTCGCCGAAGGTATAGCCGTGGGCGGTCACGCTCTCGGGTTGCCCGCCGAAGAGCGTGCTCCACGTGTCGAACAGGTGGCAGCACATGTCGATGATGGGCCCGCCGTTGCCGCGGGCGTCGTGCATCAACCGCTTGGGCCGCAGGCCGGCCACCAGCGTGGCCTGCGCCAGCGTCGGTGCGCCCAGGCGGGCGTGCCACTCGAGCAGCCGCGCGTAGGCAGGGTCGAAGCGGCGCATGAGCCCGATACGCAGTTCGCGGTCGTTCTCCTCGGCCACCCGCTTCATGTTCTCCGCCGCAGGCACAGAGAGCGCCACCGGCTTCTCGCATAGGACGTGCTTACCAGCCTGCAGCGCAGCCACCGTGTAGCTCTCGTGCAGGAACGTCGGGGTGGCCACCGACACCACGTGCACGTCGGAGCGCCGTAGGTAGTCGTCTGGGTGAGTGGCAGCCTCGGCGCCAACCTGCGCCGCCACTTCGGTGGCGCGCTCTATCCATGGGTCGCACACGGCCACGACTCTGGCCCCGGCCTCGTGCCAATGGCGCGCGTGGCGGGAGCCCAGGTCGCCTGCGCCCACGACGACCACGCCGAGCGGGCCGCTGGCGAGGTCGTGCCTCACGATGCACCCTCGACGCAAGAAGACGAAGGCCCCGATGACTTAGTACCGTGCCTCACGAGGCACCTCTGGCGTGAGAAAACTGTAGACCCGACGACCTAAGACCGTGCCTCACGTTCACCCCTTCACCCCTCCGGCGGTGAGGCCGCTGATGATCTTCTGCTGGAAGAAGATGATGAGCAGCACAAGCGGAATCACACCCAGCGTAACCGCCGCCGATATCACTGCCCAGGGGAACGAGAACTGACCCTGGTAGAACGTGATACCCACCGGGACGGTGCGCATGGTGACGGCCGTGTTGAACGTGAGCGCCAACAGGAACTCGTTCCACGAGTTGACGAACACGATGATGGCGGCGGTCACCATGCCCGGTGCGGACAACGGCATGATTATCCGGAACAGCGCTCCTAACCTGCTGGCACCGTCGACGGCCGCTGCCGCCTCCAGGTCATCCGGTATGAGCTGGAAGAAGCTCGTGAGGATCATGGTGGCGATAGGCAGGCTGAGCGCCACGTACGGGATGATCAGCGCCCAGTAGGTGTTCAGCAGGTTAGGGCTCGTGAGCCCTTCGGAGAAGAACGGCAGGGCGGCCAGCCACCCCAACTCCACGCCGCGGAACAGACGGTAGAGGGGCACGAGCAGAACCAGGGAAGGGAACATGCTCGTCATCACAATGCCGGTGAGTATGACCCGGCGCCCTCTGATCTTCAGCCGCCCCAGCGCGTAGCCGGCCAGGCCGGCGAACAGCACGCATACGAGCGTAGACACGAGCGACACCACGAACGAGTTGCGCAAGAACAGCGCGAACGGGTTCTGCTCGAACACCTCGACATAGTTGTGAAGGGTCGGGTCTTGCGGCAGGTAGGTGATGGGTAGTCGCGTCAGCTCGCCGTCCTGCTTGAGCGAGGTGAGCACCAGCCACACGGAAGGGAACATGCCGTTGACGATGACCAGCAGGAGCGCCACTAGCAGTAGCAGGCGCGCGGCTCCCCGTGGTTGGCCGGCCCTGGTCATCGGGTGGGAACCCTAGCATGCACGCGGTCAGTCATCCTTGTAGATCCAGCGCAGGTAGAAGACGGTAATGAGCAGAGATATGGCGAACAGCGCCACGGCCAGCGCCGCCGCGTAGCCGATGTCGAGGCCGTTGACGGTCTTGTAGATATAGATGCCTAGGGTCTCAAGGGTGCGGCCGGGGCCGCCACCGGTCATGGCGAACGGTTCATCGAACGTCTGCACAGCGGTCAGCGTCCTGAAGATCAGCGCCACCATGATGGCGGGCCGCAGCAGCGGCAAAGTTATGCGCCAGAAGCGCTGCCAGGCGTTGGCGCCGTCGATGCGCGCCGCCTCGTACAGGCTCTCGTCTATGGACTGCAGGCCGGCCAGCAGTATGAGCCCGACGAACGAAGACGTCTTCCAGATGATGGTGATAGACACGGCCACCACGGCCGGCACGTCGCGCGCCAGCCAGTACACGCCGCGGTCGCCTATCCAGGCCTCAGGCAGTATGAGCCCCAGCACGTGGTTGACGCCCATGCGCCCCAGCAGATCGTTGATGACGCCGTAGTCGCTCTGGAACAGCCACGCGAACGCCAGGCCGCTGAACACGCGCGGCATGGCCCAGGGCAACAGCAGCGCCAACCGCACCAGCCACTTGAGCGGATGGTTCACGTTGGCGAGCAGCGCCAGTGGCAGGCCGAGCAGGAACGCCCCGACGACGGTGACTACTATCAGCAGCAGCGTGATGTTGAAGCTGTTCCAGAAGCGCGGGTCTGCCCAGCGCGAGCCCTCTACCGGGTGGTAGCCCATGAGCCAGCCCGCCACCGCCACCAGTACCACGGTCCAGAACAGCGCCAGGCCGGGTCTCACAGCCCGGCGCGTGACCGCGTACCAGATAGGCAGGAGCGCGGAGAGGATGAGCGCGCGCCACACCCACAGCTTGCCGGCGCTCCAGGCCATGTCGTCCCGACCCCACAGCATGCGCGTGAAGTTCTCTAACCCTATGAAGGGTGTGCCGCGCTGGGGCTGGTTGAGCCTCTCGAGGTGCAGGCTCTGCCACAGCACGTTGAGCACCGGGTAGAGCATGACCACGGCCAGCGTGAGCAACGCCGGTAACAACAGCAACGTCGCGAGCTGACCCTCGCTCGGGTTGCCGCTTCTCAGGCGCTGCCAGAACCCCGGTGGTCGGTACGGGGCCTCGGAGGGGTGGGCCCCGCCGGAGCGGAGCCCAACGCTGCCTTGACTCACCTTATGGCGTCTTCAAGTCCGATCTGCATCTCCGTGAGCGTCTCTTCCAGGCTCATGGTGCCCGCTAGGAAGGCGTTCATGTGGCTGCGGATGACCTCGGAGACCTGGGTGTAGAACTCGGTCACGGGGCGCGGCCGCGCAGCGATGATGACGTCGTAGAACGCGCCGAAGTGCGGGTTGGCCTCGAGCACGGCGGCGTCCTGGTAGAGGGCGCTGCGGGCCGGCATGCGGCCGCCCACGATGGCCAGGTCGCGCTGGAAGTCGGGGCTGGAGTAGTGGCGGATGACGTCGAACGCCACCTCCTTGTTGGCCCCGTACGGGTTGAGCGCCCACTGCCAGCCGCCCACGCACGTGTAGCTCTCTCCGCCCGCGAAGGCGGGTATAGGGGCTACGCCAACGTTGCCTTTGACGGTGGAGTCGTCGTCGTTCTGGAAGTGCGCCCAGGCGTAGCCCCAGTTGACCATGAACACCACGTGGCCGGCCTGGAACTCCTGACGCGAGTTATCGGTGGCGGTCTCGGCGATGTTCGGCTTGGTGATGCCGGTGTCTAGCGTGCGCTGGTACCACTCTAGGGCGCGGCGGCCGGCGTCGCTGTCTACGTTCACGTTGCCGTCTGCGTCGAGCCAGTCGCCGCCGGCGCTCCAGAACGGCTGGAGGAAGGTGCACACGGCGCCCTCGATGGCGGCGCCCTGGTAGTTGTAGCCCTGCAGGTTGGGGTTGTTCTCGCCCTCGATGATGGTCAGGGCCTGCTGCTCCAGTTCCTCCCACGTGGCCGGCGGTTCGAAGCCGTACTTCTCGAGCAGGTCGGTGCGGTAGTACAGGAACATGGCGTCGGTGTAGGCGGGGATGGCGTAAAGGGTGCCGTCGACCGTGTCGGCGTTCACGGGGCCGGCCAGGAACTCGCCCAGGTAGGCGTCGCGCTCGGCGCCCAGGTAGCCGTCGAGCGGGTCGGCCCAGCCTGCCGCGGCGTAGGTGGCCGGGCGGATGACGTCGATCTGGAAGATGTCGATGTCACCGCTCTGACCGCTCAGCACCGTGTTGAGGTACTGCTGCTGCTGGTCGCTGGTGGCGCCGCCCGACTCGAACCGTATGGCGACGTCCGGGTTCTCGGCATTGTAGGCGTCGGCGTAGCGCTGGTACAGCTCCATGGGCTCGCGCGGGTCGAGGAACATGACCACCGTCGTCTGCGCCAGTGCGGTGCCTAGCAAGGTGACAAGACCTATAGCTAGTACTAAGCGTCTCACGAGTGTGCCTCCTAGTGAAAAGATGTGCGAAGTAGACCTGTCTTGCGGCGACTGTACACCATGCTCCACGCTCCGGTAACAGTCGGCCGGCGTTGTAAAAGGCGTGCAAGGACTACCTTGCGAGAAGGGCGATCGGGGTGTTGGAGTCCATGATAGAGGTAGGTTCGCTGCCGTGAACACGCAGTCTGCGCATCCGCACGGGGTAAGGGACACCGAGAACTACGGCAGGCTGGGCGTGTGCCCTATCGCCTGGGTCAACCCGTTCATAGGCTGGGGTCCCGACCCGGCGGGCGCCGACGCGCCAGCGGCAGAGAGGCTGATGGACGAGATCGCCGGCCTTGGGTTCGCGGCCAGCGAGAACAGCGCCATCTACCCCAAGGACCCGGCGCGTCTGCGCGAAGCTCTCGCCCAGCGCGGGCTCGTCCTGTCTGCCGCTTACAAGTGGGTCAACTTCGCCTTCCCAGACGGGCTGGAGCGTGAGCTGGAGGCCACGAAGCGCCACGTGGACTTCTGCGCGGCCGCGGGGGCAGCGGTGGCCATCCTGGCGGAGGCGGGTCACTCGGTGTGGGACGCGCGTGGGCCGCGGCCGATAGAGCCGTTCGACGCCCAGCAGTGGCGGCGCCTGGCCGCCGCGTTCGACGAGGTAGGGGGTTACGCCCGCGACAGGGGCATAGCGGTGGCAGTGCACCCGCACGGCGGCACGGCCATAGAGACGCCTGAAGAGATCTTCAGGCTCTTCGAGCTGACCGACCCCGAGCGGGTGGGCTATTGCCTCGATACGGGCCACGTGGCTTATGGCGGGGGAGAGCCCGGCCAGGTGGCGCAGGTGCTGGCAGACCGAGTGGTGTACGTGCACCTGAAGGACGTACGGCGTGAGGTGATGGAACTGCTGGGGCAGGGGCCAGGATCCACCGTCGGGCTGTCTCGGCTGGGCGTGCCTTTTGAGACCGCCGTGCGGGCCCACCTGTTCTGCCCGCCCGGGCAGGGCTTCCTCGACTTCGGCGCCGTGTTCGCTGCCCTGCGTGGGTCGGGTTACGGCGGCTGGTTCGTCATCGAGGCGGAACAGGACCCGCAGCTGCACGACCCCGTGACCACCAGCGCACAGGCGCTGACCTTCCTGCGAGGTTACGGTCTGGCCGCCTCACCCGCCTGAACCGGCGCCAGCCGCTGCCACAGGAACTCCCAGGTGAGCGCATGCATGTACGCTGCCTGCGCGTTGGTGGCCGCGCCGCCATGACCGCCCTCGATGTTCTCGTAATACGTCACGTCGTTTCCGGCCGCCAGCATGCGCGCCGCCATCTTGCGCGCATGACCCGGATGTACGCGGTCGTCACGCGTGGAGGTGGTGAAGATCACGGGCGGGTAGTCGGCACCCGGCTTATGCAGGTGGTAAGGCGAGAAGGTCATTATGAACTCCCACTCCTCGGGCTTGTCGGGGTCGCCGTACTCGGCCATCCACGAGGCCCCTGCCAGCAGGTGCGAGTAGCGCTTCATGTCGAGCAGCGGAACCTGACACACGGCTGCGGCGAAGAGGTGAGGGTAGCTCATGAGCATGTTGCCGATCAGCAGGCCGCCGTTCGATCCTCCCCTGACGCCCACCTGCTCCCTGGTGGTCACGCCGCGCTGCACTAGGTGGGTGGCAACGGCAGCGAAGTCCTCGTAGGCACGGTGCCGTTTGTGCTTGAGTGCGGCCTGGTGCCAACGCGGCCCGTACTCGTTGCCGCCACGGATGTTGGCCACCACGTACACGCCGCCCCGCGCCAGCCAGGAGCGCCCGACCGTGCCGGAGTACACGGGAACCTGCGGCACTTCGAAGCCGCCGTAGCCGTACAGCAGCGTGGGTGCCGGGCCTGAGGGCGTGCGCGGTCCGACCTGGAAGTAGGGCACGCGTGTGCTGTCGTCCGACGTGGCGAAGTGCTGCTCTACCTTCAGCCGGCTGGCGTCGAAGTAGGTGGGCATGCGCTTCAACACCTTGGTGCTGGACTGCCCGTCAGCGCCTATGGTCACCGTCGCCAGCGTGGTGGGGGTCAGGAAGCCGTCGACCGTCAGCCAGACCGCATCCTCGTGGTCCGCGTCCACGGAACGCACGTACATCATCAAGGGTTCGCTGTCCGCACCTACGTCCGTCAGCAGCTCTCCGCCTACCCACCCGGCTTCCGTGAAGCTGTGGCGCTCGAGCCGGCTCTTGACGTCGTCTAGCACGTTGAGCACGACATGGTTCGGGGTGAACGCCTTCTCTACGAGGCTGGTGGTTGGCGTGGGGGTGAACAGCGTGTGGAAGCTGCGGTCGCCGGCGAGGAACCTCTCCAGCTCGATGACCACGAGGGAGCCCGCTGCGTGGGTGGCTCCGCCGACGGTCCAAGGTTCGCGCGGCTCCACGAACAGCCACTGCCTGTGAACCGACGGTTCGGCCGAGAGCGGCAGGTCGAGGCGGTGGGGCTTGAGGTCATCGCCTACGAGGTAGAAGTCGGCCTCGTAGAAGCGCACGGAGCGCATGATGACCGTGCGCTCGAAACCCTCGGCGAAGTCGTGATGCCCCCAGATGCCCATGTCGGTGGTCTGCGCGGCGAACAGCTCGTGCGCTTCGCTCAGCGGGGTGCCCCGGCGCCACAGCCGTAGCGAGCGCGGATAGCCCGAGGTGGTCATGGTGCCAGGTCCGAAGTCGCGGGCCACGATCACCAGGTCACCGGAGGTGTCGGCCCAGCCGACCCACCCCTTGGATTCGTCGCACTGGTAACCATCCTCGATGAAGGTCTTCGTGCTCAGGTCGAACTCGCGGATGACCGTAGCGTCGGAGCCGCCGCGCGAGAGATAGACGAGCGCCCTTCGGTAGTCGTGGGGCAGCAGACTGGCGCCGCCCCACACCCAGTTCACGTCCTCGGCCTGCCCCAACGCGTCCAGGTCTAGGAGCACCTCCCAGTCGGGCTCGTTGCTGGCGAACGACTCGGGCGTGGTGCGGCGCCACAGTCCGCGCGGGTGGTCGGCGTCCTTCCACAGGTTGTAGAGGAGCCCGCCATGCTTGGAGACGACGGGGATCTTCTCCTTGGCGTCTAGCACCTCGCGGATGCCGTTGCTGATCTGGGTGAAGCGCCCCGTCTCCAGACGCACGGCGGTCTCGGCGTTGCGCTCTCTCACCCATGCCAGCTGGTTCTCGCCCTCGACCTCTTCGAGCCAGGCGTGCGGGTCGTCGGAGTGAAGGCTCGTCATGGCAGCAGGTACAGCCAATCGTGTGAGCTGAACTTCTCGTCGGCCAGCTTCCTGGCGGCTTCTTCCTCGGCTGGGGTGATGGCGCTGGGCTTAAGCCCGTACAGGCGGTCGAACGTGCTGACCAGTTGGTCGAGCACGGCCTCACGCGTCATCTGCGTCTGCTCGCGTAGCGGGGTCACGCGCTTGTTGGCGCTGACGCTGCCCTTGTCGGACAGCTTCTCGCGCCCGATGCGCAGCACCTCGAGCATGGTGGCCGGGTTCATGTTGTAGGCGGCCATGACGTGGTGCAGCACGGCGCCGCCGCGGCGCGTCTGAGCTGCCCCGCCTATCTTGCCCTTGCTGGAGGAGATGTCGTTGATGGGCTTGTAAACGGCCTCGACCCCCATGGAGCGCAGTGCGGTGAGGACCCAGTCGTCCATGAAGGCGTACGAGTCGATGAACGACATGCCCTTGACGAGTGACTCCGGCGCGTAGATGGAGTAGGTGATGGCGTTCTGCGGTTCCGTGAACATGGCGCCGCCGCCGGTGATGCGGCGCACGACGTTGACGTTGTGCTTGGCGGCGCCAACCGGGTCCACCTCGTTGCGCACCGACTGGAAGCGACCGAGTATGACCGCGTTCTGGTTCCACTCCCAGATCCGTAGGGTGGGTGGGCGGTTGCCCTTGCCCACCTCGTACGTCAGCACCTCGTCCAGCGCCATGTGCATCTCGGCCGGCCTTGGACCCTCCCGGACGATGTGCCAGTCGTGGTCGTGCCAGCGCCGCCGGAACTCCTCGGCGCGCGCGTTCAGCTCCCAGGGGTTCTTCTCGTACTCGGGTGTGCTCATGCGCGCTCCCTCGGGCTGCCGTCAGTAACAGCCCGCCTAACGGCCACGGCCACGGACTCCGGGTCGAAGCCAATGAGCTCGGCGTCAGGGTCCAGGCGGTCCTTGATCAGCCCGGCCAGCTCGGACTCGCCCGCTGAGGCCGGGGCGTTCTCCAGGGCAGCGATTATGTCGTCCAGCGCTTCCGGTGGCTCTAGGAAGAAGTCGCCACTCACTTCGACGTTCGTCAGATGACCATCTGTGACCTGTAGGTCGACCACGACCAGTTTTCCGCCAGGGGTCTTGTACTCACCATGCAGTGCCATGAGGCGATGATAGCCCCGGGCCAACGCGGGGTCGACGCTTTGGGGTGCGCTTCCGAGGTTGACGGCTCATCAGGTAAGCGAGTGACAGCACCTGACTCCACCGTCTGGCCAGGTCGTCGTTGTGCTCCGAGCTACCGACCTTACTGGCCATGGCCGCCCTGGCGTGGGTCAGGCGCGCGGCCAGCGCCCCCTTCTGGCGCTCGACCAGCACTAGTTCATGCTTGGCGCGGGTGAGGGCCACGAACAGCACGTTGGCCTCGGCCTCGTCGTCTACCGGCTCGGCCGCGTTCGAGCGTGCTGGGGGCGCTGTATCACGCGCCGAGCGGCCGGCCTTTAGCGCGCTGGCGCCTAGCCTAAGAGCCCGCAGCAGCTTGATGCCGCTCCGTGGGTGAGGCCGCGTGGGTGCGTGCGGCACGAGCTCCTCTGGATAGAGCAGGAAGACCCGCTCTGCCTCGCGGCCCTTGGCTTTGTGAACCGTGCTGAGGACCGCCGCCTTGACCGCGGTGGGCGCGTTCGTGCCGGCTGGGGGCGGACCGCTCAGCAGGGTGTGCGCCAACTGCTCGAGCCGCTGGTTAGTAGTGGCCGAACCGCTGTTCGCCAGCAGCAGCGTGAGCGCCCGGTGCCGCTGCCGGCTGAGCTCCAGCACCTCCGCCAGCGCGGGGCTGGTGATCAGCGCCTCCTCCAGCTCCCTCTGCTCGTCTCTAGCGTGCTGCTCGACCACGTCCTTGGCGTTGCGCGGAGCACCGTCCGGGAACAGTCGTCTAGCAAGGCTGAGTGCGGGGCCGGCGAGGTCGGAGCCAAGCACGCGCACCGGCGTGCCGGTCTCGGCCAGGTCAAGGGCGAGGCCGGCGAGTGGCGCGTTCACCCTGCACATGACCAGGTCTCCGGGGCTGACGAGGCGGGGCAGCTGCGCGGCCTGCGTGAGGGTGACCAGGCCGTCCTCGGCCCCGCTGGCGGCCTGAATGGTGGGCGAGAAGCGTCGGGCCAGCACCACGTGCCTGGTCGGGCAGCGGAAGCTGACAGAGAGCGGGAGCACCGTGGCGCGCGTCTCGTTAGTTATGCGCTCTAGCGAGCGGCTGTCGGCACCCGCGAACGCGTATATGGCCTGCTTCGGGTCGCCTACGAACAAGGCTCTTGCTCCGGCGCGAACAAGGTTCATGACGATGGCCAGCGTGAGAGGACTCAGGTCTTGGGCTTCGTCAATGCAGACGAACGCGTAGCGAGGTGGTTCTAACCTAAGCTCCAGAGTGGCGTACAGCATGTCGGTGTAGTCCAGCCGCCCTGCCTCGACCTCGGCCAGCCCCCGGGCCAGCAGGTCTGGTAGCAGGGCGTGGAGCTCGGCAGTCTCCGCCGCAGACAGTGGGCTTCGGAGCTGATGCCGCTGGGAGACCTCTGCTGCCGTGGCAGGCGTGTTCGGGGCGGCGGGCCTGGCGTGGCGGCTTCCGACCAGGGCCAGCCGGCAGAGGTCTGCCAGCTTGGCCAGGTACTCCGCCAGCACCCCAGGTTGGGGGCTAGCGGGCAGCCTCTCGGCAACGAGGCTCAGGGCTAGAGAACGGTACTTGCCGCCGTCTGGCGAGGCGCTGGCCAGGTGCGGCAGGTGGCGCACCAGCATGGCCCGGCCCAACGCGTGGATGGTGGTGGCCTCCACGTGCTCGGGTAGCCGCAGGCGCAACTCTGCTGCCGTTGAGCGGTTGAACGCTAGGAAGCAGGCGGCCTGTTCTTGCGACAGCGCCTGCGCCACCTGCACGAGTGTGGTGGTCTTGCCGCTGCCTGCCGTGGCCTCGACCACCCCGTGACCCATCCCATGTTCGACGAAGGCGAGGACCCGCTGCTGTAGCGGGCTCGGGTGGCGTAGAGCGGCTGAGGAAGGCGGAGTCGGTCTCGGCTGCACTTGAGGACCTCTGCCCAAGTGTTGAGCGACGGTGCCAACAGCAGCTACGGACTAGTGCCTAAGGGTGGTGGGTCATGACCTATAGTTCGACCGCCCTAGGCACCCCGGCGCGCCGGCGGTGCCAGTGACTCCCGGGACCCCGCACTACCGGCCGCTCCGCGGCGCCCCCGCGGCAGCGGTACCAGAACACCCGGAGCGGGTTCGTACCTCGGCGACGATGATGCGTGGCGGCGGCAGACTTGCCCGGAGCGCTACCCTTCACGCAGTTGCATACCGCGCTCAGCCAACGCTTCTATCAGCAGCCGCACCCCCTTCGGGCCGACGCCGTGGAGCGCGAGCAGGTCACGGCGGCTGAGCGCCGCTACTTCAGGCAGAGACCGCACGCCTGCGCTCAACAGTGCGCGCGTAGCGGGGTTGCCTATGCTTCGGGGAAGCGCGTCCGGACCCGAAGGTGCCTCACCTTCAGTGGCCGCTCTGTAGGCGTGGACCAGAGCCTTCGGCGCGACGCTCAGCCACGACCTCCGCACCAGGTCGTTTAGCACCATGCCGTCGATGTCGGTCAACGCAACAGACACACCGATGAGCTTGCCAGCGCGAGAGACGGGCCGGGCTGACGGTAGCCGTTCGAGTGTGCGAGCAGCTTCCTCTGAGGTCATTCTCAGCTGAGTTGCCCCACTCTTGCCGATCGACGCGAAGCCTCTGCCACGCACCTTGTAGGCCGGCAGGCCGAAGTGCGTGCCTTCTTCCACTTCGGGCAGTGCTAGAGCCGCTTTACGGAGCTGCGTTCTAGTAGTCATAAGTCTCCTCGCACCTTAAGGCAACTGTAAGCCCAAGGTGCGAGGAGACGTCCGGTGGTCGTACCTGCTGTCGGTAGCCGGTCAAGCGGTAACGCCTAGCCGGCAGTCAGTCAGTACTCGCGGCTGCGCGTACTGCCCTGGCGCTGCGGTCTGCGGGTGCCCGGACCGTTGCGGCGGTTGTCGGTGCCGCCAGTGCGGGTGCCCTCGTTGGAGCTGGCGCCCTCGGGCCTGCTGTCAGCGCGGCGCTCTTGCCTGTGCTCGCCCCGGGGACCGCCGCGACCCTGGGAACGGCTCTCGCCGTTGCCGGCAGGGCGCCTGTCAGGTGCGGCGCCACGGTGATCGGAGTGGCTGCCGTAGGCACGGGAGCCTCCGGTGCGTTCGCCGCGGGGTGTGTTGCGGGGGGTGCTGCCGTCAGTGCCGCGCTCGGAGTTGCGGTCCGCGCTCCGCTCCACGCTGCGGTCGGGGCCGCGCTCGTCGCTACCTCCGAAGCCGCGTTCACCGAAGCGGGTGTGACCGGCGCTGGCGCCGTAGCTTGAGCCGCCGGGGCGACCGCTGGCGCGCTGCCCGTAGCTGCGGCCTTGGCCTGCGGGGCGGCTGTTGCCCTGCCCCTCAGCGCGGGGCGACCGGCGGTCGCTGCGCTCGCCTTGAGCCGCGCCAAAGCTGCGGCTCTCGGAGCGTGCCGGTGCGGCGCTCGAGTGCTCGCTGAAGCCGCGCCCTTCGGAGCGAGCGGGGCCGGCTGCCATGCGTTCGCCGTGACCGCGCTCACCGCCGCTGCGCCTCTGCCCGCCTTGTCTGCCGCCGGCGTTGCCGCCGCGACCGCCGGACCGGCCACCCGACCGGTTGCCGCCGCGGGCACCGCCTCGGCCCTGACCGCCACCGCTACCGGGGCGCAGGTTATCGAGGGCGTCGACGGGGCCGGCGAAGCCCTCAGCACGCTCGCGGTTTATGCGCATGCCGAGCTTGCGCTCGAGCTGCTGCACGTTGGCGAAGTCGTACTCGGTGACGAACGTGATGGCCTTGCCGCTGCGGCGTGCGCGGCCGGTACGGCCGATGCGGTGCGTGTAGGCTTCAGGGGTGTCGGGGAAATCGAAGTTGATCACGTGCGACACGCGGGCCACGTCGATGCCGCGGGCCGCGATATCGGTGGCCACCAGCACGTGGTAGGTGCCGTCCTTGAAGCCGTCGAGGGCCTCCTGGCGGCGCCGCTGAGACAGGTTGCCCTGGATCTCTGCCACGAAGATGTTGGCGTTGTCCAGCACGCCGGCCAGCTTCTTGGCGCGGTGCTTCGTGCGGGTGAACACGAGCGTGGAGCGGTGGTCCTGCGTCTTGAGCATGTGCAGCAGGAGGTCTGATTTGACCTTCTCGTCGATGGCCATGAGGGCGTGCTCGATGTTCTCGGCCGGTGCCTGGCGGTCCACCTCGACCCTTAAGGGGTCTGTGAGGACCTCGTCGGCCAGGTGAGCCACCTCGCTCGGCATGGTGGCCGAGAACAGCATGCGCTGGGCGGTGTCGGGGATGGCCTTGAGGATGCGACGGATGGGCGGCAGGAAGCCCATGTCGAACATGTGGTCGGCTTCGTCCAGCACGAGGATCTCTACGTTAGAGAGGTTGGCGTGCCCGCGCTCCATGTGGTCGATGAGCCTGCCGGGGCAGGCGACGATGATGTCGGCGCGGCCGCGAAGAGCTTCGATCTGGGGCTGGAAGCCCACGCCGCCGTAAACGGTGGCGCTGCGCAGGCCGGTGGCCTGACCGAGGGTGCGGAACTCGTCGTTGATCTGCTCAGCCAGTTCGCGCGTTGGTGCTACCACCAGGGCGCGGGTCTTGCGCTTGGCGCCGCGGCCGCCGTGGCGCTGGCCCTCTGGACCCTGCCCTTCGAGCAGGCGGTGGAGGACGGGGAGGACGAAGGCCGCGGTCTTGCCGGTGCCCGTCTGAGCCAGGCCGAGGATGTGCCGGCCGGTCATTCCCTCTGCGATGGTCTGTTCCTGGATGGGGGTGGGCTGCTCGTAGCCGGCAGCGCGCACGCCGATGTTCACGCGCGGGTCCAGCCCGAACGTGCTAAAGCCTGATTGTTCTTGCGTCAAAGTGTTTCCTTCCTGGCCCACCACGAGCCAGGAACTTAATTCAGGGCAAGCGGAAAGCGGCCGTAAGCATAGCGCATGGACGCCTCTTCGTGTGCGCCATGTCTTACATGAACCCTTCAGCTTGCCGCGACCGCCGTCGGCTCGTTAGCCGCCTGCGTGGCCCGGACGCCGTCAGTGCTGCAGAGATGGTGCTGGATCTCCTGCACCAGACGCACGACCACGTCTGTCGTGCGGTCGAGGTTGCTCTCCCCGTACTTGACCACGGACTCGTCCAGGTAACTGCCCGGCCCGTTGTGCCGCATGGGGCCCATGTTGATGAAGCGCAGGCGATCGCTCCTCACCATCTTGTTCCAGTGCGAGTTACGCATGATGCGCCAGCGGCCGGGGAAGAGCACCCTGCCGTACGCAGGTATGGAGTCGGTGGGGCTCTGCACGTGGTACATGAGGTCCAGCCAGTCGAGCCCGGGCTCACTAGCCATGACGCCGGCGAGCGAGATCATGGCCACGGGGGCGTTGAGCGCACGTTTGAGGAACGGCGTGGCCGCAAGGCCTACCTGAGCGCCGCCGCTATAGCCGAGGATGGTTATGGGCACGCCGCTACCCGGTCGGTAGCCGGCCTTCAGGAGTGCGTTGAGCATCACCTGCGCCTGGCCCTGACCGAATATGCGGCCGTAACGCGGGTCGGCCGCCACCAGCACCTGAAACAGGTTCCGCAGGTTGATGGTGAAACTCAGGGGGGCGCGGCTCCTATTCACCTTGTTCTTGAACATGCGCCGCCACCACCGCGCCATGGGTCTCTCGGCGCTCATGAGCGGCAGGTCGAGCACCGAGTAGGGCATGACATCGCTGATGATGGCGACGTGGGGAAGCCGCGTTCGCAGGTTGGCGAGCAGACCTTCGACGTCGCGGTACTGCTGCTGCCCGACGTTGGCGATGCCGTCCAGGTAGATGAGGTAGTGCTCTGCCCCTTGCGTCATGCCCGAGTCCGGTTTTGTGGAGACAGACTGACGCTGGTCTTCCAGGCCGTGACCGTACCAACCTGCCCACCAGCCCAGCGTTTCGATCGGCGAGAGCAACATCGACACGACGAGCGCGATGAGCGCCACGAGGACGAGGGTGCCGATCATGGGCGCGGACCTCCGTCACCCGTGGACGCCGACGGCTTCAGACCGTGATCCGGCCCCGAGTCGACTAACTGCGAGAGCTGCTTCCAGTTCGTCACGACATCGACCCCCGCTGCGCGCCTGCGCATGATGCGCGCCAGCGCGAGGAGCGGACGACCGACGGTGCGCTGCATGGAGATGAGCAGCAGGCCGCCCAGGCCCACCACGACCGCCGCCTGCCAGGCCTTAAGCTCCAGCAGCTCTGCGATGCCGAAGGTGGTGGCAAGCAGCGCCCAGATCCAGAGAAGGATGGAGATGGGCAGCCCGAAGTAGGGCAAGAAGGCGAGGAACCCGAGGAGGCGCGGCGCCTGTGCCAGCGCCACCACGGCCGCGATGAGCATGAAGCTCACGTGCAGCCGGAAGCCTAAGTGCGCGACCGCCCAGATAGACGCTGCGAGGAAGAAGTACGTGAACGTGAAGATGAGGGCCGAGATGATCAGGCTGCGGCCGAAGTGCGACGCCTTGACGCGGTTGAGGAAGAGCACGACGCTCTCGCCGACGGCCTCAGCGAGGCCGGCCAGCACGAGCACCAGTACGGCTATGCGCCCGGCTCCGGGCGTGTTGGCCACGGCGTCGGCGAAGCCGCTGTTCATGGTCAAGGCGTCGCCGATGAGCTGGAAGGCTGCCCGCACGTCAAGCATGCATGCAATGTAGCAAGCCGGCGCAGCGGCCTTCAGGTGGCCCGGCTACGGCGAGTCGGTGGTGCTTGAGTGGACCGGCGGCCTGTGCTAGTATCCGTAGGTTAGCGGCCCGAGTTTCGGGTCGCAGGCTCTTGCGGCTGCCTCCTCGAACGCGTTCTGGCGGCCATCCGCAGGTCGTGAAACCTAAGCAGACGATGCCGCCGCTGCAACGTAAGGCGGCGCATTCCTGGAGTAATAAGGAGAGTCGTGTCACAGAACCCATCGGCGCAGAAGCGCCACCGGCAGTCGGAGAAGCGCCGCGCCGCCGCCCGCGCCAAGAAGAGCACCATCCGCACCTTCAGCAAGAAGGCCGTGGCCGCCGCCGAGAAGGGCGATTTCGAGGCAGCCGCCAAGTACGAGAAGGTCGTTCAGGGCCTGGTTGACCGCGCCATCAAGACCTCGGTCTATCACCCCAACACGGCCGCCCGCCGCAAGTCGCGCCTGGCCAAGCGCATCAACAGCTTCAGGGCTCCCGAAGCCTGAGCTAGCGTCACACTCCGCTTCGTCGAGCGCCCGAGGGTCATTCGCCCTCGGGCGCTTCGCTTGAGTTCCGGTTCTGGCGGAGCCCCCTTGGCAGTGCCGCCGGAAGGACCTGCGGTCGGCCGGCTCACCTGGTTGCGTTGCTATGCTCGTGCGCGTGAACGCGCCGCGCATAGTGCTCGTGAGGACCAAGGAATCGGCCAACATAGGTGCGGCGGCGCGAGCGATGCTCAACTTCGGGCTCACGGACCTATGGCTGGTGGCGCCCAGATGCAAGATCGACCATCGCTCGTACGCGTTGGCGTCGCACGCGGCTGAGGTGCTGGACGGCGCCACGGTGGTGGACCAGCTGGACGCGGCCATCGCCGACCGCGAGACGGTCTTCGGCACTAGTGCCAGAGTGCGCGCGGCAGACAACTACATCGTTCACTCGCCAAGGACCGCTGCGCGCGTTCTGGTGGGCAGCTCTGCGGTGCTGTTCGGGCCAGAGGACCATGGGCTGAGCAACGACGAACTCACGCGCTGCCAGGCGCAGATCGTCATCCCGACGCAGGACTTCTCGTCGCTCAACCTGGCGCAGGCGGTGCTGGTCATCGCCTACGAGCTGGGGGTTCGCAAGCTGGCGGGCGGGCTTGACAGCCACGCAGCACCGCCGCCCGCCGAGCTGCCGAGCGAGCATGCGCCGGCTGAACGCGCTCAGGTGGAGGGGTTCTATGGCCAGTTGGCAGAGACGCTGCTGCACATCGGCTATACCGACCCCGACAGGCTGCCGGGGGTCTTGCGGCTTTACCGCGGCCTCATAGACCGCGCCCGCCCGAGCGCGCACGACCTGGCGGCACTGCGCGGCTTGCTCAGGCAGGCAAGGTGGGCGGCTGATCAGCCACCAGAGAAGGTACCTGGCAACCGGGTTGACCGCGAGGAGCCGTAGGGCAGGCGGGTGCCACATCGACGGTCGGTAGAGCGGCCGAGAGCCCCGAGTGGCAGGGCTGCTTGATCCAGGCCCGTTTCTCGAGCAGTAGTGCGGCCAAGAGTTTCGAGCGGCAGGGCCGCTCTATATAGTCCCGCTTCTCAATCCAGCCCCGCTTCGCGTTTGGCTGCGTGCAGCGCGGCATCGAACATCTCGGCCGTGAGCCTGCCCGTGTTCGTGTTCTGGAAGGACACATGGTACGTGTCGACCATGGGAACGGCACCTGCCTCCCCGGCGGCCGGCAGGTCTGCGAAGCGGTGCACGGCACCGTGGGCGAACGGGTGAGCGGCCAGGGTGGTCACGAGCCCACGCTCTCTCCATACCTTGATAACGGCATCGTGACCGACCTTCCCGATCGCTAGAACGGCCCTTAAGTTAGGCAGCATGCGCATGTCGAAGTCGAGCCACCGCTGGCACATGTTCAGCTCCTCGGTGGTCGGCTTGTTCCCAGGCGGAACGCAGCGCGCGGCAGCCGTGATCCAGGCGCCGCGCAACTCGAGGCCATCGGCTCTGTGGGTGGAGTTCGGTTGGTTGGCCAGGCCGCAGCGGTACAGGGCAGGGTAGAGGAATGCGCCAGAGGCGTCTCCGGTGAACATGCGCCCTGTACGGTTGCTGCCGTGGGCGCCGGGAGCCAACCCGACCAACAGCAGCTGCGCGTTCGGGTCGCCGAACCCGGGCACCGGGGCGCCCCAGTACTCCTCGCTGGCATAGGCCCTGCGCTTGGTTCTCGCTACTTCCTCGCGGTAGGTGGCGAGCCGGGGGCAGGCTCTGCACGTGGCTAGCTCCGGCGGGTAGAGGTGGGAAGGCGGGGAACCCATCGGCACCAGTGTAGTCTCCGCCGGTCCTGACACCGGGGACCACGACAAGCTGTTGACACGCGAAGAGCCGCGTGCAGTAGCGTCACTCTGAGGTTCTTGATCGTGGCCCGAGGCAAACGCCGGTTACGTTACTTTTTACGGTCGTTGACACGCCTCGCGCGCCGCGTGTATCCTCATACGCTGTCTGTGGTGCG
>JBIQNJ010000014.1:0-47190 GCA_044462445.1 Truepera radiovictrix | reverse complement strand
CAATCGTCCCAACATTCACATGCGGCTTCGTACGCTCAAAAACACCCTTAGCCATTTTCAGTTCTCCTTAGATTCCTTGAGATGCCTTACTTCTTGAGAAGTTCTTCCTGGACGTTGCGGGGCACGGCTTCGTAATGATCGAAGAACATCGCGAAGGTAGCGCGACCCTGCGTGAGGCTGCGTAGGTCGGTGGCGTAGCCGAACATCTCGGCCAGCGGCACGTTGGCGGTGACCACCTGGGCGTTGCCGCGCGGGGTCATGCCCTGGATCTGGCCACGGCGAGAGTTGAGGCTGCCGATGACGTCGCCCATGTACTGCTCGGGCGTAGTGGCTTCGACGCGCATGATGGGTTCGAGGACCGACGCCTTGCCCTTGGACATGGCTTCGCGGATGGCCATGGAGGCGGCGATCTTGAAAGCCATCTCCGAGGAGTCCACCTCGTGGTACGAGCCGTCGTACAGCGCGACCTTCATGTCTACGATCGGGAAGCCGAGTAGCGGGCCGCTCTGCATGGCCTCCTCCACGCCCTTCTGCACGGCGGGGATGAAGTCCTTGGGCACGGTGCCGCCGACGACGGCGTTCTCGAAGGAGTTGCCCGAACCGCGCTCGGTGGGCTCCGCCTTGATCTTGACGTGACCGTACTGACCACGACCGCCGGTCTGGCGAACGAACTTGCCTTCGACGTCGACGGGCACCGTGATGGTCTCGCGGTAGGCCACCTGCGGCGCGCCCACGTTGGCGTTCACGTGGAACTCGCGCTTGAGGCGGTCGACGATGATGTCGAGGTGCAGCTCGCCCATGCCCGAGATCTTGGTCTGGCCGGTCTCCGGGTCGGTCTCCACGCGGAAGGTGGGGTCCTCCTCGGTGAGCTTGATAAGGCCGTTGGTGAGCTTGTCCTGGTCGGCCTTCGAGGCGGGCTCGATGGCGACCGTGATGACGGGCTCGGGCACTTCGATGCTCTCGAGGATGACCGGGTGATCGGCATCGACCAGCGAGTCGCCGGTGGAGGTGTCCTTGAGGCCCACCACGGCGCCGAGGTTACCGGCCTCGATGGTCTCCACTTCCTCGCGGGAGTTGGCGTGCATCTTTAGCAGGCGGCCGATGCGCTCGCGGCGGCCGCTGCTGACGTTGTAGACGTAGCTGCCGCTGGTGAGGGCGCCCGAGTACACGCGCACGAACACGAGGCGACCGACGAACGGGTCGGTGGCGATCTTGAACGCCAGCGCTGAGGTCGGCGCGTTCACGTCGGCGTCGCGCGTCTCTTCCTCGCCGGTGTCGGGGTTGACGCCCTTGACCGGGGGGATGTCGAGCGGGCTCGGCAGGTAGTAAGACACCGCGTCGAGCAGGCGCTGCACGCCCTTGTTCTTGAGAGCAGAGCCGCAGCAGACCGGGAAGATGTCCAGGTTGATGGTGGCGCGGCGGATGGCGGCGCGCAGCAGCTCGACCGGCACCTCCTCGCCCTCGAGGAACAGCATGGCCACTTCGTCGTCGACGTCGGCCAGCCGCTCGATCATCAGGTTGCGCTTCTCGTCGGCGAGTGCCTGGAGCTCGGCGGGGATGTCGACGACGTCGATGTTCTGGCCCAGGTCGTCGTTGTAGTAGACGGCCTTCATCTCGACCAGGTCGATCATGCCCTTGAAGGTGTCCTCAGCGCCGATGGGCCACTGCAGCGGCACGGCGGTGGCACCGAGGCGGTCCAGCATGGAGTCGAGCACGAGCTCGAAGCTGGCGCCGGTCTTGTCCATCTTGTTGGCGAAGGCGATGCGGGGCACGTGGTACTTGTCGGCCTGGCGCCACACGGTCTCGGACTGGGGCTCAACGCCCTGGCTGGAGTCGAACACCGCCACGGCGCCGTCGAGCACGCGCATGGAGCGCTCGACCTCCATGGTGAAGTCCACGTGGCCGGGGGTGTCGATGACGTTGATGCGCGTGTCGTTCCAGAAGGCCTGGGTGACGGCGGAGGTGATGGTGATGCCGCGCTCGCGCTCCTGCGCCATCCAGTCCATCTGGGAGGCGCCCTCGTGGGTCTCGCCCACCTTGTGTATGCGCCCCGTGAAGAACAGGATGCGCTCGGTCAGCGTCGTCTTGCCCGCGTCGATGTGGGCGGCGATGCCGATGTTGCGCGTCTTCCTTAGGTCGGTTGTGGTCGCTGTGCTCATAACTGTTGTCGAGGAGGTGCTACTACCTGAACCCCTGAAGGGTTACCAGCGGTAGTGAGCATAGGCGCGGTTGGCCTCGGCCATGCGCTCGACGTCCTCCTTCTTCTTGACGGCACCGCCACGGCCCGCGGCAGCGTCGAGCAGTTCGCCCGCCACGCGCTCGACCGCGGTGCGTTCGGGGCGCGCGTCGCAGGCGGCGACCAGCCAGCGGAGGCTGAGCGACTGGGCACGGCGGGGCACCACCTCTACCGGCACCTGGTAGGTGGAACCGCCGACGCGGCGGCTGCGCACCTCTATGCGCGGCTTGATGTTGTCGAGGGCCTGGCGGAACACCTTGAGGGGCTCCTGGCCGCTGCGCTCCTGGATCAGGCGGCAAGCGCCGTAGAAGATCCGGCTGGAGGCGTTCTTCTTGCCATCGCGCATGAGCTTGTTGATAAGCGCGGTGACGGTGGTGTCGGAGTAGACAAGGTCGGGCTCAAGCCGACGTACTTCGGCGCGTCTTCTGCGTCCCATGAGTGCTTACTTCCCCTTCGGCTTCTTGGTGCCGTACTTGGAACGGCCCTTGTTGCGCTGAACGTAACGGCCAACCCCGACGCCCTGGGCGTCGAGGGCACCGCGAACGATGTGGTAGCGCACGCCCGGGAGGTCCTTAACGCGGCCGCCGCGGATGAGCACTACTGAGTGCTCCTGCAGGTTGTGCTTCTCGCCCGGGATGTAGGCGGTCACTTCCTGACCACCGGCGAGGCGCACACGGGCGATCTTGCGCAGAGCGGAGTTCGGCTTCTTCGGGGTCTGGGTCTTGACGGCGGTGCAGACACCGCGGCGCTGCGGCGAACCCTTGAGCGCCGGCGTCTTGCTCTTCTTGGCCACCTTCTGGCGCCCCTTGCGGAGCAGCTGGTTCACGGTTGGCAGAACGATCACTCCCTCTTTCCGTTTTTGCGCCTCACGGGCGCACTCCTGTTACTTAAAGGCCACGAACAGTTGGCTGTTGGCTTTAGCCTTTTTTGCGTCGTTCACGGCCCGAATTGGCAGCACACGACAAACTGGCCCTAGACCCAGCGCTGCGGGCCGAGGGCGAATTAACCTGCTAAGTGTAGCAAAGGGGCGTAGGCAAGCGCAAGTAGTAGCGGCACGAGGTCGACGCCAGGCGGGTCGGCGGACCGCCTACCCTGCCAACGTCTCTGACCCCGTGTGAGAGCCGAGTGCCCTCTGCATGATCACGACGTCCACCCAGCGGCCGAACTTGAAGCCCACGTTAGGCATGGTTCCGACGAGCGTGAAGCCGAACGCGCTGTGAAGGCGCCTTGAGCCCTCGTTATCACTGTCGCCGATCACGGCGATCATCTGCCTCCACGGACCCGCCTCACAGCGCTCGATGAGCGCGCCGAGCAGCGCCGTGCCGATGCCCATGCCCCCGTAGCCTGCGGCCACGTAGACGGAGTCCTCGACCGTGTAGCGGTACGCGGGTCTCGGCCTGAACGGCGTCACGTAGCAGTAGCCGACGACGAGGTCGCCCACCTGGGCCACGAGGTACGGCAGGCCCGCCGCGAGCACCTGAGCACACCGCTCCGCCACCTGCTCCACCGTAGGCGGAACCTCCTCGAACGTTCCCAGGCCGCTCAGCACATGGTGGGCGTAGACGGCCTGCACGGCCGCCATGTCGGCAGTATGCGCGTCGCGTACGGTCACGCTCACATCTTAGTCTGGCCGGCGCCTACCCCTTCAGCGCTCTACGCCGCTGTCGGCCGTGGCCCTCTGCAGCCTGTCCCTGACGGCCGCCCACTCCTGCCCCTGAGGCACCTCTTCGATGATTATGCTCTGCGGCTCGTGCGCGTCCAGCAGCCTCAAGCCGGCGTACAGGGCCCGGGCATAGCTGACCGGGTCTGAGGGCATCTGCAGCCACCGGCCGAGCGAGCCCGCGCCTGCCGGGCGCGGCGCGAACGCCATGACCGCCCGGTCGCCAAGCTGCCCGGCCACCGCAAGTGCTTCGAGCTGCTGACCGGTGACGAGCCTGGTGGGTGCCTTGGCGGCGTAATGGCTGCGCAGGCTGCCCGGCACGCGCGGCGCCGAGCCCCCCCAGTCGCCGGGCAGCGCCACGGGCCCCCCGAGCACGCGCTCGAGATCGGCCACCGCTACCCCGCCGGGCCTCAACAGCCGCGGCCGCTGGCCCAGCGCCAGCGCGCTGACGTCTAGGATGGTCGACTCGAGTCCCACCTCGCACGGCCCGCCGTCCAGCACCAGCAGTTCCTCCACGAAGTCGGCCGCCACGTGCTCAGCGGTGGTAGGACTGACGTGCCCGAAGCGGTTGGCGGACGGCGCTGCCACTCCGTCACCGAAGGCAGCCAGCAACGCCTGGGCCACCGGGTGCCTCGGGCACCTGAGGGCCACCGTCTCTTGTCCGCCCGTGACCACCGAAGTAACGTCCGCTGCGCGGTTAAGGACCAGCGTCAGCGGGCCGGGCCAGAACGCCTGGGCCAGGTCGCCCACGGCCTGCGGCACAGCCGACGCCCACCTCTCGACGTGGCTAGGGTCTGGCAGGTGAACTATCAACGGGTGCCCCTTGGGCCGGCCCTTGAGGTCGTAGATCGAGGTCACGGCTTCCGGGCTCCGCGCAGCGGCACCCAGACCGTAGACGGTCTCGGTCGGGAACGCCACGAGGTGACCGGCAGCCAAGAGGCGGGCCGCCTCGGTTATCGCATCTGGTGTGGCCTTGACTATGCGCGCCATGTCAGCTCCGGACCTTGAGGTCTGCGGCGCCAAGGAGCATACCCGGTTACGCCTCTCTGCTCACCGCTCAGGCACACTGCCGTTACCGACCGGCCTGTCATCACCGCGCTCGCGCCGCACCGCTGCCAACCGTGCGTTCCAGCCTGGGGCTAGAATGTGCTCATGTTCGGAATGTTCCGGCGCCAGGACTCCCGCTTCCGCGAGGACGGGAACTTCCTCCTATGCCAAGTAAAGACCGACCGCCACGGCGAAGTTATCAAGGTTCGCCTGTCGAAGACCAGTGAGATGAGCCTCCAGGGCAGCGGCTACTTCGTGCGCAAGGCGCTGGTCGGACCGAAGACGCTGGACAACGCCCTGCTCGAGGTCAGCATGACCCGCAGCCACAAGGTCACCAACGCCACGGTGGACGGCGGCTTCCTTCTCCCCAGAAGGGAGTGGGCGGGATGAGCCAACCGCCTCGCGCGCCTGCCTACGGGGCGCCACGAGCATGAGCAACGCCAGGGGGGCGAAAGACAAACGGCTGCAGGTAGATGTAAGGCCGGCACCGGTGCAGGAGTTGGCGTACGCGTTCTACCGCGTCATCGCCCCGCCTAACGCCGGCGTCTCCGCCGGCCTGCCGTGGCTTCGGCAACTGGAGACGACGGAGCCGAGCTGGTTCGTCGAGGCGCGTACCGCCTTCGCCAGTACCGACTGGACGCGCTATGAGGTGCTGCTGATGGCGTGCGCTCTCGGCTACGCGCTAGACGAGTCGCCGCACCGGTTCCTGGAGGATCTACCCACCCTGCCGCGCGTGATGGTGCGCGACCTGGACAGCCTCAACATCGGCGGCCACGAGACCGCGCCCTCCCCCACCAGCCGCGCCGGCAAGCTGCGGGCACGCCTGCAGGCGAACTACGAGCTGCTGATGGCCGACCTGGCCATCGTCCTGCAGCGTGCGCTCACGGGCCTGTGGGCGCACCTGGAGCCCGATTGGCTGCAGGAGGGCCAGGAGACGGCCGCGGCGGCCAGCGCCCAGCTGCTGGAGGCCGGCGCGAGTGGCGACATACTCAAGGCGCTGCCTCCGCACCACTTCGTCAGCCTCGAGTCGACGGTGGCCGAGATCCGCCTGCGCAGCGAGCATGTGCGACTGGTCGTGGCCCCCCTCTACTTCGCCTCTCTGGGCGGTTACAAGTTCGAGATCGGCAAGGCCCTTTACCTCGGCTTCGGGGCGCGTTCGGAGAAGCTCTTCTTCGAGCGGCGCAAGCACGTGCACGACCTGGCGGCCAACCTGAAGGCGTTCGCGGACCCTACGCGGCTGATGCTCCTCGTGCTCATCAGCCGCCTCAGGCGTTTCCCGTTGACGGTCGGCGACCTGGCCCGGCAGCTGGGGGTGAGCCAGCCGACGGCGAGCGGACACCTTAAGCTGCTGCGGAACCTCGACCTGGTCGAGGTGGTTAAACGCGGCAACCGCTCCTACTACCGGGTACGGGAGGGGCACCTGACGACCATGCTGGGGGAGCTTGAGGAGGCGCTGGCCCTAGGCCGCCAGACCGACGAGGACTGAGGGCCGCTACTGGGCGCTCACCAGGTCCGGCCGCAGGGCGCGCGCCTTACGGAGGTAGATGTGCCGCACCTCGTGCTGCCCCTTGGTGGTGTTGACCTGCATCATGATGCGGACGCACTTGGGAACGCGGCCCTGCACCGCTATCTCCTGGAAGCACAGGAGCGGCACCATCGTCATCCCCAGTGCGCGCGCGCCCTCGGCGGGGAAAGTAGACGTCAGGTCAGGGGTGGCGGTGAAGAACACCGACGCTATGACGCTGAAGTCGGTGATGTCGTTGGCGCTGAGCATCTCCTCGAGAAGCTCGCGCGTGGCGGCGTGGATCTCCTCCGGGTCGTCGTGCTCGACAGAGGTGGCGCCGCGGATGCCCCTTAACCAGTAGCCCTCCTGCATGGCGGGGAGTGTACCAGGATGTGGCGGCGCACGCGCGGTGCGGCGCCCCGTCGGCTACCTTAGCTGCATGACTAAGCTTGGTGCTGTCGGACCGGCGTGGTTCGACTTGACAGCAGACCAGCGCGCCCTGCTCGGCTCTCTCAGCGACTACCTGAAGAGCGAGGTCGCCCCTGGCGCGGTGCGGCGTGACGAGACGGGCGCCTTCCCTCATGAGATCGTGAAGGAGCTAGGCGCCATGGGGATCTTCGGCCTACAGGTTCCTGAGCGGTACGGCGGCGTAGGGCTGGACAGCGTGACGAGCGCCCTCATCATCGAGGAGATAGCTGCCGTGGACGGTTCGCTGTGCCTCACGGTGGCCAGTCACAACTCGCTCTGCACGGGCCACCTGTTGACCGCTGCTAACGAAGAGCAGAAAGAGGAGTGGCTGCCGCGCCTGGCGTCCGGAGAGACGCTGGGAGCATGGGCGCTGACCGAACCCGGGGCCGGCAGTGACGCTGCCTCGCTGACCACGAGGGCCGCGGAGGTTCCGGGCGGCTTCGAGATAACCGGCAACAAGCAGTTCATCACCCAGGGCACGGTGGGAGGCACTTACGTGGTGGTGGCCCGCACGGACGAAGCCCCCGCAGGCGGCAGACCCGCTCAGGGCATCAGCGCCTTCGTGCTCCCTGGCACCACCCCAGGGCTCGTGCGAGGCGTGCCGGAGAAGAAGCTCGGGCTGCACTCGTCCGACACCACGCCCCTGACCTTCGACGCCGTGAGGGTCGGTGCGCGGCAGCTCGTCGGCACACGCGGTGAGGCGTTCGACGACGTGACTAAGGTGCTCGCCGGCGGGCGGATCGGCATCGGAGCCATGGGCATCGGGCTTGGCAGGGCCGCGCTCGAGATAGCCGCGCGGTACGCCTCCGAGCGCGAGCAGTTCGGACGCCCTATCGTGCGCCACCAGGCCGTGGCGTTCAAGATCGCTGCGGCCGCTACGGAGCTGGAGGCGGCTAGGTTGCTCGTGCGAAAGGCTGCCACACTGCGCGACCTGGGGCGTGATTACGCCGAGGCCGCCGCCATGGCCAAGCTGAAGGGCAGCGTGGCAGGCGTGGACGCGTGCGACGCCGCCATACAGATCCTGGGCGGCTACGGCTACATCCGTGAGTACGAGGTCGAACGCATGTGGCGAGACGCGCGCCTCACCCGCATAGGCGAAGGCACCGACGAGATCCAGCACCTGATAATCGCCCGGCACTACCTCGCGCGCACGGTCAGCGGCTGACGGCCTGCGCAGCGACCGCTGCCACCTGTTTGGAGCCCCCTCATGGAGCCCTCTGCGCCGCCCGCCGCGCCGCTCTTGGCTGGGCCCAGCGGCGCATCCAGCACGTGGTCCGGCAGCGCGGCCATGGCGGCCCTGAGGAGCTCCGGGCCGCCGCCTGAGGCGTGTGCCCCCTCAGTGAGGAGCCTCCTCCACACCTTGCCGCCGGGGCGACCCCGGAACAGCCCGAGCATGTGGCGGGTCACAGCATGCAGCGGGGTGCCGAGGGTCATGCGCTCGTCGATGTAGGGCACCATCGCCTCCACCACCCGCCTGGCCGTCAGCTCCCGGGGCTCCGGGCGCTCAGCAGGCTGTGCACCGGGCACCGAGCCGCCCTCGGCTCCGCCCGCTCCGCCGTGGCAGACACCGAGAACCTCGCCTACCAGCGCGTCGGCGCCCGCGAAGCGTAGCGGATCCTCGTACAGTGCGCGCCCGATCATCACGCCGTCCACGTGCCGAAGGTGCTCACGCGCCTCGTCCAGCGTGGTCACGCCGCCGTTCAGTTCGATCACCAGCTCGGGCATCTCCAGCTTGAGCCTGTGAACCTCGCCGTAGCGCAGGGGCGGCACGGTGCGGTTCTCCTTAGGGCTCAGGCCGGTCAGCCAGGCCTTGCGGGCGTGAACCGTGAAGGCGTCCACAGCAGGCCCCCGCCGCACCGCGCGCGGCGGGCCGCCATACGCGACGCCTTGGACGAAGCTCCGCATGAACTCGTAACTATCCTGGTCGTCGATGCCGATGCGGTGCTTCACGGTCACCGGCACGCGCACGGCCTCGCGCATGGCCGCCACACACTCGGCCACCAGCGGCGGGTCTGCCATCAGGCAGGCGCCGAACGAGCCGCTCTTGACGCGCTCGGAGGGGCACCCTACGTTGAGGTTGACCTCGGCGTAGCCGAAGTCCTCACCGATGCGCGCGGCCTGGCTCAGCTGTTCGGGGTCGGAGCCGCCCAGTTGCAGGGCTACCCTGCCCTCACCCTCGTGCTTGCCGAGCAGCCGCTCCTGGTCGCCGAACAGGACGGCTTGGGCAGTCACCATCTCCGTGTAGAGCAGCGTGCGCCTGGTTACCCGCCGGAGGAGGTACCGGAAGTGCCTGTCCGTTAGCTCCATCATCGGCGCCAGCGAGAGGACCTCGCGTCCTGCGCGCCTGCCGTGCCCTGGCCGCGGGCCGGCACCGTCAGGCTGCGGGCTCATGAGGCGGGGACTGACTCCGGCGGCGGGACCTTGCGGGGCTTGCGGAACACGATGTCCTCCCACTCACCCTCCTCCACCACCCGCAGGTCGGGGTTGAGGCCGCGGAAGTGCTGCACCACCTCTTGCACGAGGTCATCAGGGGTGCTGGCCGCAGACGTGACACCCACGTTGGCGGCGCCCGCCAGCCACTCGGGCCTGATGTCGGCCACCGACTCGATGCGGTAAGCGTGGCCGGTGAGGTCCTGGGCGAGTTCGAGCAGGCGCATGCCGTTGGAGCTGGCGGTGCTGGTGACCACGAGGAAGACGTCGACGTGGGGGGCTATCTGCCGCACGGCGTCCTGGCGGTTCTTGGTGGCGAAGCACAGGTCGTCTGAGGGCGGGACCACGAGGTTGGGGAACCTCGTCTTGAGGATCTGCACGGTCTTCATGGTGTCGTCCACCGACAGCGTGGTCTGCGTGAGCACGACCACCCTGTCGGGGTCAGGAACGGTGACGGTGAGGGGGTCGGCGAGGTCGGGGTCGTGCTTCCGGTTGCCCACGACCGACACGACCGTGGTCTGGTCGGGCGCCTCACCCCGCGTGCCGATCACTTCCTGGTGGCGCGTGGAGTCGCCCACCAGCAGGATGTGATAGCCCTGCGAAGCGTAGCGCTTGGCTTCGTTATGCACCTTGGTGACGAGGGGGCAGGTGGCGTCTATGGTGGTCAGGCCCAGCTGGGCGGCCCTCATGCGCACGAGCGGGCTCACCCCGTGCGCGCTGAACACCACGGTGGTGCCGATGTTGCGGCCCTCGGCGGCGGCCTTATGCCTCACGCCTTCCAGCTCGTCCAGCCTCTCCACGAACGTCACCGAGTGCTCCGTCTGAAGCCGGTCGACCACCGTGCGGTTGTGCACTATGTCGTGGTAGACGGCGATGTCTCCCTCCCCTGCGGAGTTGGCTTCAGAAGCCGCCTCCTTCACGGCGTCTATGGCCATGACCACGCCGGCGCAGAAGCCGCGCGGTTTGGCGAGGAAGAGCGTACGCACCATGTGTGGCATTGTAACGGCGCAAGGAGGCGTAGCTCGGTTCGTGAGGGCATACAGTTTCTTGACCCTCGTTCGCGGCCCGTGATAGAGTCCTCTTCGCTTTGGGAACCGCGTAGGCCGCGTACGGCGCGCGAAAACCCACCTAGGGGCGATTAGCTCAGCCGGTTAGAGCGCGTCGCTGATAACGACGAGGTCAGTGGTTCGAGTCCACTATCGCCCACCAGAAGTACGAGTTAAGCGTCGCACCTTTCGGTGCGACGCTTAACTATCTCTGTGCTTGCTCTCTGTCCTTAAGGCTAAAGCTGCCGCCGGAGGCCGGGGCGCGTCAGGCCAGCTGCTCCTTGCCGTCGGCTCGTTGCGGGGACTGCCAGCCGGCGGCGTGGCCAGCACTGATCATGGCCGTCAGCTGCTCCATGTCGACGTCGCTGAGCCGCCTGATGTAGATGCAGCCCTTGCTGTTCTTGTGCTTGCCAAGCTTCGGGAACCGGGCAGTGAGCCCCTCGGCATCGAAGGTTATGTACAGAGCGATCTTGCCCTTGCGCGGGCTGAAGCCTAGGAGCGGCCAGTCGCCTTCGCGGCCCGACGCGTACTTGTAGTGGAACGACCCGAAGCCGATTATGGCGCCGCCCCACATCACGGGCGGCGCGCCCGAGATCTCCTGCATGATGCGCGCCAGCTCGCGGCTGTCCTCCGCCTGCTGCGGGTCCTCAAGCGTGCCGATGAACTCCTCTACGCTGGCGTTGCCGGCTACCGTCTTGTTGCCGCTCACGGGTCACAGACCGCCCACGAAGACGCTGTTCCTGGCGCCGAGCTCCAGCTCGAGGCGGTAGGTGGCAGAACCGCGCTGCACGGTCAGCGTGACCACGTCACCGATGTTGCGGCTCTTGACCAGCGCGAGCAGGTCGTAGAACGTGGGCGTCGGCACTCCGTCCAGGGCCACGATCACGTCTACCTCGGGAACGATGGAGCTCGAGCCGTCGGGGTTCTCGACGGTGCGCTGGGAGCTGCTGCGCAGACCGGCGCGGTCCGCGGGACCGCCGGGTTGCACCGTTCTGACCACCGGGCCGGGTCTGGGGCCAAGGTCGTGCGGCCCCTGGCCGGGGCGGTAGTCGTTCTGGGCCCAGGAGAAGCCGATGACCGGCAGGTCGCGCGCCTGGCCGCTGAGGACGGCCGTCACGACCTCGGAGTCTGAGGTGAGGGGCACGGCGTAACTGGCGAACTCGCGCGAGAGGCTGAGGCCCTGCAGGAACGGGGGCACGAAGCCCTGGCTGCTCATGGCGCCGGGGTTGAAACTGATGAAGCTGACGACGCCGACGGCCTCGCCACGCGAGTTTACAACCGGGCCGCCGGAATCGCCCGGGGCCAGCGAGTTGGTCAGTTCGATGGTGTTGTCCGCGAAGTCTGCCCTGCTGGCCTGCACGCCGAGCCTGGTGACGCGGCCCGCCCGAGCGCCCAGGAAGTCGTCACGCGAGTTGCCGATGGCCACTACCGGTGTGCCCGTGGCCGGCGTTCGATCTGCCAGCGGCAGGTATGGGACGGCGTGGTCAACAGCGGCCTGCATGGCGGCCAGGTCCATGTAGGCATCGAAGCCCACCACCTGCAGACGGTACACCTGCTCGTCTGACGTCACGGCTACGTAGCGCAGGTTGGGTGCGGTGGACGAGCTCGGGTCGACGACGTGGTAGGCCGTGAGCAACAGGCCGTCAGGCGCTACGAAGAAGCCGGTGCCTACGCCAACGACCACTCCATTCCAGCCACCCTGGCGCGCTTCTATCCGTACGGTGGCGTCACGGGCGAGCTCGTAGGCGGAGAGCAGGGCGCCTGTGGGCTCCTCGATAGGCGGAGGGGCGTCGGAGACGTGAACGAGCGTGGGTGGGCGTCTGACCTGCGAGGCGAGAACCGCAGTAACGGCGAACAGGAATAGCAGGAGCCAGGTGTAGAGGCGCACCCTGCCGGCGCGCTTCGGCGGGGTGGCGATCAGCACCAGTTCTGTGGGAGTGAACGGGGCCCCGTCGATCTCAGCGGTAAGCACGTGCGGTGCTGCGACGCCGGGCTGGGCCTGCGACTCGGGTGCAGTAACGCCGTAGCCGCCGTACCTGCCGGCCTTCACACCCTCGTCTGGTTGGCTAGGCGCCTTGCCCTGCTCGTCGTTCATGCGCTCCATTATGCGGCTCTATCGCGAGATGTCAGTATCATAACCGCCATGTCTGAAGCCAGAACAACCGCCCACAACTCGGGCGACATCGATTACCCCAACGTCCTCAAAGAGATGGCTGCCCGCACGCTGGCCTGGCAAGGTCCGGTAGTGGTGGCGGCCCACGTAGACCCGGACGGCGACGCGCTCGGTAGCTGCCTTGCCCTCGTACGTGGGCTAAGGCAGCTTGGCAAGAACGCGGTGGTGGTCATGGAGCCGCCGCGCTACCTGCGCTTCCTGGCCGAGCCCGGTGAGCTGGTAGGCCAACTGGATTCGCTAGCGCCCGGCACCCTGGCGTACGCGCTGGACGCCGGCGAAGCGCGGCGCGTGTGGGGCGTGCCGCTGGACGAGGCGGCCGCCGTGTTCAACATCGACCACCACGGCTCCAACTCCCGCTTCGGCACCCTGAAGGTGGTCGAACCGGGCAAGGCCGCCTGCGCCATCCTCGTCAAGGAGCTGCTGGACGTGCTGGGCGTGTCCTGGACGAGCGCCATAGCCACGCCTTGCCTGACCGGCATCCTTACGGACACGGGCAACTTCCGCCATGCCAACACCAACCGCGAGGTGCTTGAGGTGGCGGGCGAGCTCATGGACCTTGGTGTGGATTACCCCGGGCTGACCGACCGGCTGCAGTGGCGCGAGAAGAGCTACTTCCCGCTGCTGGGCAAGGTCATGCAGACCGTGCGCTACGACCTGGACGACCTGCTGGTGACGGCCTGCCTCACCGACGAGATGCGTGCTGCCCTAGCCGGCGGCGACGACGATTCAGACGACTTCGTGGGGCTCATACGCTACGCGGAGGGCACACTGGTGGCCGCGCTGCTGAGGGAGCGCGACGGCGCCGTGAAGGTCAGCATGCGCTCGCGCGACGGCGTGTCGGTGCAGCGCGTATGCATGGAGCTGGGCGGTGGAGGCCACGTGTACGCGTCCGGCGCCACGCTAGCCGGTCCGATCGAGACTGCCAGAGAGCGGGTGGTCGAGGCAGTCCGGCGCGAGTTCGAGCGTTCTAACAGCGGTTAGGGCGCAGAGGCCAGCGCTCGCGCTTCGGCGCTCAGCGCGTCGAGGCGGTCGAGCGCGACGCCGCTGCTATAGCCGGCCGCGGCCAGGTACGGCATAACGTCCTCCGTGGGCAGGTTGCCCACCAGTTCGTCGTCGGCGAACGGACAGCCGCCGATGCCGCCGAACGCCCCCTCGAGCCACCTGATGCCGGCTGCCAGGGCGGCATCTGCCAGGCCGCGCCAGTCATCGCGGCGCGCATGGAGGTGGAGCCCGAGCGCCTCCGGCGCGTCGACGGCGCCCAGCACCGCCCGCAGGACCCGCGCGTCGGCCCTGCCCACCGTGTCTGCTAGCGCTATACGCCCGACGCCCAGCTGGCGCAGCCTGGCTACAGCCGCGGCCGTGTCGGCCGGAGTCCACGGCTCGCCGTAAGGGTTGCCGAAGCCCATGGACAGGTAGACCACCAGCTGCAGGCCGGCGCCCCCGGCCGCGTCGGCCAGCCGCTCGACGAGCCGCCACGACTCAGCTAGACCCGCTCCCACGTTGCGGCGCTGGAACGTCTCGCTTAAGGACAGCGGGTAGCCCACACTGGTCACGCCCTTGGCCGCGCGCGCCCGCTCGAGCCCCCTCTCGTTGCCGATGATGCACAGGAGGTCCGCCCCCGGCGGAGGATCGAGCAGGGCGAGCACGGCCTCCGTGTCCGCCATCTGCGGCACGGCCCGGGCGCTGACGAACGAGCCCATGTCGAGGTGCGTGAACCCTGCCATGAGCAGGTTCGTGAGGTGCCTCGCCTTCATAGCCGTCGGGATGCTGCCCGGCAGGCCCTGCCAGGCATCACGCGGGCACTCGACCCAGGTGACGGACTCTGCGCTGCCGGAACGGTCCATAGCACCTGTGAGCCTAACCCGGCGCAGCGCGGCGTCCACGTCTCGCAGCGCGCCGCCTATACTGGGCGCCGTGCTACACACGCTCGAACTGCACGACTTCGCCATCGTGGACCGGCTCGAGTTGACGCTGGCTCCGGGCCTGAACGTGCTCACAGGTGAGACGGGCGCCGGCAAGTCGATCGTCGTCGACGCCCTGGAGCTCCTCACGGGAGCTCGGGCGGATGCGGGCATGATCCGCTCCGGTTGTGATGCCTCCCTCGTGCAGGCCACGTTCGTGGCCGGCGGCGTGGAGTCCGCCAGTCGCAGGCTCGCCCAGAACGGTCGCCACAGCGCGCGCGTGGACGGTGAGCTGGTGACGGTGGCCGAGCTCGAGGAGCGGGTCGGCTCCCTCGCCGTGGTGTTCGCCCAGCATGCCGCACAGGAACTGCAGTCGGGTGCAGCCCAACGGCGCCAGCTGGACCGCCTGCTCACGGAGGCGGAGCGCGCACTGCTCGATAGGTTCCGCGACGGGTTCGAGCGCTCTTCGGCGCTGCAGCGCCGCCTCGCCGAACTGCGCGAGGCGGAGAGGGAGCGTTCCCGCCGGCTGGACGCCCTCACCTTCCAGATCGCAGAGATAGACGCCGCCAAGCCCACGGCCCTAGAGCATGCCGAGCTGCTGACGGAGCTCGCCACCCTGCAGCACGCGGAGCGGGTCGTTCAGGGAGGCGCGGCGGCGTCTCAGCTGCTGAGCCTGGGAGAACCCAGCGCCCTGGCGCTGACTGCGGAGGCGCTGAAGGAGCTACAGGCCGCCGGCCGCTACGTCGGCCAGCTGGCGGACCTCGCGGCCGATCTCAAGGAGGCGCTCGCCGCCCTCAGCGCCGTCAGCGCCGAGGTGGAGGCGTTCGTGGGGGACTTCGAGGCCGACCCCAAGCGGCTGGACGCCGTGCAGGCCCGCCTCGCCGCTCTCGAAGCGCTCACACGCAAGTACGGCCCGGAGCTCACGGACGTGCTGGCCTATAGGAAAGATGCGGCTGCCGAGCTGGCCGAGCTCGAGGGGGCGGACGAGGAGATCGCCAGGCTTGAGGGTGAGGCCGCCGCCCTCGAACTGGAGCTGGGGGAGCTGGCCCGGCAGCTGACGGCAGCCAGGCGGCGGGCGGCCGGGGTACTAGGTGAAGGCGTTGAGCCTCTCCTGCGCCAGCTGGGCATGCCTAAGGCCCGGTTCGAGGCCCTAGTAGCGCCCTCGCAGCGGCGCCACCGCTTCGGACAGGACGACGTGCTGTTCGTGTTCAGCGCCAACGCGGGCGAGGAGCCGGCACCGCTCGCGAGCGTGGCCTCCGGCGGCGAGCTCTCCCGCCTGATGCTCGCCCTCAACCTGGTCACGGGGTCCGACGTTCCGACGCTGGCCTTCGACGAGGTGGACGCCGGTGTCGGGGGGGCTACGGCCAACCACATCGCTGCCATGCTCGGCCGTCTGGCCGAGCAGCACCAGGTACTGGTGGTCACGCACCTCGCTCAGGTGGCGGCCTACGCGGCGGCCCACTTCGTGGTCGAGAAGGGCGAGGAGTCCGGTCGTACCGTCACCAGGGTGCGTCAGGTGCACGCGGAGGAGAGACCCACCGAGCTGGCCCGGATGCTGTCGGGCAAGGTCACGGAAGCCTCTCTCACCCATGCCCGCGAGCTGCTGGAGGCGGCCCAGAGGCGGGCCTCGGCCACCATTGGCGCCTGAGCAAGCCGGGGCACATCCGACTCTCCTGAAACTGGTTTATGCTTGTTGCGTAGACGTAGGCCGAGCGCTGGTCAGGAGTTGCAGCAGTGAGGTACGAAGTCGATGCCGAAGGGTTCGAAGAAGGTGTTGAGTGCCCACAGTGCGGCGGTTTCAGCACCATCACCTTCAGGTATGTCGAAGGGTACGAAGAGTACGAGTGCCCCGACTGCGGCTACCGCTCCGAGGACCAGAGCCTGGCACAGCAAGAGCTTGACGAACTGACCCGCTACAACAACGATCTGCTCGAGGGCAAGGATGCACCGCCGGTCATCCCTCGCAGGAGCATACAGGCATGAACGCCGCCGCCCGCACCTTCGTGACCGGCCGCCACGGTCCGGCGAAGGTGTGGGCGGTCACTTTCTTCACAAGCGCAGAAACGGGCAGTAGGCGCCGCCAACGTTGCACGCCTATGCCGGGGAAGGAGTGCACATGGACGTAAAGGTCGTTCTCACCTCAGAGGAGATCAAGCGCGGTCTCAAGCATTACCGCCGCATCGCCCGCCAGGACCTGTTGCGCGCCGAAGAGACCGATAACCCTGACGCCTTCACGCGTCATGCCGAGGCTCGCAGGAGCGTCTACGCCTACCTGACCGAGATCGCCGAGACGATGTCGCCAGATGAGGTGGCGCTCGAAGCGCTCAAGGCGTACGAGGCCCTGCCTTTCGTCACCGGCTCTGAGGACGAAGCGCACACCGAGATCAAGGGGCGGGAGAACGCTCTGGAGAACTTCTTCCTGATGATCGGTCTGGAGCCCAAGATCAGGCGCGAGGTGCGTAGCCGGCGCCCCTCGGCCCAAGGGGCCGCCGAAGCGTCAGCCTGAGCCCGAGCGCCGGGCGCCGCTTTCGCGTTGTGAGTCCCGGGCACGTGCCGGGCGCGGGTGCAGGGCCTGGTGGCATGGTATGAATCTCACCGTGAGTTTGAGCGATCTGGAGCGCCGGGCGGCTGTCAAGCCACCGGCGCTCTCTGCACTTTCCAGCAACCTGGTGTTCGGTGTGGGCGACACCGATGCCAACCTGATGTTCGTGGGTGAGGCGCCGGGCGAGGACGAGGACATCCAGGGCGAACCGTTCGTAGGGCGAGCCGGACAGCTGCTCGACAAGATCCTAGAGTCTGTAGGCATAGCCCGAGAGACGGTCTATATAACGAACATCGTCAAGTTCAGGCCGCCCGGCAACCGCAACCCGACGCCTGAGGAGATAAAGGCGAGCGAACACGTCCTCGTAGAGCAGATACAGCTCATCAAGCCCCAGATAATAGCTCCGCTCGGCAACGTGCCTACCCAGTGGTTCCTCAACACCAAGGTGGGCATAACGCAGACCCACGGCAGATGGCATGACTGGCACGGCATCCGGGTCTTCCCCATCTATCACCCCGCCTACCTGCTGCGGAACGCCAGCCGCGAACGCGGCTCGCCCAAGTGGCAGACCTGGAACGACATGAAGGAGCTTAAACGCGTGCTCGACGAGCTTCCGCCCAAGAACGGCGCACTGCACATAGACACGGCAGAACAGGGCGGCCTGTTTTGAGCGCCCCAGACGGTTCGAACACCGCCGCAGCCGGCTCTTACAACGCCAGCGTGCGGTTCATAGGCCTGGTGCATGCGCTGCGCGCCTCTGCCGAGACCGCTCTGGGCGACGACACCAACCCGTTGCGGCAGGCGCGGCGGCAGGGCCTGGAAGGTGTGCGCGCGGCGGAGCGCAGCCTGGGTCTGCTCGAGATGCTGCAGGAGAAGACCCTGGGCAACCTGGATGAGGCCGAACGCGAGGAGCTGTGGGGCGCACTGAGGGGCGTGCGGTCGGTGCTTGACGAGGCCAAGCGGCGCCTGGCGGAACTGGGCGAAGAGCCTGCGCTGGGCGTGGCGCTGCCCACGGCGACACACGACCTGGACTGATGCCGTCACGGAGTGACAACCCGGGGGCACGGGCGTGAGGGCGCTGGTGCAGCGCGTGAGCCGCGCCGCCGTGCACGTGGCCGGGGAGACCGTGGGCGCGGTGGGGCGCGGCTACCTGATCCTGCTGGGAGTCAAGCCTGACGACACCGAGGAACTGGCCGAGAAGCTGGCGGCCAAGGTGGCCAAGCTACGCGTGTTCGAGGACGATGCCGGCAAGATGAACCTGTCTATCGGTCAGGTCGGCGGCGGCTGCCTGGTGGTCAGCCAGTTCACCCTCTACGGCAACGTCAAGGACGGCAACAGGCCCGGCTTCAGTTACGCTGCCCGGCCCGAGGTGGCGGAGCCCCTGTACGAGCGCTTCTGTTACGCGCTGCGTGCCAACGATGTGGCCGTAGCCACCGGCAGGTTCGGGGCGATGATGCAAGTAGAGCTCGTCAACGACGGCCCCACGACCATCTGGCTGGACACGGACGAGCTGTTCTCCTGAACCAGCGGCAGGACCGCGCCGCCGAAGCCGAGCGCCGACCGTCGCTCACGGCTCACGGCCCCTCACGGCTCACGGCCCGTGCGCCAGGGCCCACCCCTCCTAGAGGGCGGTGCGGGCGGCCGGCAGCGCAGTGGCGCCCTCGAACGCGTTGACCTCCTCGATGAAGCGATCGAACAGGTACGAGGAGTCGTGTGGGCCCGGACTGGCCTCGGGGTGGTACTGCACGCTGAACACGGGGTAGCGCGTGTGCGCCATGCCCTCGAGAGTGCTGTCGTTCAGGTTCACGTGGGTGGCCACGAACTGTCCGCCCGGTATGGAGTCGATGTCGACCACGTAGTTGTGGTTCTGGGCCGTTATCTCGACGCTGCCGGTGACCAGGTTCTTGACCGGGGTCGTGCCGCTGTGGTGTCCGAACGCCAGCTTGTGAGTGGTGCCGCCAACGGCGAGACCGAGCAGCTGATGACCAAGGCAGATGCCGAAGGTAGGCACCAGGCCCAGCATCTGCCAGGCGGTGTCGTGCGCGTAGCGGGGGCCGGCGGGGTCGCCCGGGCCGTTGGAGAGCACGAGGCCGTACGGGTTGAGCGCCATGATCTGTGCGGGCGTGGTGCGCGCCGGCACCACGATGACCTCTGCGCCCGCCTGCTCCAGCTTGTACATGATCGAATGCTTGATGCCGAAGTCGATCAGCACCACGCGCGGATGCTCCTGGAAGGTGGGCCGGGCGTAGGGCAGCGGCGTGCTGACCTCCGGCGTCATGTCGCGGCCGTCGATGTCTTCGTGCTCACGCGCCTGCCTGACCAGTTCGAGCTCGAGCTCGTCGTCCTTCTGGCCGTGGTAGATGACGCCCTTGACGACGCCGCCCGTGCGCAAGCGCCGCGTCAGCGCGCGGGTATCGATGCCCTCGATGCCGACGATGCCGTGCTGCTCCATGAACGACTGCAGGTCCTGGTTGGCGCGGTAGTTGGAGGCCACGCGGCTGAACTCGCGCACGATCAGGCCCCGGGCGTAGGGTCGGTTCGACTCCATGTCGTACACGCTCACACCGTAGTTACCGATGTGTGGGTACGTCATCATGACGATCTGCCCGTTGTAGCTGGGGTCTGTGAGTATCTCTTGATAGCCGGTCATGGAGGTGTTGAACACCACCTCGCCGACGTTCTGACCGCTGGCGCCGAAGGCGTAACCGTAGTACACGGTTCCGTCTTCCAGCGCCAGGAGTGCGGGGGGTTTACGTAGCAGCGCCATGCGCTGAGAAGTGTATCAGTTGCTAGCCCGTGAGCACGCTGTGAGGGGTGAGGGTGATGGCGCGGTCTATGAAGCCGGGCATGCTAGCCCGCGAGCACGCTGTGAGGGGGCACGCTGCTGCGCTCCGGCACAGCGTGGTCGGTGAGCACGCTGTAGGCGCCAACCCGGGCGCCCTCACCTATGACAGTGCTGCCGCGGAGTATCACGCCCTGCTCAAGCACCACGTCTCTGCCCAGCAGGGCGGAGTCGTCGATGAACGTGCTCTCCGGGTGAAGCATGGTGACGCCTTCCGTGAGCCATCTCTGTCTGGTGCGCTCCCGCAGCACCCGGTCGGCCAAGGCCAGCTGGTGTTTGTCGTTTATGCCCAGCAGCTCCGTCTCGTCGGAGATGGTAACGGTGGCAACGCGCTGACCCGCCTGCAGGTAGATGTGCGGCAGGTCGGTTATGTAGTACTCGCCCGAGGCGTTGTCGTTGGTGAGGGCCTGCGCACGCTCGAACACCGTGCTGTCGAACAGGTAAACGCCAGGGTTGATCTCGTCGATGGCGCGCTGTTCCGGGGTGGCGTCCTTCTCTTCCACGATGGCGCTGAAGGCACCGCTGGCGTCCCTCACTATGCGGCCCAGCCCGGAAGGGTCCGAGAAGCGGCAGGTGACGAGGGCCATGCCCTCTGCCCCACCCAGAGCACCCGCCAGCTCGACCAGGGTCTGCGTGCGCAGCATCGGCCCGTCGCCGTTGAGCACCATGACGTTACCGCGGAAGCCCACCAGGCCCTTGGCGCTCTCACGCAGCGCGTGCCCGGTGCCGTAACCCGTGCTGAAGTCCTGATACACGAACGCGACGCCGGGATAGCCCTCGAAACGCTCGACCACCTGGTCGCCGCCGAAGCCCACCAGCACCACCGTGCGCTCCGGCCTCAGCGGGGCTGCGGCGCGAAGCACATGCTCGAGGATGGGCCGGCCCGAGACCTCGTGCAGCACCTTCGGTAGGCTGGAGCGCATGCGCTTGCCTTCGCCTGCGGCGAGAACCACGACCGCCAGTGGCGTGCCCTCTGCCCCCGTCACCTCGCGTCTCCCTTGCCGGGTCTGGCGCCGGCCGCCACCTGGGCTCCGCCCCGGCTAGGACTCCCGGTCGCGTGCACGGGTACGGGCAGCTCACCCTGTCCCTTGGTTCTCCGGAGCATGAGGATGGCCGCCACGATGATGACCACACTGGCGACCTGGGTGACGGTGAACAGGCCGATGCCCGGCTTGTCGAGCCCGTCTGCCAGGAAGACGTCGAACATCAGCGGGTTGTCGCGGAAAGTCTCCTCGAACACGGAGCGAAGGACCGAGTACCACAGCACCATCTGCCAGAAGGCGTAGCCGGGCCTCGTGGTGCGGTTGAGCGCCCACAGCGTTATGAGCAGCACGGCCACTCCGATGAAGACCCCGTAGAGCTGCGTGAAGTGCACGGGTCCCCTGACGATGGGGGCGGTGCACTGCCACAGGGGTATATAGGAGCCGTCCGAGCAGACGCCCGGGAAGGCGCTCCAGAGGTCACGCCCGAACACGAAGCGCCCCAGGGCGCCCAGCGTCTCGGTCCCGGGTTCGGGCCAGGTGAAGCCGATGGGCCAGTTGGTCAGCCGGCCGCCCGTGTCCGTGCCGTTCATGATGTTGCCCAGCCTGCCGCCGATGATGCCGAAGCCGGCGATGGGCGACATGACGTCGAGGTACGCCCACATGTTGAGCCTGTGCGCCCGGCAGAACAGCCAGCAGGCCAGGACCACGCCCAGCACGCCGCCATGGATGCTGATGCCGCCCTGCCACACCTTGAAGGCGTCGAGTGGGTTACCGCCCGGTCCGAAGAACGCGGAGGGGCTGGTGAGCACGTACACCAGCCGCGCGCCGACGATGCCGGCGATGACCAGCCACACGGCCATGTCGAGCAGCTTCTCAGGATCGAGGCCGCGCCGCGCCGCGTAGCGCAGGGTGACGATGGAGCCCACCAACACGCCGGCGGCTATGAGCAGACCGTACCAGCGGATCGCCAGCGGGCCAACTTGCAGGAAGATCGGATCCATTCAAGCTCCTACTCGAGGTGAGGTCATACCAGAAAGCGGCGCACGCGAACAGGCCATCAGAAGAACAGCGGGAACACCACGAAACCGATAACGACCATGATGACCAGCTTGGCGACCGTGCCGCCCAGCGTGCCCACGAAGGCGCCGATACCGGAGCGTACCGCCTCCTCGAACTTGCGTCCAATGAGCATCTCGGCCACCACGGCCCCCGCCAACGCACCGATGAGGAAACCGAAGGGCGGGAACATGAAGAGCCCGACGAACGAGCCTATGACGCCGCCCCAGGTGCCCGCCCTGCCGGCACCGTAGACGCGGGACCCGAGGTAGGTGCCTGCCACATCCACGAGCTGCGACAGCACGGCGAGGATGCCCACGTAGATGAGCGGGGTGACGCCGAAGCGGTCGAACCCCATGATCCAGGCGGCCAGCAGAGCACCTACCGCGGCGATGGGCACGCCGGGCAGCACGGGGACTATGATGCCCGCCGCGGCGACCAGGAACAGGAGTAGGAAGACAATGAACGCGAAGATCGTCATCTAGTGCAACATCGTAACGGCCCACGGTGAGCGGCTGGTGTCAGCGGTCATGGTCCGCAGTGGCCGGCGCGTCAGTTGGCGAGGTCCGCGGCTGCTGACGACAGCCCTCTGACGGCCTGGGGCAGCACGCCGATGACTGCCTGCAGAGCGACGCGCGCCTGGCTGGGCACGCCGGGCAGGTTGAGCACGAGCGTCGAGCGGCGCACGCCGGCCAGGCCTCTCGTGAGCACGGCGCCTGGGTGATCCCGAGCGAGTTCGCGGCGCATGGCCTCCGCCAGGCCGGGCACCGCCCTCTCGATGACCTCTTCCGTAGCCTCCGGCGTGCGACCCTTAAGGCCAAGGTTGATGCCGCCCGTGGTGAGCACGAGGTCCACGTTGCCTGCGTCTGCCCATAGCCTCAGCCGCGCACGGATCATGGCCTGCTCGTCGGGTACTACCTGGTAGTCCACCTCTACGAACGGCCCGGTCACCAGCACCTGGCGAACAGCCTGCGCCACGCCGTCCTCGGTCGTGCTCAGGTCGTCCACCCGGGCAGTCTGTTCGGCCTCTATCACGGTGAGAAGCGCGGTCCTTACCATCTAGCCAGAGCTTACTGTGGCCGCCCGCGAGAAGGCCGCGAGTTCGGCCACAGCCGCGGCGTGTACCCCGCCGCCCCGGCTAGTTCGGCCTTTTCCCGCGCTCTACGCGGTACATTGTTGCGGTTACGCGCATATCTCGCGCGGGAGGTCGTAGTCTTGAAGATTCACGAGTATCAAGCCAAAGTGCTTATGAAGCAGCGCGGCATCGTCGTGCCCCTCGGCAGGGTGGCCACCACGGTCGAGGAGGCCGTGGCTGCTGTGCGCCCGCTCGTCGAGGAGAGCGGCAACCCCGTGGTCGTGGTCAAGTCGCAGATCCACGCCGGCGGCCGCGGCAAGGGCCGCTTCGTGGAGCACCCAGATGTGGCGGGCGTCAACGTCGTCACGGCCGGCATCAAGGGCGGCGTGGAGGCCGCCGAGGCCAAGGTGCGTGAGCTGGCCGAGAAGATGCTGGGGTCCACGCTGGTCACCATCCAGACCGGGCCCGAAGGCAAGCAGGTCAACCGCCTGTACATCGAGCAGGGCATCGACATCGACCGAGAGCTCTACCTCTCGGTAGTGCTCGACCGAGCCACCAGCCACAACGTCGTCATGGCCTCCACGGAAGGCGGCATGGACATCGAGGAGGTGGCCGCCCACACCCCGGAGAAGCTCCTCTACGAGACGGTCGACCGCTCCTTCGGCCTCCAGGAGTTCCAGGCCCGCCGCATGGCGTTCAACCTCGGCCTGAGCGGCGACGCTCACCGTAACGGTGCACGCTTCATCAAGGCCATCTCCGATCTGGCCACCGACCTCGACACCGATATGGTCGAGATCAACCCGCTGGTCGTCACCAAGAGCGGCCAGGTCATGGCGCTCGACGGCAAGATGAGCTTCGACGGCAACGCCATGTTCCGCCACAAGGACGTGGCCCAGATGCGCGACCTTAGCGAGGAGGACCCGGCCGAGGTCGATGCCAGCCAGTACGGCCTCTCGTTCATCAAGCTCGACGGCTCCATCGGCTGCCTCGTCAACGGGGCGGGGCTGGCCATGGCCACCATGGACACCATCAAGCAGGTAGGCGGCGAGCCCGCCAACTTCCTCGACGTGGGCGGCGGCGCCACCACCGAGAACGTCACTGCGGCGTTCAAGATCATCACGCGCGACCCCAACGTCAAGGGCATATTCGTCAACATCTTCGGCGGCATCATGAAGTGCGACACCATCGCCAACGGCGTAGTGGAGGCAGTCAAGCAGGTCGGCCTCCTGGTGCCTCTGGTGGTGCGTCTGGAAGGCACCAACGTCGAACTGGGCAAGAAGATCATCGACGAGTCCGGCCTCAACGTCATCAGCGCCGCGAACATGAGGGACGGCGCCCGCAAGATCGTCGAGCTGGCGGGAGGTAACCAGTGAGCGTACTGGTAGACAAGGGCACCAGGCTCATAGTCCAGGGCCTGGGCGACGCCGGCAAGTTCCACACCGACAAAGCCATCGCCTACGGCACCAACGTGGTGGGCGCCGTGCGCCCCGGCAAGGGCGGCCAGGCAGTGCGTTTCGAGGGTCAGACCGACCACTCCGGCGTGCCCGGCAGGCCCGCCACCTACCAGGTGGACGTGCCCAGCTTCGACACGGTGAAGCAGGCAGTGGAGGCCACGGGGGCAAACGCCACCGTGGTCTTCGTGCCCCCGCCCTTCGCAGCCGACGCCATCATGGAGGCGGCGGAGGCGGGTATCCCGCTCATCATCACCATCACCGAGGGCATCCCCATCAACGACATGGTGAGGGTTAAACAGTTCCTGCAGGGCCGCAACGTGCGGCTGGTGGGGCCCAACTGCCCAGGCGTCATCACGCCGCACCAGTGCAAGATCGGCATCATGCCCGGCTACATCCATCAGCACGGTCGCATCGGCGTGGTGAGCCGCTCCGGCACGCTCACCTACGAAGCGGTCAAGCAGCTCACCGACAACGGCCTGGGTCAGACCACGGCCGTCGGCATCGGCGGCGACCCCGTCAACGGCACCAACTTCGTCGACGTGCTCAAGCTGTTCAACGACGACCCGGCCACCGAGGGCGTCATCATGATCGGCGAGATCGGCGGCAGCGCCGAGGAGGAAGCCGCAGCCTGGATCAAGGCCAACATGACCAAGCCCGTGGCCTCCTTCATAGCCGGCACCACCGCCCCTCCGGGCAAGCGCATGGGTCATGCCGGCGCCATCATCTCCGGCGGCCAGGGCACCGCAGCCGACAAGATAGCCGCCTTGGAAGCCGCCGGCGTGGTCGTGGCCCTCACCCCCTCCGACATGGGCAGCGCCATGCTGGAGGCCATGAAGCGAGCCGGCAAGGCGTAAGCAGTGACCGCCCAGCCTAGGGCAGCCGGCCCAGAGCCGGACAGTAGGGGCGAACGGCCGTACCGCGGCCGCTTCGCCCCTTCCCCGTCGGGATGGCTGCACCTGGGCAACGCGCGTACGGCGCTCGTGGCGTGGCTGCGCGCACGTGCGCGCGGCGGGCAGTTCGTGCTGCGGGTCGAGGACCTTGATGGCCCCCGCACCAGGCCCGAGGCCGTGCTGGGCAACCTGGACGAGCTGCGCTGGCTGGGGCTTGACTGGGACGAGGGCCCGGACGTGGGAGGGCCGCACGCACCGTACCTGCAGAGCCGGCGCGGCCACCTCTACGAAGCGGCGCTGGCGCGCCTCGGCGGCGCGGGTCTGCTCTTCCCCTGCTACCTCTCGCGCAAGGACCTCGCAGAGGTGGCGTCGGCCCCCCACGGGGCCGTTACGGGCGTTCCGGCAGGCACCCTCGGCGGTGACGGCGTGTACGGCGCGGCCGAGCTGGCCGCCAACGCCGCTACGGCCGCCGAGAAGGCCGCAGCCGGCCGGGCGCCCAGCCTGCGCTTTCGCGTACCAGCCAACGACGTCAGCTTCGTCGACGCCCTCGCCGGACCGCAGGTCATCAACCCTGCCCAGAGGGTGGGCCATTTCGTGGTCCGTCGGTCGGATGGGCTGTACGCCTACCAGCTGGCCGTGGTGGTCGACGACGCCGCCATGGGGATCACAGAGGTCGTACGCGGCGCCGACCTGCTGGACAGCACCGCGGCTCAGCTTCTCCTGTACCAGGCCTTGCAGCTACAGCCGCCGGCCTTCGCGCACGTGCCCCTGCTCAACGACTCGACCGGCGAGCGCATGGCGAAGCGGCGCGGCTCCCTGACGTTGCAGGAGCTAAGGGCAGGCGGAGTGCAGCCAGAGAGGGTCGTCGGTCTGCTGGCGCTGACCTTAGGGCTCGCGCCGCGGTTCCGGCCCCTGACACCGCAGGACCTACTGCACGACTTCGACCCTGGCGCGGCGGCCTTCACCACCGCCACCGTGACAGACGGAGATGTCGCCCTGCTCACAGCTCTAGGACCCTCTGAGGATTGATTCGCGACAGCGCCGGAAGTACACTCAAGCCCATGCGCCCACGCGCCAGGCAGAGGACCAAGCGTGCATTCAAGCGCCGCCACCAGAGATGGTGGCTCTAGCCGTCAGACCGTACTGACGGCGGTTCGACCCACGCCAGCAACCAGACAACTCAAGGCCGCCGGGTCGCTCAGGATCACCGTATGCACACGGCTGCGGCGGGGCAGCCCCGACGGCGGCCCCCGGGTCCGACCAACGGCATCGACCATCTCAGATAAGCCTACGGAGGCACCATGCAGTTCCCTCTACCAGACAGGGCCACCGGCAGGTTCGGCCAGTACGGCGGCCGCTACGTGCCCGAGACCCTGATACCCGCGCTGCAGGAGCTGGAGCGCGCCTACGAGGAGGCGCGTGCCGACGAGCAGTTCATGCGCCGCTACCAGCACGTGCTGCGGGACTACGTCGGCCGCCCGAGCCTGCTCTACTTCGCTCGTAACCTGACGGAGGAGCTGGGCGGCGCCCGCGTGTACCTCAAGCGTGAGGACCTTAACCACACAGGGGCGCACAAGATAACGAACACCATCGGTCAGGCCCTGCTGGCGGTGCGCATGGGCAAGCGCCGCGTCATCGCCGAGACGGGTGCCGGTCAGCACGGCGTGGCCACCGCCACCGCGGCCGCTCTGCTCGGTCTCAGCTGCGTGGTTTACATGGGCGAGGAGGACGTGCGGCGCCAGGCTCTGAACGTGTACCGGATGAAGCTGCTCGGTGCAGAGGTGGTGCCGGTCTCCAGTGGCACGAGGACGCTCAAGGACGCCACCAACGAGGCCATCCGTGACTGGGTGACCAACGTGAGGGACACCTTCTACGTGCTCGGTTCGGTGGTAGGGCCTCACCCCTACCCCATGCTGGTGCGCGACCTGCAGAGCGTCATCGGCCTCGAGACCATGGAGCAGCTCGAGGCGGCTGAGGGGCGGCGCTCACCCGACGCCATCGTGGCGTGCGTCGGAGGCGGCAGCAACGCCATAGGCATCTTCGCGCCTTACGCCTACCTGCCTGCGGCGGAACGCCCGCGGCTGCTAGGCGTCGAGGCGGGCGGCCACGGCGTGCATACGGGCAGCCACGCGGCCAGCATCAGCGGCGGCAAACGCGGCGTGCTGCACGGGGCGCTCATGTACCTGCTCTCCGACGAGGACGGCCAGATCTCGCCCCCGCACTCCGTGAGCGCCGGGTTGGATTACCCGGGCGTCGGACCGGAGCACTCGTACTACAAGGACGCCGGGCTGGCGGAGTACGTCGCCATCACGGACGAGGAAGCGTTGGCTGCGTTCGAGCGGCTGGCGCGCAGCGAGGGCATCCTGCCCGCCCTGGAGAGCGCACACGCCGTGGCGTTCGCACTGAAGCTGGCGCCGACCATGGCGAAGGATCAGGTGTTGGTCATCAACCTGTCGGGGCGCGGCGACAAGGATGTAGCTGAGGTATTGAGGTTGAGAGGGGGCGCAAGGTGAGCGCACAGGCTACGAGCGCTGAAGGGTCCGGCCGCATCGCGCAAGCGTTCGGTCAGGCCGCGGGCGAGGGTCGGGCGGCCTTCATCGGCTACCTCACGGCAGGCTACCCGAGCGAGGACCGCTTCCTCCAGGCTGCGTTGGAAGTGCTGGAGCACGCCGACATGCTCGAGGTCGGGGTGCCCTTCTCCGACCCTCTGGGAGACGGGCCTACCATCCAGAGAGCGGGCGAGACCGCACTGGCCGCGGGCATGACAGTGGACAAGGTGTTCGGACTGATCAGGCAGCTGCGGCGCCATACCGCCAAGCCGCTGGTGCTGATGAGCTACTACAACCCGATCTACTGCTTCGGGGGCTCGGATCAGGGCTTCGTGCAGGCCGCCAAGGCCGCCGGCGCCGACGGCGTCATCCTGCCGGACCTGCCGCCAGACGAAGGGGCGAACCTGATCGCCGCGGCGCGCCGGGAGCGACTCGACACCGTCTTCCTCGTCGCCCCTACGTCGACCCAGGAGCGGCTGAGAACCGTCGGCCAGGCCTGCAGCGGCTTCGTCTATGCCGTGTCTGTCACCGGCGTCACGGGCGCCCGGGCGGTGGTGCCGGCGGAGGTAGGCGCGCTGGTGGAGCAGGCCCGAGCGCTCTCCGGCCTGCCGGTGGCCGTCGGTTTCGGCGTGGCATCGGGCAGCACGGCGGCCCACGTGGCGCGGCTGGCGGACGGCGTCATCGTGGGCTCTGCCCTAGTCGACAGGCTGGCCAAGGGCGAGGAGCTCTCAGGGTTCCTCGAGGAGATAGCTACGGGCGTACGCACGGCGAGGGCCTGACGGCCTAACGAGCTAACGACCGCCGCCTGCGCGTCGACGACCGAGCTCCGGGAGACCGGCTAGCCAGGTTCAGTTGACGTGCAGGCGCGCCTGCGAACCCACGGCCGCGAACAGCTCGTAACCCACGAGTATGTCGGCCGGGCTCTCGATCGGCAGGGTCTGCGATACCACCCGCACCACGATGGGCTCGCCGCCCACCATGGGGGTCAGCACCATGAGCGTGCCCACGGGGTGGAAGCGCGACACGACCTCGAAGCCGCTCAGCTGGCTGTCGGTCTCGATACGCACGACGCCTTCGGGAAGAGTGAGCACCTCGAGCGTCACGGGCGCGACGCCCGAACCGACCATGCCGATGGCTTCGGCCCCTGCGCGCGACAGGTCGATGATGCGGCCGCCCACGAACGGGCCGCGGTCGTTGATGCGCACGACGACGCTCATCTGGTTACGCGTGTTGGTAACGCGCACCAGGGTGTTGAAGGGCAGCTCCTTGTGGGCGGCCGTGAGCTGGCTGGGGTCGAAGACCTCGCCGTTGGCCGTGCGGCGGCCGGCGAAGCCGGGGCCGTACCAGGAGGCCGTGCCTTGCTGGTGCAGTTGCGAAGCCGGGATGACCGCGGCCACGGTCTTGGGGGCCTGCCTGGAAGAGGCATCGGCCCTGGCCGCGCTCGGAGCGCAGCCCGCCATCAACAGCGCGGCCACAACCGCGAACGTGACGCCCCGGTAACCGATGCGGCCGGCCTTGGACAGAAGACCTGTGTGCGGCCCCTCGCGACGTTCTGACAGGCGGACGCGCGTGGACATGCGCCCATGCTAATACGTGACGCGCTTGGGCGATAGCCAGAAGGGCGCTGAGCATGACCCGACTCCCGGGGTCGTGCTCAGCGCCTGAGGGGAAGTCGAAGGTGCGACTTACTTCAGGACCACGTACGGTGCGCGAGTTCCTTCTGACAGATGACGAACGCTTCGTAGTCGTCGATGACGGCCGTGCCGTTGGTGATGGCGTTCTCGCAGTTGGCGATGATCTCGCTGAGTTCCTCGTTGCTCAGGCTGCGGATCTTGTCGCTCATGTTCAGTTCCTGCACCATGATTTGCCTCATCTCCACTCAAGACTTGTCGTTCGTTCCTCTGGCGTGGAGTGCTCCAGCGCCCTATGGCACGCAAGGTAGCAGGGGGCTTATTACAGAAGTCTCACAGTCCTCTCACGAACTTCTGACTTCTGACGGCGGCCACCGCGCCGAGGCCTTAAGGTTTAGGGGTGATAGACAGCCACTGCCATCTAGACAGGTGTGAGGACCCTGCTGCCGCGGCCGATCCGGCGCTGGCGGCGCTGGTCACCGTAGGTACCGACCTCGCTCGAAGCCGCGAGGCCCTGGCGGCGGCCACGAGCCACAGCAACGTCTTCGCGGCCGTGGGCATACACCCGAACGACGCGTCCCGCGCTCAGGACGCGGCCGAACGAGCCGGCATCGAGGAGCTGGCGGCTCACCCCCTGGTGGTCGCTATCGGCGAGACGGGCTTCGACCGCTACTGGGACGACGAGACCCCCACCGCGCAGGCGGCCGCCTTCGAGTGGCAGGCCGAGCTGGCCGCCCGCGTGGAGAAGCCGCTCATCCTCCATGTGCGAGACAAGGACGGGTCCACGCAAGCTCATGACCAGGCCCGCCGGGCCATCTTGGGCGCGGGCCACAGGCGGGGGGTGCTGCACTGCTTCTCCGGCAACGTGAAGCTGCTGGAGGCGGGCCTGGAGCTGGGCTGGCTGGTGTCTTTCGCCGGTCCCCTGACCTACAAGAGCGCGGGCTACCTGCGGGACCTCGCAGCAGAGCTGCCGGCGGAGCGACTACTGGTAGAGACGGACGCCCCCTACCTGGCGCCCGTGCCGCACCGGGGCCAACGCAACCTGCCCGGCTGGGTGCGCTACACGGCGCAGGCTTTGGCCGACGCGCGGGGCGTGCCGCTGGAGGAGCTCGAACCGGTGCTGGACGCCAATGCCGAGAGGCTCTTCGGCCTGCAGCACGCCAGGCGGGCGCGGCCGTAGATGGAGGTTGGGAGTCCATGAGTGCCTGTAATGGACAGCACGCCATGCGGGCGCGGCCGTAGAGTAAAGCTATGGACGCACAGCCACTGGACGACGCCGAAGGCGTGCTGGACGAGACGCTCACCATAGAACGACCTGACGCCGATCTGTACGTGGAGCGCTGCGGACCGGAAGCCGCGCCCGTGGTGTACTACCTGCACGGCGGTCCCGGCTACAACAGCCACTCCTTCCGCGACCTGGCCGGTGACGACCTGACGCGGTTCCAGATGCTGTACGCCGACCAGCGTGGCGCCGGACGCAGCTACGGTAGCGGCTCGGCCGACCTGGCGCTGCTCGCACAAGACGTGGCGGCGGTGTTGACCGGGCTTCAGCTAGACGGCGCCACACTGCTGGCGCACGGTTTCGGTGCGATGGTGGCCGTGCAGGCGGCCACGGACTATCCGGAGCTGGTCAAGGGCCTGGTGCTGGTGAACCCGTGGCTCTCCATGCCACTGCTGGCAGGAACGCTCAACCGCGCCGCGGCGGCCATCGCCGGAGGCGTCGCTCCCGCCGTTGACGGCGGCGCAGGCGAGGAGGTCGCCGGCGACCCGACGCAGCTGGTGGACGAGGCCTTCGGCCTGGTCAACCCGAAGACCCTCTTCGACGCACTGCAGTTCCCCACGCCGGCCTCGCGCCTGAGGCTGGAGCATGCCGACTCCGAGGCGCTGCTGGGGCCCTCCGAGGAGGATGTACCAGTGGGCGTGTGGCAGCTCGACGTGCTGGACCTGCTCGGCGCCATCGCGGTACCCGTCGTGGTGATCGCAGGGACGCAAGACGGCACGTCGTTCCCGGTGCAGGCGGAGGCCGCTCTCGCTCGCATGCCCGCCGCTCTCACCAGCCTCCTGGCCACGGGTCACTACCCGTGGATCGACGATCCCGAGACGTTCGTGCCGCTCATCCATGACGCTCTGGACCACGCCGGGGCAAGCCGCTAAGCATAAACCCAGAGCGGGCCAAGAGCATCAAGTTTCATACTCGGGTCGCCTAAACCCCGTGCTAGACTTCGCCCGTGTTAAACCCGCACCTGCGAGTCGGGTCGGTGCACGACGTCACCCCAGAGCTGCTGGCCGGGGCCGGCATCCGTGCGCTGCTCGTCGATGTCGACGACACGTTGCTGTCTGCCACGGCCGAGAGCCTCGACCCCAGCATCAAGGGGTGGTTCTCGACGCTCAAGGCGGCCGGCTACCCTGTGGCCATCCTCTCCAACGGATCACAGGCGCGCGTGGCGGCCATCGCCGCCGAAGTGGGGGTTCCTGCGCTGTCGCTGGCCGGCAAGCCGTTCGCGGTCGCCTTCCGGCGTGGGCTCAGACTGCTAGGCGGGCCGGCGCCCGCGCAGACCGCCATGGTCGGCGATCAGTTGTTCACAGACGTGCTGGGGGCGCGTCAGGCCGGCCTGAAGACGATCCTGGTGCGACCGCTGTCACCGGGCAAGCTTCCCCACACGCGCCTGGCTAGGCGTATAGAAAGATTGGTGTTGAAGGAGCGATGAGCGTGGCAGTCCTTTCGATCGGCGACAAGAGGCTTGGCGCCGTGCTCCTGGAACGAGGCTACGTCACAGACGACGGGCTTCAGCAGGCCATCGCCCGCCATAGCGAGGTCGGTGGCCGCCTGGCAGACATCCTTATCGACTTAGGCATCATCTCCGAGCAGCGCATCGCGCGCGCCATCGAGGAGTCGATCGGGGTGCCGCTCGTGAACCTGCCCCGCGTAGACGTCATGGCGGACGCCCTCGTGAAGCTGCCGGCCGAACTGGCCAGCGAGCTGCGCGCCATACCGTTCGCCCTCGACCAGGACCGCCTGCGTGTTGCGTTCGTCGATCCCCTGGACGCCCTCTCCATCGAGGAGGTCGAGGACGCCTCCGGCTGCCTCGTGGAGCCCTACCTGGCGCTCAACAAGGAGATGCTGTGGGCGCTGGCCACCTACTACCCCGAGCTGGGGCTGGAGCCGCCGCACGACCTGGAGGTGGACGCCACTCAGCGCCTCGGCAACCTGGCCGTGGCGGCGGGGCTGCTCACCGCGGCCGAGCTGGCTAACGCCGTCGATGAGCACCAGGCCACCGGCGTCATGCTCGGCCGCGTGCTCGTGCAGCGGGGTCACCTGAGCGAAGAGCAGCTCACCCGCCTGCTGGCCGAGCAGTACCAGGTGCCGTTCGTGGCAGACCTGTCCGTAGAGCCGCCCAGCGAGAAGCTCGCCGCCTACCTGCTCAGACTCGACGCCGTGCAGTTCTCCGCCGTGCCCTTCAAGGAGGAGAACGGCGGTCTGGTGGTGGCGGTCGCGGACCCCCGCCGCATAGCAGACGTGGAGTCCATCGTCGCCAACAACGTCTCGTTCGTCGTGAGCCCGCTGCAGTCGGTCGAACAGCGCATAGACGCCATGTACGCCCACGACCAGGGCCGGTTGGGCGAGACGCTGCTGCAGAACAAGCGCCTGAAGCGCGAGCAGCTCAGGCGTGCGCTCGAGGAGCAGGCCAAGCTGGGCCGCATCAAGCCGCTAGGCGAGATCCTGGTAGACATGGGCTACGTCACGCAAGGCGACGTGGACGAGGCGCTCAACAAGCAGCGCTCCGGCGGTGGCAGGCTCGAGGACACGCTCGTGCAGTCGGGCAAGATCAGCCCCGACATGCTGGCCCGCAGCCTCGCCATGCAGCTCGGCTTCGAGTTCATCGAGGAGAACGTGCGCGTCGACCCCTACGCCGTCAGCCTCGTGCCCGAGGCCACGGCGCGGCGCTACTCCGCCATGCCGGTACGCCTCGAGGAGAACGTGCTGGTGGTGGCCATGAAGGACCCGCGCCACGTCTTCGCGCTCGACGACATCCAACTCATCACGGGGCGCGAGATCCGCCCGGCCGTGGCCACGGAGGAGTCGCTGACAAGGCTGCTCAACCGCTTCTACCGCGAAGGCGCCGACATGGACGAGCTGGCGCGCGCCGTGGTCGAGGAGGTCGGCGCCGGCACCGCCCAGGAAGAGGAAGACACCAGCGCCATCGACGACAACGCGCTGGTCAAGGTCGTCAACAACATCATCCGCGAGGCCGTCCTCAACGACATCTCCGACATCCACATAGAGCCGCGCCCTACCAACGTCATCGTGCGCGTGCGCAAGGACGGCACGCTGCGCGAGTACATGACCATGCCCAAGGTCACGGCGCCCGCTCTCGCCTCGCGCATCAAGATCATGGGCGGCCTGAACATCGCCGAGAGGCGCCTGCCGCAGGACGGCCGCGTGCGCTTCAAGGACCGCAACCTCGAGGTCGACCTCCGCCTCTCTACCCTGCCCACCGTGTACGGCGAGAAGTCGGTGATGCGCATCTTGCGCAAGGCGTCCGACATCCCCGAGATCGAGGACCTGGGCTTCGCCGACTACAACTACCAGCGCTTCACGGACGTCATCCAGAAGCCTTACGGCATGTTCCTGATCACCGGCCCCACCGGTTCGGGTAAGTCGTTCACCACCTTCTCCATCCTGAAGCGCCTGGCGGTGCCCGAGGTCAACGTCACCACCATCGAGGACCCGGTGGAGTACGAGATCCCCGGCATCAACCAGACGCAGGTGAACGCCAAGGCGGGCCTCGACTTCGCCAGGGCGCTCCGCTCCTTCCTGCGCCAGGACCCCGACATCATCATGGTCGGTGAGATCCGTGACCAGGAGACCGCCAAGATCTCCATGGAGGCCGCCCTCACCGGTCACCTCCTCATCGCCACCCTGCACACCAACGACTCGGCCGGCGCCATCACGCGCCTGCAGGAGATGGGTATAGAAGCCTTCAACGTGTCCGCCTCGCTCGTCGGCGTGCTGGCTCAGCGCCTCGTACGGCGGGTGTGCAAGGAGTGCAAGGTCGAGTCCACCCCGGAGCCGGACGTGCTGCGCCGTCTCGGCATCCCCGAGTCGGAGATCGAGGGCAAGACCCTCTACCGCGGCGTCGGCTGTGAGAAGTGCGGCGGCAGCGGCTACAACGGCCGTTACGCCATCCATGAGCTGCTGGTGGTCGACAGCGAGATCGAGAAGGCCATCGTGCAGGAGGCCTCGGCGTTCGAGCTGCGCGAGCTCGCCATGCAGCGCGGCATGAAGTCACTGCGCGACGACGGCATTCACAAGGCGTTCCAGGGCATAACCACCCTCGAAGAGGTACTGGCGCGCACCGCTGACTAACGCGGGGCAACGGACGCCCAAGGAGACTGATGGCAGACCAGATTCGCTCCACCCAGATACAGGCCGACATCGTAGACCTGCTGAAGCTAGCGATAGAGCGGCGGGCGTCGGACCTCCTCATCACGGTGGGCCTGCCACCCATGCTGCGCATGAACGGCGAGTGGCGCCCGACCGAGTACGAGACCCTCAACCCGACCATGACCAGGCGTCTGATGTACGCCCTCATGGACGAGAAGAAGCAGCGGAACTTCGAAGAGCGTAAGGACCTCGACTTCTCGTTCTCGCTCTCCGGCCACGGTCGTTACCGCGTGAACGTCTTCATGCAGCGCGGCAGCGTGGGCGGGGTCATGCGTACCATCGCCGACGAGGTGCTGTCGTTCGGCGAGCTCGGCCTGCCCCAGGAGGTGGCCGACGTGGCGCGTCTTCCCCGCGGCCTCGTCCTGGTGACCGGCCCCACGGGCTCAGGCAAGTCCACCACTCTCGCCACCATGCTCGACCTGATCAACGAGGAGTACCCCAAGCACATCGTCACGGTCGAGGACCCGATCGAGTTCTTCCACCGCCACAAGACGTCCATCGTCAACCAGCGCGAGGTGGGCGAGGACACCGCGAACTTCGAGGCGGCGCTGCGCAGCGTCCTGCGCCAGGCGCCCGACGTCATCCTCGTAGGCGAGATGCGGGACTACGAGACGATCGGCGCCGCCGTGACCGCGGCAGAGACCGGTCACCTGGTCATGGGCACGCTGCACACCAACACGGCGTCCGAGGCCATCGACCGCATCATCGACGTCTTCCCCGAGGCGCAGCAGGCGCAGGTGCGCGTGCAGCTGGCCAACAACCTGCAGGCCATCCTCACCCAGCAGCTGCTGCCGCGCGCCAACGGTGACGGCCGCGTGCTGGCCTTCGAGTTCCTCATCGCCACGGCGGGCATCCGCAACCTCATCCGTGAAGGCAAGACGCACCAGATACCTGCCCAGATCCAGATGGGCGGCTCCATCGGCATGTTGACCATGGACGCCTGCCTCGCCGACCTCCACCTGCGCAAGATCATCAGCTTCGAGACCGGCCTGGAGCGCTCCGTAGACGCCAAGGAGTTCGAGCGTCTGGTCGAGACGGGCGGCAGTGGCTCCACCGCCACCCCGCCCGCCGCGCAGGTGCGCGGCGCAGGTGTGCGCTCCTCGCCCGCACCAGCGGCCAGCCGCTCGCCCACTCCGCCTGTGGGGCGCGGTGGGCGCACGAACTACTGAGCCTTCGCGATCAGGCCACGTGACCTTCAGGCAGAACACACGAAGCTAAGAGAAGCCAAGCCTAAACTGGCGCCTATCATGAACATGACTAGGCGCCTTTCCATCGCTCTTCTGCTCGTGCTGCTCCTTCCCCTCCCGGCCCTGGCACAGGGTGTGGACTTCATCTACCTGGCGCAGCAGTACGGCCAGAACATCGTCGACACCATGCACACGGAGATCATGAACGACGCCCTGCGCCGTTCCGTGGCCAGCGCCCAGAACCCGGCCCCGTCCCGTGAGGAGGCGTGGCCCACCCACATCGCCGATGGGGCGGCGGCCTCGCACAGGTTCTCTGTCGAGGAGCTCATCGCCATGCGCTACAGCGACCCTGACCGCATGCGGGCGCTGCTAGACGGTCAGACCATCACCGTCTACGGCCAGGTCCGGCGCGCGGACCGAGCCGACAGCTCGTTCCGCCTCGTCGCCCCGGGCGACGAGGGTTACGGGGTGTACGCCAGCTGGCGGCGCTGGTCGGGCGCGCTGCCGGAGCACGGCGCGTGGCTGGAGCTGCGCGGGACGTTCGTCATGGAGCGCCGCTCATACGGAACGATCCGCGACGGCGAGATCGTGAGCGTCGGCACCACCAGGCCCGAGGCGGCCAGGGTCACCACCAATCCTGCTGCGGCGGCGCAGGCCGGCACAGCGGCCGACCTCACGTTCACGCCGGACCCCGCCGTGTCGCAGGCGGTCATGGAGTTGGTGGCCGACACGCTCGCCCCGACGCTCACCCAAGGGGTCTCCAGGGCCGACCTGCTGGCCGCCCTCAACAGCGGCCAGTTGCAGCAGGCGTTCGCGCACCTGCTGGCCGAGCAGGGCTTCTCCACCACCGACCTGGCCGACGTCATGGCCGCCCACCTGATGATCGCCTGGCAGGTGGCTCACGACGAGCCCGAGGTCGACGAGGTGGAGGGCGGCAACCGCATCCGTGACGGCGTCCGTGACGGCCTCCTGCAAGCCGCCTGGCTGGCGTACGCCGAGGAGGCGGAGCTTCAGGCCATGGCCGAGGTGATCATGCTCGGCACTATGCTCATCACGTCCGTCTACCTGCACGGCATGGAGACAGGCGACGCCGGCCTGGTGGCGGCGGCGGGCGAGGAGGCCAGGCAGATGGTGCTGGCGTACGGCGGGCCCGATCTGCTCGATTACGACTTCACCTCGCAGGGGTTCGTGGCCCGCTAGCGCGGTAGGTCGCATACGTACTGGCGCCACAAGGAAAACGCGAGGTGCGCGCTCGAACCGGCCTGCCAAGACCGGTTCGAGCGCGCACCTTTGATCTTGGGGCCCGCTACTGCGCCGGCGTCCCGGGCAGGCTGAGGTCGCCCGAAGCCACGTCGAACACGTTGACCACGCACAGCAAGGGTGCATGCACGTTGGCGTTGACCCGCAGACCGGCCGTCACGCCGTCGAAGCTGCTTGCCGCCACCACGGTCACGTCGTCGAACGGCACGCTCACGGTGACCGAGCTGCCCGTCAGCAGCGGCTGCCAGCCGGGGCTGTCTATGAGCAGGGGGAGGCCCGGCCACGTCTTGGGCAGCCGCGGGCTGTGGCCTTCGGGTATGTCGATGACCTTCAGCGCACCCTGCCCGCACTGGTCGTCAGGCCCCAGAACCACCCAGTGGCTGTGCCACACGTTGCCGTCGTTGGTGGGGTCGCCGTCACCGTTCTCGTCGAACAGTGGGGTGTCGTCGAAGTCAGGGTGCGCCGTCACGGCCAACGCGAGGATGCCGGCCCCGTGCTCGAAGCCGACCTCGTAACTGTCGATGGTCGTGGGCCAGACGTAGGCGAACACCTCCGAGCCGGCCAGCTGTCCTGTGATCGTGGGCGTGGTCTCGCCTGCGGCGCCCGACACGGCCATCTGGAAGGTGGCGACGTTGCCCTCTATGGTCACGAGCGCGTGGACGATGTCGAACTCCGCCGGCTGTGCGTTGCCCTCAGCCGCCTGTATGCCGTGGTCGTGACCCTCATGCGCCGTAGCGAGCCCCGCTACGAGCGCAGGCGCGAGAGCCAGCACGACCAACCTGACGGCCGCCCTGAAGCTCTGGCGGGTGAACCTGTACTTGCCGTGTGCAATCATGAATGGTGTCCCTTTCTGTGGGTGGAGTCCTATGGACGGGGTACGAACCGGGTGCCTGGTCGTTGCCGCGAGCGGGCACCCTCTTGTTCAGCCGGCGTTAGTCTCGTTAGCTCGTGTTCCGCTGCTCGCTCACCTCTCTACCGCGCTCTTCGTATGGCGTCCGGGCTGCTCAGTCGTCGGCCGCGCCCACGAACCGCTGCCAGTTCTCGTGCAACAGCTCGTCACCGGCCGGCTCATGCTCGGCGCAGTCTGTCCGCAGCCCGCCATCGCCGAACGCCGTGTTCAGGTAGTCGCAGTGATGGGGCTGCGGTCCGTCGTGCACGTTCGGACGGAAGTGCATGCACGTGGCGCATACGCGCTGGGTGGGTATCAGTTGTTGAACCTGTAGCTGCCGGATGACCTTGACGAGGACTTTGAGCAGCACGGCGCGCTCCTCGTCGTTCAGAACCTCCAGGGCGCCCAGCATGGCGTCCGGCCACTGCGCCAGGCGATCGGCCATGGCCACGCCGGCCTCGGTGAGCGCCAGTTCGGCAGCGCGGCCGTCGGCCAGGCTGCGCCGCCGGGCCACCAACTGCTTGCCCACCAGGCTCTTGACGGCGTCGCTGGCCGTGGGCTGCGTGATGCCGAGCTCCTCCGCCAGCCGGCCCACCCGCATCGGCCCGCGCTGGTGCAGCAGGACGAGGATCTGGGACTGCGTCGGGGTGACGCCCAGGGGTCCGGCCTGCTGCCACGCCTGGGAGCGGATGACGGCGCCGATGCGAGCGAGCCCGGTGGTTATCTGCGGGAGCGGTGTCACGTACCTCCTTTCCTGCGGCAGTGTATATAGGAGTCCTATGTGTTGTCAACGCTAGCGGGCGCGGCGGCCAGCCGGTGACGGCCTATGCGAGCAGAATCATGAAGCGTTTACGGGGCCTGACACCAGCTCGTTATCTTCGCTGTCACCGCTCATCGGTTGACTTGAGGCACCCTATGCCCTACACTCCCACCATCACTCTTGTAAGCGCTTACGGTCCTCTTCGGCCGGTGAGCACGAAGCGCAGAATCGGGCTAACGCGTGTCCATCAGCAGACGCACGGCAAGTCGGGCGACCATCCAGGACGTGGCGGAACACTCCGGTGTCTCCACCGGCACCGTCAGCCGCGTGCTCAACCAGCGGGCCGGGGTGAGCGAGGTCAGCCGGCTACGCGTGCTGCAGGCAGTGGAGGAGCTCAACTACCAGCCCGACCACGCGGCCCGCACGCTGTCGCTCAAAGCCGTGACCGTGGGCCTGAACCTGCCGCAGGGCGCCCGTCGGCTCACCCCGTTCTTCATGCTGTTCCTGGAACACCTCATCGCGGAGCTACAGCCGCACGGCTACCGCTTCACCGAGGTGCCGACGGGCGCTAACGGCCTGCCCGCCTGGCTGCCTGAGGCGCTCATCCTGCATGGCGCCAGCGACGACGACCCACGCATAGCCTATCTGCGGGCCCGCAACGTGCCTTTCGTGTTGGTGGGCCACAGCGAGGACAGCAGCTGGGTAGCGCCCGACGACGTTGACGGCGGCGATCAGGCCACCAGCCACCTCATACGCCTGGGCCACACCCGCATCCTCTTCCTGAGCGGAACGCCCGTCCATCAGTCGAACCACGACCGCTATCGGGGCTACCTGAACGCCTGCGCCAGGGCCGGCCTCGAGCCCCTCGAGCCGTGCACGGTACGGGGCGTCGCCGACAGCCTCGCCGGCTACCGCGCCGTCCGCCACGGCTTCGGGCGGGCGTCAGGAGCCACGGCCATCGTAGCGGCCTCCGACGAGCTGGCGCGCGGCGCCGTCGCCGCTCTCGAGGACCTCGGTCTGCGCGTACCACTCGATGTTTCCGTCGTCGGCTACGACGACCTGCCCGAAACGGGTGCCGACCTGACGACCATCCACCAGGACGTGTCTCAGCTTTGCGCCACCACAGTCGCGCTCTTGCGCGAGCGCATGGAAGGTCTGCCGCCCCGCGGCGTGAACCTGCCCGTGCAGCTGAAGGTGCGGGGCACCACCACCCGCAGGAAGGAGTCAACCGGACCGACTCAGTAGGCCCGTTCGCTTGAGAACCTGTCGCAAGCGCGAGCGTTCGACTCGCCTTGACCGTACCCGCACGACCTGGGAGGAAGACATGAGAAGGCTCATCATCCTGGCTCTGTTACTGATCACCACCGTCGCCATGGCGCAGACGACCATCCGCGTTCAAGGCTACGGCGGTCAGGACCCGGCCATCGTTCAGAGGCTGATAGACGAGGTCATCGGTGCCGACCTCGCAGCGGCCGGCATAACCATCCAGTACGAACCGATCGAGACCGATTACAACGCGGTGCTCACCAACGCGCTCTCCGCCGGCACAGCGGCTGACGTGTTCTACATCCCGGGCGAGACCGCGCCCGGCATCATCGCCACGGGCAAGGTGATGGCGCTCGACGGTCGCATCGACACGGCCGCGTTCATCCCCAGCCTCATGAGCGTCTACGAGGTAGACGGCCACGTGTACGGCATCTCCAAGGACTTCAACACCCTTGCCGTCTTCTACAACAAGGACTTCTTCGACGCAGCCGGCGTCGAGTACCCCGACGCCGACGACGACTGGAACGACTTCGCCGCGAAGCTGCAGGCGGTCTCCGATCTGGGCCCTGACGTGTACGGCGCATGCCTGCCGGCAGACTTCGCCCGCATGGGCGCGTGGGCTTACGCCAACGGCTGGACGCCGTTCACGGATGACGGCGGCGTGGACCTGAGCGACCCGACCTTCGCCTCGGCCTTCGAGCACTACACCAGCCTGGTGACCTCCGGCGTGGCCGTCCAGCCGGCGGACCTGGGCGCCGGCTGGCCCGGTGACTGCCTGGCCAACGAGCAGGCCGCGGTGGCCATAGAGGGCGCCTGGATGCTGGGCTTCCTGCGCGATACCGCGCCCAACCTGCAGTACGGCACTGCCCCGCTTCCCCTCTCTCCCACCACCGGTGAACGCGGCAACTTCATCTACACGGTGGCGTGGGGCGTGAACGCCGACACGGCCAACCCTGATGCGGCCCTGGCGGTGCTGGAAGCGTTGACGAGCGAGAAGGCTCAGCAGTTCATCCTCGAACAGGGCCTCGCCATCCCGAGCCGCGAAGCGCTGGCAGACAACCCGTACTTCACCCAAGACACCGCCGAGGCCAAGGCCAACCTGACGATCTTCGAGAACGCCAGCGACGGCGCCGTGCTCGGGTTCCAGTTCGGCTCGGTCGGCACAGACTACATGGGTCCGCTGAACAACGCGCTCAGCTCCGTGATGAGCGGGCAGGCCGACAGCCAGACAGCCCTGCAGGAAGCGCAGCGGGAGCTTGACGCCCTGCTGCAGCGCAGCCGCTGACCGACTGACGCCTTTCGCCGGGGAGCGCCCATAGCGTGGCACTCCCCGGCGCCTCCAGAGGTGAAGGATGAACCTGCGATCCCGCGACGCCGTAGCAGCCTGGCTGTTCCTGTCACCGTTCCTGCTCACGCTCATCATCTTCTTCGTCTTCGCTACGGCGCGGGCCGTGTTCTTCAGCTTCACCGACTACAACCTGTTCAACGAGCCCCGCTGGGTGGGCTTACGTAACTACGCCAACCTGTTCCAGGACGACAACTTCCTCACGGCGCTTCGCAACTCCCTCATCTTCTCCGCCGCCGTCACCACGGTGCAGACGGCAGGGGCGCTCCTCATGGCGGCCGCCCTGAACCAGCGGGTGCGCGGTATCGTCTTCTTCCGCACCGCCTTCTACATGCCGTCTGTTACGAGCAGTGTCGTCATCACCCTTATCTTCCTGTGGATGTATCAGCGGCGCGGGCTGTTCAACTATCTCGCCACCCAGCTAGCCACCTGGCTGCCGCTCATAGGCACGTTCCTGGTGCTGCTAGCTCTCTTCCAGGTGCTGCAGGTCACGCTGGAGCGGCGCCGGGGGCTGCCCGCCGGCCTCCTTGATCCTGCACTGTTCGTCATCTCTTCGCTGCTAGCCGGTGCCGCCACCTTCGTGCTGTTCCTGACGGGCCTCGTCGAGCCGCGCACGGTAGACCCCATCGGCTTCATCTGGCTGCAGACCCGCCAGGAGGTGCCCGGGGTGTTCCCCGGCTGGCTCCGCGCGCCCGTACCGCTGGTGGCGATCATGATCCAGAACATCTTCACCACCATCCCCACGTTCATGCTGATGTTCCTCGCCGCCCTGCAGGACGTACCCCGCGCGCACTACGAGGCCGCCGCCCTGGACGGGGCCACACCCGCCCAGCAGTTCCGGCATATCACCCTGCCGGCGGTGCAGCCCGTGACCTTCCTGGTGGTCACCATGGGGCTCATAGGCACGTTACAGATGTTCGACCAGGTGGCCATCTTCGGCAACGCCGTGCCGCTGCGGAGCGTCATCACCCTGGCCTACTTCGTGTACGACCGCATGTTCCCAGGCGCCCAGCTGCCCGAGGTAGGCTTCGCCTCTGCGGCCGCCATCTTCCTGGCGCTGCTCACGCTCATCATCGTCGCCGTTCAGCGCCGCTTCATCAGGTCGGAGGGCGTCAAGTGAGCCTCGCAGCCAGGCAGGTCGACCCTGGCATGCTCGTGCGCTGGCAGGCCCGGCGCCGCTGGGCCCGGGCCGGCCTCGTGTACGCGCTCATGCTGCTCTTCTCTATCCTGTTCCTGGGTCCGCTGCTGTTCGCGACGTTGTCGAGCCTCAAGACCAACCCGCTGGAGTACCCACCCACCCTGCGCATCCCGCAGCTGGCGCCGGCCAACTGGGCTGCAGCCGCCAGCCTCGGCCGCGCCGGAGCAGGCGACCCGTTCTGGGGCGGCTTCGCCCCGGGCGCGAGCGTGGAGTTCGAGCTGACTTACTTCGTGCCAGACGGGGTGCAGATAACGGCGCCCGCCGCCGCCGTACCCCGCCGACGGCCCGGCAGCGGCCTAGGCGCCGTGCAGGCCATCACCTACGCAGCAGACTACGCCGTCACCCAGCCGCCTGAGGAAGTGGCGCGCACCTCAGGTGAGTACGAGGTACGGGGCGAGGCCGTGGCCGGCACGTTCGTCACCTTCGGCATCACCATCCGGCACGACGGAGCCGGCCCGGAGGTGAACCGCCTGCCGCTCGACGTGGAGTCGCCGAGCCGCGACTACGTGCTGGTGTCGGCCACCCTGCCGCCCACCCGCCTGGAGCGCCTAGGTCTGGTGGCCTCCTACGACAACATCGCACCCGGCTCGCTCGGCTACGTCTTCCACAACTATCGGCGCGTTTTCAACGAGGCTCGCAGCGTCACCAGCGGCCGCTCGCTCTTCCTGAGCTGGACGGCCAACTCGTTCCTCATCGCCACGGCCAAGGTGCTGAGCACACTCCTCCTCGCCAGCATGGCGGGCTACGCCCTGGCGCGCCTGCGCTTCCGCGGCTCCGGCCTGGTCTTCATGCTGGTGCTGTTCGCCCAGATGATCCCGAGTCAGGTGATATTCATCAGCAACTACCTCGTACTGCGCGACGGCATCTTCGGCCTGTCACGCCTGTGGGGTCAGCCCACCCTCCTCAACAGCCTCACGGGCGTCGTACTCTCCGGACTGGTCGGAGCCGGCGCGGTCTTCATCATGAAGCAGTTCTTCGAGAGCATCCCACGTGAGGTCGAGGAGGCCGCCATGATAGACGGCGCCAGCCATTGGCGCCGCTTCTGGAGCGTGGTGCTGCCTATGGCACGGCCGGCCCTCGGAGCGCTGACCATCCTGACCTTCCAGGGCGCCTGGAACGACTTCTTCTGGCCGCTCGTGGTACTGACGACCCCGGAGGACATAAAGACGCTCCCCATCGGCCTGCTCACCTTCCGCAACGTCTACGGCGGCAGCGGCGACTGGGGCCTCATCCTCGCCGGCGCGGTCCTGAGCGCGCTGCCGATCATCATCCTGTTCATCGTGTTCCAGCGCTACTTCATCGAGGGCATAGCCTACGGCGGCAGCAAGGAGTAAGACCGTTGAACTTCACCGAGAACCTGGTCTTGAAGGAGAACTACACCTTCCTAGTCGCCGGCTCAGACGGCATGGTCCGCACCGGCGAGGACGGCCTGTACAACCGCGACACGCGCTTCCTCAGCCGCTACGGCTGGACGTTCCAACCCGAGCTACAGTCGCTCGTGTGCCGCACCACGCGCACCGACCTGGCGCACCAGCACCTGTCGCTGATCAGCGGCCCGGAGCAGCTCGTCGGGGTGCAGCGCACCGTGCAGCTGGGCGCTACGGGGCTCAGCGATGAGCTGCTGGTAAGCAACACCTCGCTCATGCGAAGGTCGCTGGACGTGCGGCTGGACTTCGCCGCCGACTACGCGGACCTGTTCGAGGTGCGCGGCTGGCACCAGGCCGCGCGCGTCGTAGAGGTCGCCCCTGTGGACCCATGTTCCGTGGCACTGCGGCATACCAGCGAGGATGGTCTAGCGTTCGCCGCCGCGCTGCACTTCTCCCTGGCGCCCGCCTCTCTGGCTGAGGATCACGCGCTGTTCCGGCTCCGGCTGGAGCCCGGAGAGCGTGTGCGCCTAGGCGTCCGGATCAACATCGCAAGCCCCCTCGAGACCGCTCTGCCGCTGCCGTCGCTACCGGAGTGGCAGGCGCGCTTCCCTTCAGGGTCCGCCGCCGTCCTGCAAGCGATAAGCGACCTGCGCGGCCTGCTGCTCGCCACCCCGGAAGGGCCGGTCGCCGCCGCCGGCATCCCCTGGTTCGTCACCACGTTCGGGCGCGACTCTCTCATCACGGCCGCCATGCTCCACCGCTGGCAGCCTGCACTGGCCGTAGGGACGCTTCGCCACCTGGCGGTCAACCAGGGTGTGGCCGCCAACGAGAGCCGCAGCGAACAGCCCGGCAAGATCCTGCACGAGCTCCGGCAGGGCGTGCTGGCACGCACAGGGGTGGTGCCGTTCGGACGCTACTACGGCTCGATCGACTCCACCATGCTGTTCCTGATGCTCTTGGGGCAGGTGAACGAGCCCGGGCTGACCGCGGAACTGGAGCCTCACTGGCGCGCCGCGCTGCGCTGGCTCGACGACCACGCCGACCCGGACGGCGACGGCTTCTTCGAGTTCACGGGCGCCAGCGGCGGCAAAGGGCTGACGGTGCAGTCGTGGAAGGACTCGCATGACTCCCTGTCGCACGCCGACGGCCGGCTGGCCTCGGGGGCGATAGCGGTGAGCGAAGTCCAGGGTTACGCCTTCGCCGCGTTCCAGGCGGCGTCTCGCCTCTGCCGGCACAGGGGCGACGAGCGCACGGCGCGCGACTACGCGCTGCGGGCAGAGATGTTGCAGCAGCGCTTCCACGAGCGCTTCTGGCTCGAGGACCTGGGGACCTACGCACTCGCCCTGGACGGCGACAAGACCCCGTTGAGCGTCCGCAGCTCCGACGCCGGTCAGCTTCTGTGGACGGGCATCGTGCCTCACGAGTACGCGGAGCCCCTGGTCACTACCCTCTTCGCCGAGGACATGTGGAGCGGCTGGGGCTTCCGCACGCTCTCGACGCGCGAGGTGCGCTACAACCCGGTCAGCTACCATAACGGCTCGGTATGGCCGCACGACACGGCGCTCATAGGCCTGGGACTGCGGCGCTACGGCTTCGAGACCGAGGCCCTGCGGGTGCGTGACGCGCTGCTGGACCTGGCCGCGAGCCAGCCTGACGGGCGCGCTCCCGAGCTCATCAGCGGCTACCCCCGCGACGAGCGTCCGCCGGTGCCGTACCCGGTGGCGTGCCGGCCCCAGGCGTGGTCGGCGGCCGCCGTGCTGGCGCTGCTGAGTTGACGCCCCACGAGGAGCACCATATACTCGCCGCCATGCAGTGCACTCTCGCCGACCGTCTCGTGGCCCCACGGGCACTGTACGGCCTACTACTAGCTAAGCGGGTGGCGTGAGCTGACGGCAGCGGCGCGAAGCGCCTACGCTCGAGCGATTCACGACCCCCGGCCTAACCAGCCGGGGGTCTTCTACTAGGAGTGACAAGTGAGCCGAACAGAAGACAGCAGCATAGAACCGAAGGCCGGCCCCCGCAGCCTGCTCGACAAGGTCTGGAGCAGCCACAAGGTGCGCACGCTGCGCAGCGGGCAGGATCAGCTCTTCATCGACACCCACCTCATCCACGAGGTCACCAGCCCCCAGGCTTTCGACATGCTGGCCGACCTGGGACTCACGGTGGCCTTCCCCGAGCGCACCTTCGGCACGGTGGACCACATAGTGCCCACCCACACGCGCATAGAACCCTACGAGGACCCCCTGGCGGACGCCATGATCAGGGCCCTAAGGCGTAACACGGCCGCCAACGACATCACCTTCTTCGACGTAGGCTCGGGCCGGCAGGGCATCGTGCATATGGTCGGACCCGAGCAGGGCATCACGCAGCCCGGCACCACCATCGTGTGCGGCGACAGCCACACGAGCACCCACGGCGCCTTCGGCGCCATCGCGTTCGGCATCGGCACCAGCCAGGTGCGCGACGTTCTGGCCACCCAGACCATCGCCATGTCGAAGCCCAAGCTCCGCCGCATCGAGGTGAACGGCGCGCTGCGGCCCGGGGTTTACGCCAAGGACGTGATCCTCCACATCATCCGTACCTTGGGCGTGAAGGGCGGCATAGGCTACGCCTACGAGTACGCCGGCAGCACCATCGAGGCCATGAGCATGGAAGAGCGCATGACCATCTGCAACATGAGCATCGAGGGCGGGGCACGCTGCGGCTACGTGAACCCCGATCAGACCACCTACGACTACCTGGAAGGGCGCCCGTACTCTCCGCAGGGCGCCGAGTGGAGCGGGGCGGTAGCGCGCTGGAAGGCGCTGGCGAGCGACCAGGGCTGCCGCTACGACGACCTGGTCGTGATAGACGCGGCCGACGTGCCGCCCACCGTGACGTGGGGTCTGAACCCGGGCCAGGCCATCGCCATAGACGAGCTGGTGCCCACCGTGGAGGGCTCGCCTGAGAGCGACCGGGCGGCCGTGGCCGAGGCTCTGGCGCACA